>NZ_JBEXGX010000003.1:0-391963 GCF_040607495.1 Streptomyces sp. NPDC005281 | reverse complement strand
GGTTGTCGTCACGGCCGCCACCACGGTTGTCGTCACGACGCTCGAACGAACGGCCACCACGGTCATCGCGGTTGAAGCCGCCACCACGGTTGTCGTCGCGACGGAAGCCGCCACCACGGTTGTCGTCACGGCCGCCACCACGGTTGTCGTCACGACGCTCGAACGAACGGCCACCACGGTCATCGCGGTTGAAGCCGCCACCACGGTTGTCGTCACGGCGGAAGCCGCCGCGGTCGTTGTCACGACGCTCGTAGTTGCCCCGCTCGTCGCGGCGCTGACGCGGCTCGTCCGCCTCGACGGCGGCCGGGGCCTCGGCGACGACGGCCTGCTCGGCGGCGGCCTCGGCGGCAGCCGCTACGGCCACCTCCGGGTCCTCGCCCCGCTCACGCGCGGCACGGGCGACCAGACGGTCGGACTCCCCGCGCAGCTCGGTCGCACGGCGCTGCGCCCGCTCCAGCTCCTTGGTGAGCTGGGTGACCTCACGCTCGGCCTGCTGGGCGGCGTCGCCCGCGGACTGGGCCTGGACCTCGGTCATCGACCGGGCGCCGGTGATCTCGGCGACCTCGGGCTCGAAGGCCGTGCCCGAGTTGATGATGTGACGCGCGGCGTCGACGCCCGCGTCCTCCATCAGCCGGAAGATCTGGCGGCGCTGGTGCGGCAGCGACAGCGACACGACGGTGCCGGAGCGGCCGGCGCGGGCGGTACGGCCGGAGCGGTGCAGGTAGTCCTTGTGGTCGCCGGCCGGGTCCACGTTCAGGACCAGGTCGATGCCGTCGACGTGGATACCGCGGGCGGCGACGTCGGTGGCGACGAGCGCGTTGACGTAGCCGTCCTTGAAGTCGGCCAGCGTCCGGGTACGGGCGCCCTGCGTCATGCCGCCGTGCAGCGCGTCGGCCTTCACACCGGCGTCACGCAGCTGCTCGGCGATACGGTCGGCGCCCAGCTGGGTGCGGACGAAGATGATCGTGCGGCCCTTGCGCGAGGCGATCGCGGCGGTGACCGGCGCCTTGTCCTTGGGCTTCACGATGAGGATGTGGTGCGACATCGTGGTGACGTTGCCCTGGGCGCTGTCGACCTCGTGCGTGACCGGGTTCGTCAGGTAGCGCTTGACCAGCGTGGAGATCTCGTTCTCCATCGTGGCGGAGAACAGCATGCGCTGGCCGCCGGCCGGGACCTGGTCGAGCAGCTCGGTGACCTCGGGCAGGAAGCCCAGGTCCGACATCTGGTCGGCCTCGTCGAGGACGGCGATCTGGGTGTTCTCCAGCGAGCAGGCGCCGCGGTTGATGATGTCGCGCAGACGGCCCGGGGTGGCGACGAGGACGTCGACGCCGCGCTCCAGGGCGTAGATCTGGTTGCCCATCGACGTACCGCCGCAGACGACCTTCATCTTGAGGCCGAGGACGTCGCCGTAGGGCTGGAGCGCGTCGGCGACCTGCATGGCCAGCTCACGGGTCGGCGTGAGGATGATGGCGCGGGGCTTCTTCTTCTCGGTGTGGCCGCCGGCGAGCTGCGCCAGGGCCGGCAGACCGAAGGAGAGGGTCTTGCCGGAGCCGGTGCGGCCACGGCCGAGGATGTCCTTGCCGGCCAGGGCGTCCGGGATGGTCGCGGCCTGGATCGGGAAGGGGGTGGTCACGCCGTTCTGCGCGAGCTTGCGGACGACACCCTCGGGCAGGCCGAGGCTCTCGAAGGTGATCTCGGGCTCGGACTCGACGGCCTCGACGACCTCGACGGTCTCAATGGCCTCGATCGTCTCGACGACCTCGATGGTCTCGACGGCCTCGACCGCGGTGTCGTTCTGGTCGTTCTCGGGCACGACGACGTGATCAGTACTGGAAATTGACATGCGAAATGCGAACCTTCCGGAGTTTCTTCGGCACGCGCCCAAACTCCGTGAAGTCGCAAACGACCGCCTCTATGCGGTCCGGCCACGGCAAGGGAGAGTACGCGCCACGCGGCGCTCTCTGCGGCGGCGCCGGGCAAATGGGATCAAACGATCTACTACCATACGCACCCTTCCCCCATGAAGGCAAACTGAGCCCCATACGACCAGGTGAGGGTGCACTATCAGCCACCTGCTCGCGTCATCAAAGCTACCTTGCCCGCGCCGACCGCGCTGTTGAACGGGCCACATCCGGGGCTCCTGGGACCGTGAACCCCGCCACATCGACCGGCGAGGGCGCCGGGCGACAGCCGGCGGAAACGCCCGACACGGACTGCGTCGGCACCCGACAGGGAAGACCCGGCGCTCCCTGCGCCGACGCCGGGTGCAGCCCTTCGCCCGGGCCCCGCCCGCCTGGCGCCCGCTACACGGGCGAGCCCGCCTCGGGGGCGGGTTCCCGCTGGATCAGCTGCGTCACCGGCTGCTCGTGCGCCGACGACGAGGGCTCCGCCGTTCCGGGATCGGGCGGCGCCGGCGACGAGACCGGCGGAGGCTCGGGGGTCGGCTCCGCCGTCGTACGTGTGGGACTCGGCTCGTCTCCCGGCGACGCGGAGTCCTTGGACGGGCCCCCGCCCTTGTCCGTCGCCTTCGCGGACGGCTTCGCGCCCGGGGACGCCGACGCCGACGGGTCGTCGGACGCGGACTCCCCCGGCTTCGCCGAGGCCTTGCCGCCCTTGCCCGCCTTACCGCTCTTCCCGCCGTACGACCCGATTCCGGCACCGCCGGCCGCCGCCCCGCCACCGGGCACCCCGCCGACCCGTCTGCCCGCCGAATGGGAGGGTTCGGGCCGCCCCGCGTCGGCGCCGACGCTCATGCAGCCGGCGGTGGCTGCCACGGCCAGGACCGCGGCGGCCAGACGGGCGGGTACGTACAAGGCGCGCACGGGCGGCCACCTCCGAACGGGGTGTCCCCCGCTCGGAAGAAGCCGGGAGCGTGGGGAGAAACGGGAGTTCTCCCTGTCCAACTCCCGCCGCCCGCGGGAGGACACGCGCCCCCCGGGCCCAACCGGGCCAGGGGGGCGTCCGCGCGGCCCGCGGCGCCCGCGCCGCGAGGCGCGATCCGGGCGGCGCGGCGGGTCAGCCGACCGCCAGCGGGGCCTGCGGGGCGAGCGCCGCGGCGATGCGCTGCGCGACCACCTCGGCCATGTTGCCGTCGGGCGTGTCCTTGGTCTTGGTGGCGTTGACCGCGATGGCGAGACGGTCGGACGGGAGGTACGCCTGGATCGCCGCGTAGCCCGAGAACGACGGGTTCTGGAGGACCCATCCGTTGATCACGATGACGCCGAGTCCGAAGTGCTTGGCCTCGGTCTGCTCCAGGCACACCGTGGCCGGGCACTTGGCGGTCGGGTGGCCGAGACCGACCGTGCCCGGGTTGAGCAGCGTGCGGTAGGAGCGGTGCGAGATGAGCTGCCCGCTGCCGATGGCCCGCGCCGAACGGGCCAGGTCACAGACGTGGGTGGTGATCACGGCGCCGGGCGCGGTGGTCCACGACGGGTTCCAGAAGGTCGACTCCTCGTACAGGCCCCGCTCGGAGGTGAAGGCGTGCAGGACCCGGCGCGGGATGTCCGGGGTGAAGTTGTTCCGGGTGTTGTCGAGCCCCAGCGGACCCGTGATCCGCTCCCGCAGGAACCTGTCGATCCGGGTGCCGGTGATCTTCTCGAGCGCCTGGATCAGCAGCAGGTAATTGGCGTGCGAATAGCTCCAGTTGGTGCCCGGCGCGTACCAGAACGAGTGACTGTAGGGGTACGCGAGCAGCTGGTTCGGGGTCCACTGGCGGAACGGGTGGGCCTCGAGCTCGGCCAGGAAGGCCGGGTCGGTGACGTAGTCGTGCAGCCCGGTGGTGTTGGTGGCCAGCATGCGCAGGGTGATCCGGTTCGCCTTGGGCAGCGTCGGCAGCCAGCGCTCCACGGTGTCGTCGAGGCGGACCTTCCCCTCCTGGACGAGCTGGAGCAGCGCCGTGCCGACGTAGGAGAAGACGACGGAACCGGCGCGGAAGTGCATGTCCGGCTCGGCCGGGACACCGGTCATGGACTCGCCGAGCGCGTCGGTGAGGACCTCGCGCCCGCCTCGGGTGACCTTCAGCTCCACCGACTTCAGATGCAGGTCGGCCTTGGCCTTCCGGGTGATGCCGAGAACCTCGCGGGCCTCGCCGCCCAGGGGTCTCGCGGTCCTCACACAGTCGCTTCCGTGCCCGCCTCCGGACGCCCGGGCGAACGCCGGCGCGGCGGCGGTCTGGACCGTGACGGCGAGGAGGGCGGCGCACAGGAGGGCCTTGCGGGCACGGGCGCGCGCGCCCGGTCGGGCCGGGGAAGGGGTGCGTGTCATGCCCGCACTATCACCGGACGTCAGGGGACCGTTCGACAGAACACTCCGAAACCGGTTCGAGACACCCCATGTGGGGCAGGCATCCCGTTTCCCCGCCGGATTCCGGCCCGTCCGGGTCTCTGTCGTCCGCCGCCGGCACCGCGCCATCCACGACAATGGCGTGGTGCTGGAGATGACGCGCGAAACCTTCGAAGAGCTCGTGAGCCAGGCGCTGGACCGGATCCCGCCCGAGCTGACCCGGGTCATGGACAACGTCGCCGTGTTCGTCGAGGACGAACCTGGGGCGGACGACCCCGAACTGCTGGGCCTGTACGAGGGCACCCCGCTCACCGACCGCGGCGAGTGGTACGCCGGGGTGCTCCCCGACCGCATCTCGATCTACATGGGCCCCACGCTGCGCAGGTGCGAGACCACGGACGAGGTCGTCCACGAGGTCGCCGTGACCGTGATCCACGAGATCGCCCACCACTTCGGCATCGACGACGACCGGCTGCACGAGCTGGGCTGGGGCTGACCGGACAGCCGAGGATCCCGCGGCCGGGCGCGGGGGTCCGGCCGGGCGCGGGGGTGCGGAACCCCGCATACCCGCCCCGCCCCTTGGGCAGACGGGACAAATGGCCCGCGTCCCCGTTGCCGCCACCGTCCGCCGTACGACCGACGGCGCCCGCCGGGCGCTGCGCGCGCTCACCCCCGGGCGCCCGCTCCGGCCCGGCCGCGCCCCCGCGCCCGGCCGCCGGCAGAGCCCGGCGCTCGAACTCGCCGCCGGGCAGAACCCGTACACCCGTGCCCTCGGGCTGGTGTGCGTGGTGCTGCTCGGCGCCTGGCTCGGACTGCTGGTCGTGGGGAACGTCCGCGTCCCGGTCGGTCCCATGAACACCACCATGACCCTGCGCCCCTCCCTCACCGGCGGCACGAAGATCAACATCTCTCCGCTCGGCGCGCTGGAGCTGCGCAGCCACGAGGCCCCGCTGCGCCTGGACGTGGACGTGGACCGGCTCGACCCGGAGCGGTCCCAGGCACTCGTCAAACACCCGGAGCGGCTCGCCGGACTCCAGGACGAGGTCGTACGGGACGTCGAGCACGGCACCCTCGACCTGGCCGTCCGCTCCTGCATAGCCGTGGTCGCCGGCGCCTCCGCCCTCGGCCTCGCGGTCTACCGCCGCCCGGGCCGCGCCCTCGCCGCCGGCGGCCTCGCCCTCTGTCTGCTGGCCGCCTCGGGAGCGACCGCCTTCGCCACCTGGAACCCCAAGTCGGTCCTGGAGCCGAGGTACTCCGGGCTACTCGCCTCCGCACCGTCCCTGGTCGGCGACGCCCGCAACATCGTCAGCGAATTCAACGTCTACCAGGAGGAGTTGGCGCGCCTGGTGACGAACGTGACGAAGCTGTACGACGTCACCTCCACCCTTCCCGTCTACGAGCCCGACCCGAGCACGATCCGGGTGCTCCACGTCTCCGACATCCATCTGAACCCGGCGAGCTGGAAGATCATCGCCTCGCTCGTGAAGCAGTACGCCATCGACGTCATCGTCGATTCCGGCGACACGATGGACCACGGCTCGACGGCCGAGAACGGCTTCCTGGACCCGATCCCGGACCTGGGAGCCCCGTACGTCTGGGTACGCGGCAACCACGACTCCCGGGAGACGCAGCGCTACCTCGAACACCTGAAGAACGTGCACGTCCTCGACGACGGCCGGGCGGTCACGGTCGCGGGCCTGCGCTTCGCCGGCATCGGCGACCCCCAGTTCACGCCCGACCGCTCGGTCGCACCGGGCGGCGACGCGGCGGAGGACCTCGCGGGCGCCCGGCTGGCCTCGGCCCTGCGCGACCAGCGCGCCGCTGGCACCCCGGTCGACGTCGCCATCGCCCACGAGCCGGTCGCCGCACGCGGGACGGACGGCGTGGTGCCCCTGGTGCTCGCCGGCCATCTGCACCACGAGGAGATGGAGGTGATGAAGTACGGCACCCGACTGCGGGTCGAGGGCTCGACGGGCGGAAGCGGGCTGCGGGCGGTCGAGCGCCAGTACCCGGCGCCGATCGAGGCCTCGGTTCTCTACATGGACCGCGACACCCGTCGGCTCCAGGCCTGGGACGAGATCAGGCTGGGCGGTCTCGGCCTCACGACGGCCGAGGTCAGCCGCCACCTCCCCGAGGAGAACCGGCCCTGAGCGCCCTCCCTAATCCGGTTTGGCCCGCGTCCGGGCCACGTAGTACAGTCTGTTCGTGCCCAAGGGCGCCGGTCAGGGCCTGACCGTCCCGAGCTTCTGTCGAAGCGAAGGAGAAGCGGAACCCCTTCGGGGCGAAGCGGAGCGGTACGGCTGTTCGCCCCCATCGTCTAGCGGCCTAGGACGCTGCCCTTTCAAGGCGGTAGCACGGGTTCGAATCCCGTTGGGGGCACGCAATACCGTGTGCGACACTGGCGTTACTGGTTCGCGCACAAAGCTTGGTCCTGTGGAGCAGTTTGGAGTGCTCGCCACCCTGTCAAGGTGGAGGCCGCGGGTTCAAATCCCGTCAGGACCGCTGAGGTTTCTCCGGAAACCTCGTGGCTGGGTAGCTCAGTTGGTACGAGCGATCGCCTGAAAAGCGATAGGTCGCCGGTTCGATCCCGGCCCCAGCCACTATACGAAAACCCCCTTCGGGTCAACCGGAGGGGGTTTTCGTCGTTCACGAAACCCTCAGCGGGGTTCGGAACAAGCACTTCGTGGGCGAGGGCAGGGAGGACTACGTCGACGTGCGGTGACACCCGTACGGACGGCTTGACGAGGGGCGGACCCGGACGGGTCCGCCCCTCGTCCGTACGGGGGGACGGGTGTGACCGGTAAAGGGACGGGTGTGACCGGTAAAGATCGGTCCGCTTGGCACCGCGCCCGCTCGGCGCTAGCTTCTCTGGCTGATCGATCGGGTTCCTTCGGGGGGATGACATGAGCCGGGACAAGACCGGGACGACGCAGGACACCGAGCTGGAGAAGGACCGGGCGCGGTACGGGCTGATCGCGGTCGTCATGAGCAATCTCGGCATCGTCGGAGTCGCGGTCTTCGGGGTGTGGCGGCTCGACGGGGACAAGGCCGTGATCGTCGGCGTGCTCACCGCCGCGTTCACCGCGGTGAGCAGCATGACCACCGCCTACCTGGGCATCAAGGCCGTCTCCAACACCGCGCGGTCCATCGCCCTCGCGTCGGCTCCCCGGCGGGAGCCCGCGCACCCCGCCGCCCAGGACCCCGCACCCGAGAGCGGGACTCCCGCGGCCGCCGTCCCCGCCGCCGGAACGCCCGCACCGCCCGCACAGCGCGCCCCCTGACCCCGGGTCGCCGGCCCCCGTGGCGGCGTCGCAACAAAAGGGTTCGCCACGGATTTCATCGGGATGAGATCCTGGACCGCGTATGTCTACGCACCCCGCCCCCGCCCTCGGCGATCTCGCCGCCCGCCTGGCCGAGCTGTCCCTGCGCGACGCGCACCGGCTCGGGCGCAGGCTCGAAGGCGCGCGCAAGATCCATAAGCCCGAAGCCCGCTCCGCCGTGTTCGCCGAGATCGAGGCGGAGGTCGCCAGGGGCGAGACCCGCATGGCCGAGCGCCGCGCCCGCGTGCCTGCCATCACGTATCCCGAGCAGCTGCCGGTCAGCCAGAAGAAGGACGTGATCGCGGAGGCCATCCGTGATCACCAAGTGGTGATCGTCGCCGGTGAGACCGGGTCGGGCAAGACCACCCAGATCCCGAAGATCTGCATGGAACTGGGCCGTGGCGTGCGCGGCATGATCGGGCACACCCAGCCCCGTCGCATCGCCGCCCGTACGGTCGCCGAGCGGGTCGCGGACGAGCTGGACACCCCGCTCGGCGAGGCGGTCGGCTGGAAGGTCCGCTTCACCGACCAGGTGAACCCGGACGCCACCTTCGTCAAGCTCATGACGGACGGCATCCTGCTCGCCGAGATCCAGACGGACCGCGAGCTGCGCGCGTACGACACGATCATCATCGACGAGGCCCACGAGCGGTCCCTCAACATCGACTTCCTGCTCGGCTACCTCGCCCAGCTGCTGCCCAAGCGGCCCGATCTCAAGGTCGTGATCACCTCCGCGACGATCGACCCGGAGCGTTTCTCCCGGCACTTCGGCGAGGCCCCGATCGTCGAGGTCAGCGGCCGGACGTATCCCGTGGAGGTGCGCTACCGCCCGCTCCTGGAGGAGGACTCCGAGGACGCGGACCGCGACCAGATCACCGCGATCTGCGACGCCGTCGAGGAGCTCCAGGCCGAGGGCAAGGGCGACATCCTGGTCTTCCTGTCCGGAGAGCGCGAGATCCGCGACACGGCGGACGCGCTGACCAAGAAGAACTACCGCTTCACGGAGGTCCTGCCGCTGTACGCGCGGCTCTCGCACGCCGAGCAGCACCGCGTCTTCCAGCAGCACACCGGGCGCAGGATCGTTCTGGCGACCAACGTCGCCGAGACCTCGCTGACCGTGCCGGGCATCAAGTACGTCATCGACCCCGGCTTCGCCCGTATCTCCCGCTACAGCCACCGCACCAAGGTCCAGCGGCTGCCCATCGAGGCGGTCTCCCAGGCCAGCGCCAACCAGCGCAAGGGCCGCTGCGGCCGTACGTCCGACGGCATCTGCGTCCGGCTGTACTCCGAGGACGACTTCCTCGCCCGCCCGGAGTTCACCGACGCCGAGATCCTGCGTACTAACCTCGCCTCCGTCATCCTCCAGATGACCGCGGCCGGCCTCGGCGACATCGAGAAGTTTCCCTTCCTCGACCCGCCGGACCACCGCAACATCCGCGACGGCGTCCAGCTCCTCCAGGAACTGAACGCGCTGGACCCGACGGAGAAGGACGCGCGCAAGCGGCTCACGCCGACCGGCCGCAAGCTCGCCCAGCTGCCCGTCGACCCCCGGCTCGCCCGAATGGTCCTGGAGGCCGACAAGAACGGCTGCGCCCGTGAGGTCATGGTGATCGCGGCCGCGCTCTCCATCCAGGACCCGCGCGAGCGGCCTTCCGAGAAGCAGGCGCAGGCCGACCAGCAGCACGCACGCTTCAAGGACGAGACCTCCGACTTCCTCGCCTTCCTGAACCTGTGGCGCTACATCCGCGAGCAGCAGAAGGAGCGGGGCTCGTCCGCGTTCCGCCGGATGTGCAAGCAGGAGTACCTGAACTTCCTGCGCATCCGCGAGTGGCAGGACATCTACAGCCAGCTGCGGACCGTCGCCAAGCAGATGGACATCCACCTGAACGAGGAGGACGCGCCCGAGCAGAGCGTCCATGTGTCGCTGCTCGCCGGTCTGCTCTCCCACGTCGGCATGAAGGACGTGAAGGAGACCGGCGGGGAGAGCGGGAAGAGCACGGGCAAGAACGAGTACCTGGGCGCGCGCAGCGCCAAGTTCGCGATCTTCCCGGGTTCGGCGCTCTTCAAGAAGCCCCCGCGTTTCGTGATGTCCGCCGAGCTCGTCGAGACCTCGCGGCTCTGGGCGCGCGTCAACGCCCGCATCGAGCCGGAGTGGGTCGAGCCGCTGGCCGGCCATCTCCTCAAGCGGACGTACAGCGAGCCGCACTGGGAGAAGGACCAGGCCGCCGTGATGGCGTACGAGAAGGTCACGCTGTACGGCGTGCCGATCGTGGCGCAGCGGAAGGTGAACTACGGGCGGATCGACCCGGAGGCCAGCCGCGAGCTGTTCATCCGCAACGCGCTGGTCGAGGGCGACTGGCGTACGCACCACAAGTTCTTCGCCGACAACCGCAAGCTGCTCACCGAGGTCGAGGAGCTGGAGCACCGGGCCCGCCGCCGGGACATCCTGGTCGACGACGAGACGCTGTACGACTTCTACGACCAGCGGGTGCCCGAACACGTCGTGTCCGGGGCGCACTTCGACTCCTGGTGGAAGCACAAGCGGCACGAGGAGCCCGAACTCCTCGACTTCGAGCGCTCGATGCTCATCAACGACCGGGCCGGTGCGGTCTCGAAGGACGACTACCCCGACTCCTGGCTCCAGGGGCGGCTGAAGTTCCGGGTGACCTACCAGTTCGAGCCGGGCGCGGACGCGGACGGTGTGACCGTCCACGTCCCGCTCCAGGTGCTGAACCAAGTCACGGACGAGGGCTTCGACTGGCAGATCCCGGGGCTGCGGGAGGAAGTGGTGACGGAGCTGATCCGTTCGCTCCCGAAGCCGATCCGGCGGAACTACGTTCCCGCGCCGAACTTCGCCCAGAAGTTCCTGGAGCGGGCCGTACCGCTCCAGGAGCCGCTGACGCTGACCATGGCGCGCGAGCTGAAGCGGATGGTCGGAGTGCCGCTCACGGCCGACGACTTCGACTGGTCGCGGCTCCCCGAGCATCTGAAGATCACTTTCCGGATCGTCGACGAGCGACGCCGCAAGCTCGCCGAGGACAAGGATCTGGATGCCCTGAAGCTCCGGCTGAAGCCGAAGGCGCGGCAGGCGATCTCGCAGGCGGCCGCGGCGACGGCGGAGCGCGAGGGCGGCGAGTCCCTGGAACGCTCGGGGCTGACCGACTGGACGATCGGCTCGCTCAGGCGGGTCTTCGAGACGCGCCGGGCCGGCCAGCCGGTGAAGGCGTATCCGGCGCTGGTCGACGACGGGCCGGCGGCGAACACCGTCTCGGTGCGGCTCTTCGACACGGAGGCCGAGCAGGCCGAGGCCATGTGGAAGGGCACCCGCCGGCTGATCCTGCGGAACATCCCCGTGAACCCGGGCAAGTTCGCCTCGGACAAGCTCACCAACGCCCAGAAGCTCGCCCTGTCGGCGAACCCGCACGGCTCGGTCCAGGCCCTCTTCGACGACTGCGCGATGGCCGCCGCGGACAAGCTGATCGCGGACTTCGGCGGCCCGGCCTGGGACGAGGAGTCCTACCGGAAGCTGTACGACAAGGTGCGGGCGGAGATCGTCGACACGACCGTGCGCACGGTCGGACAGGTGGAGCAGGTGCTCGCCGCCTGGCAGGCCTGTGAGCGCCGCCTGAAGGGCGTCAGGAGCCCGACCCTGCTGGCGAACCTGGCGGACGTACGAGGGCAGCTGGACGCCCTTGTGAAGCCCGGTTTCGTCACGGCGACGGGACTGCGGCGGCTGCCGGACCTGATGCGCTATCTGGTCGCCGCGGACCGGCGTCTCCAGCAGATGCCGACCGGTGCCCAGCGGGACACCAGCCGCATGGAGAAGGTCCACGAGATGCAGGACGAGTACGCCTGGCTCCTGGAGCAGCTGCCGCAGGGCCGGCCGGTGCCCTCGTCGGTCCTGGACATCCGCTGGATGATCGAGGAGCTGCGGGTCAGCTATTTCGCCCACGCGCTGGGCACGGCGTACCCGGTCTCCGACAAGCGGATCGTGAAGGCGATCGACGCCGCCGCCCCGTAACGGCGCCCGCACGTGCGGTCAGTTCGACCCCGGGGGCCGACCTCATGTACAGTCTCGTTTCGCAGCACAGCGCAAGAACAAGTCGCTGCGAAACTCCCCCAGGGTCTTGAGGACTTGGGAGAGGCGCCAGGTCCTGTGGAGCAGTTTGGAGTGCTCGCCACCCTGTCAAGGTGGAGGCCGCGGGTTCAAATCCCGTCAGGACCGCACGAAAAAAGGCCCGGAGCGAAAGCTCCGGGCCTTTTCGTATGCCCGGCCGTTCGCGTCCTCGCCGCGGGGCCGCGCGCGTGCCCCGGCACCGCGCCGGCCCGCCCATCGGCCAGGTTCACGCGCGCCCACCGGCCGGGTTCGCGTGCGCGCACCGGTCCGCGCACGGCCGCAGCATCTCCTGGAGCGCCCTTACGGTGCGTTCGCGTCCCTTGACGGCGTCACATTCCGCCGGTACCCCGGAATCCAGGGCCCTCGCCCTGCCGGCCCTCCGGAGGTGCGTATGGCGGTGTCCGCTCGGCACGAGACCCGGGCTCTGCTCCGAGCCCACCTGGCGGCCGCCTCCGGGTACCGCCACCTGACGCGGCACTGCCCGATCTGCCATCAGCTCGCCCGACTGGCCATGGCCGTGGAAGCCGTCCCGAACGACGAGCAGGACCCCGAGGCCACCGCGGAGGACGAAAGCCCCCCGACGACGTGACCGGGGCCACCTTCCGCGACTCCCGCCCAGGTCGCGCGCCCGCCCGACACGCCCCATCGCAACCCCAACTCCCCTAGCGCAGAAGGCTCTCGGCGGACAAGGACTGTGGCATGTGACGGGAGTCACCGCATATGTTTTCAGAAGTGTGGAACTTACCCCCCTCCTACAACCAGTCAATTTTATATGTGCAATTGCACTGCTCGTCGAGGGCGTCCACAGCCGATCCGACACCCGCCCCCAGACTCCGACAAGGCCGCTCACAGGACGGCCGCGGAGGTGCGTAGAACGCACAAAAAAAATCGCGCTGGACCCGGCGGAGTCCAGCGCGATCTACGACGCACCTTGTTCAAGTGTCAGTAACGCTTGGGCGAAGGCTCTGTTGGGGCAGAACCCGCGTCGCTTGGAGCTGTGGTGTGGACGTCTCGACGGGTTGGGGGATCCGTCGATCTGTCCGGTTATGCGATGACTCAGGCTTCGCTGCGCTGCTGCGGGATACCCGCGAGCAGTGCGCGGACCTCAGCCTCGCGGTAACGACGGTGCCCTCCGAGCGTGCGGATGGACGTGAGCTTGCCGGCCTTCGCCCACCGCGTGACCGTCTTGGGGTCGACGCGGAACATCGTGGCGACCTCAGCGGGGGTCAGCAGCGGCTCGGCATCAGGGGTGCGAGCGGTCATGAGCGGCCTCCTCGGGAGAACCGAACCTTCTCGGTTCTTTCCTCTAAATTCTGCACCTTGACCCGCGTTGCCCGAAATGGCGGACGCGAGTCGAGTCGGTTATAGGACGAACGGCTTGTCCTCGGCACTACAACTACACCATCCGTCCAGCCGCGTCGGCCAAACCGATGGAATTGCCCTCCCAGGTGTTCATCAGCGACGGAAGCCGATGGACCATGCCATAGCGGACAGTCACGCCCCTGTGACGATCAGTCACAGGGGCGATCAGGAGTCACCAGACGTCCTAAAAGCGCGCAATGCCGAGATTCCCCCCCAAAAGCGGGCGGAGGGAGCCCTCCCCCGGGCTCCTTGTCCTATTTTGACACGAGGAGGGGGAAGCGATGCAAGAGCCGGGTAAGTGCCGTCCGTCACGCTTGACAGCAGTTGACGTATACGCCCGGAACGGGCCCTACGTCCCTGACGTGAGGGTTCTTCAGCGTGTGAGGACCATACGCGAGTTCGACCGAAACCTGTGAGAAGCAGATCACATCTGCGCCAGGCGCCCCGGGACCCCCTCCCGCCCCACCCGAACCACCGGACACGGGCCGCACCGCCGGCGTCCGCCCATGACCGCCCGCCCGGCACGCCGACCGGGGACCCCCACCGCGCCGCCCGGGGCCGCGTGCCCGGGGCCTCGCTCGTGGGGCCACGCTCGTGGGGCCGCGCTCCTCGGGCCGCGCTCCTCGGGCCACGCTCCTCGGGCCACGTGCCCGGGATCGCCCCCGCCGTGCCTCAGTTCGACGAACGCCGGTCCCTGACCGACCGCCAGCGCTCCACCAGCCGGCCGTACGCCTCGCCCGCCCTGGCCCCGTCCCCGGTGCGCAGCGCCTCGATGCCCTCGGCCACGTCGGCGGCGGAGTGGTCGTCCTCCAGATGACCGGCCGGCAGCGTGTGCACGAGCCCGCCGTAGTCCAGCTCGACCAGCGAGCGCGGATGGAACTCCTCCAGCCAGCGCCCCACGTCCACCAGGCCCTCGATGAGCGGCCCTTCGTCCAGGGCGTCCCGGAGCGTGCGCAGGGCCCGCGCCGTGCGCCGGCGCGCCTGCACCATCGGCGTCCGGTAGCGCAGCAGCGGCGCGGCCCCGCCGGGACCCGCCCCCTTCTCGTACTCCCGCTCCTCGTCGGTGACGAGGACGAACCAGTTCAGCGGCACCTGCCAGGTGGAGGTGCGGATCCATGGGCGCGCGTCGGGGTTGCGCACCAGCCAGCGCTCGTAGTCGAGCGCCGCCTGACGGCGCACCAGTGGCGGCAGCACCGCGTCCAGGACGGACGCGGGGAGCTCCTCGCCCAGCTCGTCCAGGGCCTGCCAGCCGCGCAGCCGGGTGCGCCAGGGACAGACGCACACCACCCCGTCCACTTCGGTGACGAACGCGTCGCCGCTCTCGTGCACCGGCACGGGGACCGGAGGGGTGGGCAGCAGATCGGCCAGCGAGCGGCGCAGCTCGTCCTGGTACGAGGGGCGCTCGGCGCGCCGGGCGTAGCGCGTCCAGTGAGCGCGCTCGGACTCGGGGAACGCGGCCAGTGGCTCGTACACGCGTAGATACGACGTGTAGGGGACGATCACCGCGGACACCTTGGGCACGCCTGCTCCCTCCCCCGTCGACCACCGGGAAAACCAGCGAGAACCGATCGGAACCTGAAGAGAAATCTATGCAAATCGAACCACGGCCGTACCCCGCCCGTAGGTGATCCTGAACACTGCGCCGAGGGCGGGTCGGCCCAGGCTCTAGTCTCATTCCCACGGAGCCCGCCATCCGCACGGGCACCGCACCCAACCGCCGCTTTTTACCTGGGAGTCACCACAGTGACCGACGTAACCGGCGCGCCTGCTGATGTACTGCACACCCTGTTCCACTCGGATCAGGGGGGTCATGAGCAAGTCGTGCTCTGCCAGGACCGCGCCAGCGGCCTCAAGGCCGTGATCGCCATCCACTCCACCGCACTGGGCCCCGCCCTCGGCGGCACGCGCTTCTACCCGTACGCGAGTGAGCAGGAGGCCGTCGCCGACGCCCTCAACCTCGCGCGCGGGATGTCGTACAAGAACGCCATGGCCGGACTCGACCACGGCGGCGGCAAGGCCGTCATCATCGGCGACCCCGAGCAGATCAAGTCCGAGGAGCTGCTCCTCGCCTACGGCCGGTTCGTCGCCTCGCTCGGCGGCCGCTACGTCACGGCGTGCGACGTCGGCACCTATGTCGCCGACATGGACGTCGTGGCACGTGAGTGCCGGTGGACGACCGGACGCTCCCCGGAGAACGGCGGCGCGGGCGACTCGTCGGTCCTGACCGCCTTCGGTGTCTTCCAGGGCATGCGGGCCTCCGCTCAGCACCTGTGGGGCGACCCGACGCTGCGGGGCCGCAAGGTCGGCGTCTCGGGCGTCGGCAAGGTGGGCCACCACCTGGTCGAGCACCTGCGCGAGGACGGCGCCGAGGTCGTGATCACGGACGTGCGGGCCGAGTCCGTGCGGCGGATCCTGGACCGGCACCCCGAGGGCGTCACGGCCGTCGCGGACACCGAGACGCTGATCCGCACCGAGGGCCTCGACATCTACGCGCCCTGCGCGCTGGGCGGGGCGCTCAACGACGACTCCGTGCCGGTGCTCACCGCCAGGATCGTGTGCGGCGCGGCCAACAACCAGCTGGCGCACCCGGGTGTGGAGAAGGACCTCGCGGACCGCGGGATCCTGTACGCCCCCGACTACGTCGTGAACGCGGGCGGTGTCATCCAGGTCGCCGACGAGCTCCACGGCTTCGACTTCGACCGGTGCAAGGCGAAGGCCACGAAGATCTTCGACACCACTCTGGCCATATTCGCACGTGCGAAGCAGGACGGGATCCCGCCGGCCGCGGCGGCCGACCGGATCGCCGAGCAGCGGATGGCGGAGGCCCGGCGCGGCTGACGCCTTTCGGGGCCATCGGCCCTTGTCAGGGACCCGCCGACAGCCGGTTGGGAGAGAACTCTCACGTCTGTCGGCGGGTCGTGGCCCAAGAAGGGGTTAAAATCGCGGTTGACCAGCGAGGACAGGGCACCTCGCGGGTTCTGGGTGAAGGCGCGTGCTGCGGGCGACGTACCGTATGGGCGCGGGCTCAGGTACCGTGGAAGCCCTACGGACCGGTCTCTCCACGGAGAGTCCGTTCCAGATCATGAACGCGTGTCAAGACTCTGGGGCCGTCGAGCCCCGTATCCGAGGGGGTCGAGCCATGGGGCGCGGCCGGGCAAAGGCCAAGCAGACGAAGGTCGCCCGCCAGCTGAAGTACAGCAGCGGCGGGACTGACCTCTCGCGTCTGGCCAATGAGCTGGGCGCTTCGACTTCGAGCCAGCCGCCGAATGGCGAGCCGTTCGAGGACGACGACGAGGAAGAGGACCCGTACGCACAGTACGCGGATCTCTACAACGACGACGACGAGGAAGAGGACGACCAGTCCGGTCCTCAGTCGCAACGTCGCGGCGCTTGACGCAACAGCGTCCCTCGCAGTTTCCGCGATCTCTTCTGTTGGCGGATCTCCTGGCGTGGGTTACTGGCAGATCCCGCCTGGCGGATTTCTCGTAGCGACCGCACCTCACCCGGTCCGGGGCCTCAGCGCCGGACCGGGTTTCGTGCTGCTCAGGGACCCTTTTCGCACGGCTCGGGGAAACCCGTCGTGCCGCTCCGGGAGCCTCCGCCCGCGTGACCGCCGGCTTCGGCTCCCGTCGCGCGGGTCTCAGTTCGCGTAGTCGCCGACGAGTGCGGCGCCCGTCGTGTGGTCGCCGCGCTCGGTGATCTCACCGGCGATCCAGGCGTCCACTCCGCGGTCCGCGAGGACGGCGAGGGCGACCTCGGCGGACTCCTCGGGGACGATCGCCATCATGCCGACGCCCATGTTCAGCGTCTTCTCCAGTTCCAGGCGCTCGACACCGCCGGTCCTGCCGACCAGGTCGAAGACCGGCGCCGGGGTCCAGGTCTCGCGGTCGACCACGGCGTGCAGACCGTCCGGGATCACCCGGGCCAGGTTGGCCGCCAGGCCGCCGCCGGTGATGTGGCTGAAGGCGTGCACCTCGGTGCTCTTCGTCAGCGTCAGGCAGTCCAGCGAGTAGATCTTGGTGGGCTCCAGGAGCTCCTCGCCGAGCGTGCGGCCGAACTCCTCGATGTGCTGGTCCAGGCGCAGGTTCGCCCGGTCGAAGAGGACGTGGCGGACGAGCGAGTACCCGTTCGAGTGAAGACCGGAGGCAGCCATGGCGATCACCGCGTCACCCGTACGGATGCGATCCGGGCCGAGCAGTTGGTCGGCCTCGACCACGCCGGTACCGGCGCCCGCCACGTCGAAGTCGTCCGGGCCGAGCAGACCCGGGTGTTCGGCCGTCTCGCCGCCCACCAGGGCGCAGCCCGCGAGGACACAGCCCTCGGCGATGCCCTTCACGATGGCCGCCACGCGCTCCGGGTGGACCTTGCCCACACAGATGTAGTCGGTCATGAAGAGCGGCTCGGCGCCGCACACCACGATGTCGTCCATGACCATCGCGACGAGGTCGTGGCCGATGGTGTCGTACACGCCGAGCTGACGGGCGATGTCCACCTTGGTGCCCACGCCGTCGGTGGCGGAGGCGAGCAGCGGGCGCTCGAACCGCTTGAGGGCGGAAGCGTCGAAGAGGCCGGCGAAACCGCCGAGGCCGCCGAGGACCTCGGGGCGCTGCGTCTTCTTCACCCACTCCTTCATCAGCTCAACGGCGCGGTCGCCCGCCTCGATGTCGACTCCGGCGGACGCGTAGGACGCGCCGGAACCAGTGCCCGTCGACGAAGTCGACTGATCGGATACAGCAGACATTGCCTGGGATCTTTCGGGTCGGTGAAACGGGGCTCTGCGGCGCTACGGGCGACGGATGGCGTCAGCCGCGGCCGTGGCTGCGGGACCCGCGGCCAGCTCGGTCTCCAGGAGCTGCTTGCCGAGCAGCTCGGGGTCGGGAAGCTCCATCGGGTACTCGCCGTCGAAGCAGGCGCGGCACAGATTCGGCTTGTCGATCGTGGTCGCCTCGATCATCCCGTCCAGGGAGATGTACGAGAGCGAGTCGGCGCCGAGCGAGGTGCCGATCTCCTCGATGGTCATGCCGTTCGCGATCAGCTCGGCGCGGGTCGCGAAGTCGATGCCGAAGAAGCAGGGCCACTTCACGGGCGGGGAGGAGATCCGGATGTGGACCTCGGCGGCACCCGCCTCGCGGAGCATCCTGACCAGGGCGCGCTGGGTGTTGCCGCGCACGATCGAGTCGTCGACGACGACCAGGCGCTTGCCCTTGATGACTTCCTTGAGCGGATTCAGCTTCAGGCGGATTCCGAGCTGGCGGATCGTCTGCGACGGCTGGATGAAGGTCCGGCCGACGTAGGCGTTCTTGACCAGTCCGGCGCCGAACGGGATGCCGGAGGCCTCCGCGTAACCGATCGCGGCGGGTGTCCCGGACTCCGGGGTCGCTATCACCAGATCGGCTTCGACCGGGGCTTCCTTGGCGAGTTTGCGGCCCATCTCGACGCGCGAGAGGTACACGTTCCGGCCGGCGATGTCCGTGTCGGGGCGGGCCAGGTAGACGTACTCGAAGATGCAGCCCTTGGGCTTCGCTTCCGCGAATCGCGAGGTGCGCAGACCGTTCTCGTCGATGGCGACGAACTCGCCCGGCTCGATCTCGCGCACATAGCTGGCGCCGCAGATGTCGAGGGCGGCGGACTCGGAGGCCACCACCCAGCCGCGCTCCAGGCGTCCGAGGACCAGCGGGCGGATGCCCTGCGGGTCACGGGCCGCGTAGAGGGTGTGCTCGTTCATGAAGACGAGCGAGAAGGCGCCCATGACCTGGGGGAGGACCTTGGCGGAAGCCTCTTCGACGGTCAGCGGCTTGCCGTCGTCGTCGACCTGGGCCGCGAGGAGCGCGGTGAGCAGGTCGGTGTCGTTGGTGGCCGCCACACGGGTGGTGCGGCCTTCCTGCTTGGGCAGGTCCGCGACCATCTCGGCGAGCTGCGCCGTGTTGACGAGGTTGCCGTTGTGGCCGAGCGCGATGGAACCGTGCGCGGTGGCACGGAACGTCGGCTGGGCGTTCTCCCACACGGAGGCACCGGTGGTCGAGTAGCGGGCGTGACCGACCGCGATATGACCCTGGAGCGAACCGAGCGAGGTCTCGTCGAAGACCTGGGACACGAGGCCCATGTCCTTGAAGACGAGGATCTGGGAGCCGTTACTGACCGCGATTCCCGCGGATTCCTGACCCCGATGCTGGAGGGCGTAGAGCCCGAAGTAAGTGAGCTTGGCGACCTCTTCGCCCGGAGCCCAGACACCGAAGACGCCGCAAGCGTCCTGGGGGCCTTTCTCACCGGGGAGCAGATCATGATTGAGTCGACCGTCACCACGTGGCACGGCACCGAGTGTAGGCGAGATCGACCACTGGTCCGAATTGGGGATACGGGCCCTCAGTGGATCACTCGTCGGCCACAGCGCTGACAACGGTGCCGTTCGCGCTGGTCAGCGCGATGCCGTCATGATCCAACATGTACGCGACCTTGCCGTCGAAGAGCCCCAGCAGGGTCTTCTCGATCCTCATGAGTGAGTCTTGGCACATCATGCGGGTGGTCCTGGCCCGCCCGAGGGTGATATGTCCGTCGCCGACGGTGGCCTGGGCGGACGCGTGGTTGCAGCCGAGGAGACCGTCGAGGGTGCCGTCCTCACCGAGGACGAAGTAGGCGTTCGCCCCCTTCGGGAGCGGCCGGGAGACGTTGTTGTCACCCAGTGCCGTGACCGTCCACTTCGTCCCCCGCAAGGGTGCTTCCCGCTCCTGGGCCCGGCCGTCGGCCGTCCGGTGCACGCCGGTCACCGGCGCCGTCTCCGTCCGGGCGGAACCGTCCCCCGCCGCCCGGGTACCGCACGCGGCGGCGAGGGGAAGCAGGGCGAGGACACCGAGGGTCGTCAGCCGCTTGTCCATGCAGGTGTGACGGGAGGAGCGGGCGACCGGTTCCTCCCGGAGGCCGGACGGGCGCGTCCCGTCGAGGGCCGAGCGGGCCCTCGCAGCGGTGGCGCGGGCTCCTTGGCCGACCCGTCAGCGGTGCGCGGCACGGGGCCCTTGGGCCGACCCGTCGGGCGGCGCGGACCTCTTGGGGCCGACCCGTCAGCGGTGTGCGGGTCACCCCATCAGGGGGAGCAGGCCGCCGAGGTCCGCGCGCTCGCCGCTCGCGCTGACCTTCACCTCGTCCAGCGCCGCCTTCCACTCGGTACGTCCCGTCGCGAGCCGGATCCAGGTCAGCGGGTCCGTCTCGACGACGTTCGGCGGGGTGCCGCGGGTGTGCCGGGGTCCCTCCACGCACTGCACGACGGCGTACGGCGGGATCCTGACCTCCGTCGAGGCGCCCGGCGCCTTCACGGCGAGGGTGTCGGCGAGCAGCCGGGTGCAGGCGGCGAGGGCCCCGCGGTCGAAGGGGATGTCGGTGCCGGCGGCACGGTTCAGGTCGTCGGTGTGGACGACGAGTTCGACGGTGCGGGTGACGAGGAAGTCGGCGAGGGTCATCGCCCCGGCGGGCACCGCGAGCAGCCTGTCGTCGGGGGCCGTCGCCAGGTGCGCGGTGATCCGCCGCTCGGCGCCGGCGTACAGCGCCTCGAGGTCGGGGTTGCCGTCGGCGAGCGCGCGCGTGCCGTCGGCGATCTTCCCGGCGCGGGCCGCGGTCCCGAACGGCCATTCCAGCAGGGCGAGTTCCTTCGCGGGAGGCGCGGGCAGGTCGAGATGCCGGCTCACGCCGTCGACGGCCATCGTGAGATGGGCGGCCAACTCCCGCACGCTCCAGTCCCCGAGCCCTGCGGGCCGGGCCAACTGCTCCTCGTCCAGGGCCCGTACACCGTCCCTCACGTTCCCGAACTGGGCGAGCACCGCCGCCCGGATCTTGGCGGAGTCGTAGGTGCGCGCGCGTTTCCGGGCTGTGGTCATACGGCGAGCCTACGGGCTGCCCCGCCCGGGAGACCGGGGATTTCACGGCGGTGCGGTGCGGGCCGGTCTCCGGGCGGAATCGCCATGCCGCTGGACGGGTTCGTCATGGTTTACGTCCGTGTTCCGAGGAGGAACCACGCCGATGGCCCTCGCCGCGCCGCTCGCACTGAGGCTTCCCAGGTCCGGCGACGCGAAGGACCCCTCCGCCCCGCCCCGGGAGACCGAACCGGTCCCGGCACGGCGAAGGCCCCGCCCGTCGGAACGGGCGGGGCCTTCGGACGGACCTGCGGGTTATGCCAGCAGTGCCGGAATCGTCGCCTCGTGGGCCGTGCGCAGCTCGGTCAGGGAGAGCGCGAACTCGCCCTGGACCTCGACCACCGCGGTCCCCTCGGACTCGGTGCCGTCGACGACACCGATGCGGGTGACGGGCAGGCCTCGCGCACCGCACATGTCGTTGAAGCGGAGTTCCTCCGAGCGCGGGACGGCGACGACCGCGCGGCCCGCCGACTCCGAGAAGAGGAAGGTGAACGCGTCGAGACCGTCGGGCACGATCAGCCGCGCGCCCTTGCCGCCGAGCAGCGCCGACTCGACCACGGACTGGACGAGGCCGCCGTCGGACAGGTCGTGCGCGGAGTCGATCATGCCGTCGCGGGAGGCCGAGATGAGGATCTCGGCGAGCAGCCGCTCGCGCTCCAGGTCGACCTTCGGCGGCAGACCGCCGAGGTGGTCGTGGACGACCTGCGACCAGGCCGAGCCGCCGAACTCCTCGTGGGTGTCGCCGAGCAGGTAGAGGAGCTGGCCCTCTTCCTGGAAGGCGACCGGGGTGCGGCGGGCGACGTCGTCGATGACGCCCAGCACGGCCACGACCGGGGTCGGGTGGATGGCGGCCTCGCCGGTCTGGTTGTACAGCGAGACGTTGCCACCGGTCACCGGGGTGCCCAGCTGCTGGCAGGCGTCGGCCAGACCGCGGACCGCCTCGACGAACTGCCACATGACGGCCGGGTCCTCGGGCGAGCCGAAGTTCAGGCAGTCGGAGACGGCGAGCGGCTTGGCGCCGGTCGTCGCGACATTGCGGTAGGCCTCGGCGAGGGCCAGCTGCGCGCCCGTGTACGGGTCGAGCTTGGCGAAGCGGCCGTTGCCGTCGGTCGCGATGGCGACGCCGAGCCCGGTCTCCTCGTCGATGCGGATCATGCCCGAGTCCTCGGGCTGGGCCAGCACCGTGTTGCCCTGCACGAAGTGGTCGTACTGGGAGGTGATCCAGGACTTGGAGGCCTGGTTCGGGGAGGAGACGAGCCTGAGGACCTGGTCCTTCAGCTCATCGCCCGTCTCCGGGCGGGGGAGCTTGTTCGCGTCGTCGGCCTGGAGCGCGTCCTGCCAGGACGGGCGGGCGTACGGGCGCTCGTAGACCGGGCCGTCGTGGGCGACCGTGCGCGGGTCGACGTCGACGATCTTGCCGCCGTGCCAGAAGATCTCGAGGCGGTCGCCGTCGGTGACCTCACCGATGACGGTGGCGATGACGTCCCACTTGTCGCAGATCTCCAGGAACCGGGCGACCTTCTCCGGCTCGACGACCGCGCACATGCGTTCCTGCGACTCGCTCATGAGGATTTCCTCGGGCGAGAGAGTCGAGTCGCGCAGGGGTACGTCGTCCAGGGTGACGCGCATGCCGCCGGAGCCGTTGGAGGCCAGCTCGCTGGTGGCGCAGGACAGTCCGGCCGCGCCGAGGTCCTGGATGCCGACGACCAGCTTCTCGGCGAAGGCCTCCAGGGTGCACTCGATGAGGAGCTTCTCCTGGAAGGGGTCGCCGACCTGGACGGCCGGACGCTTCGACGGCTTGGCGTCGTCGAAGGTCTCCGAGGCGAGGATCGACGCGCCGCCGATGCCGTCGCCGCCCGTGCGGGCCCCGTACAGGATGACCTTGTTGCCCGTGCCGGACGCCTTCGCGAGGTGGATGTCCTCGTGCCGCATGACGCCGATGGCGCCGGCGTTGACGAGCGGGTTGCCCTGGTAGCAGGCGTCGAAGACGACCTCGCCGCCGATGTTCGGCAGGCCGAGGCAGTTGCCGTAGCCGCCGATGCCCGCGACGACGCCCGGCAGGACGCGCTTGGTGTCGGGGTGGTCGGCCGCGCCGAAGCGCAGCGGGTCGACGACCGCGACCGGGCGGGCGCCCATGGCGATGATGTCGCGCACGATGCCGCCGACGCCGGTGGCCGCGCCCTGGTAGGGCTCGACGTACGACGGGTGGTTGTGCGACTCGACCTTGAAGGTGACCGCGTAGCCCTGGCCGACGTCGACCACACCGGCGTTCTCGCCGATGCCGACGAGCAGCGCGTCGGACTGCGGGGCCTTCTCGCCGAACTGGCGGAGGTGGACCTTCGAGGACTTGTAGGAGCAGTGCTCGGACCACATGACGGAGTACATGGCGAGCTCGGCGCCGGTCGGGCGGCGGCCGAGGATCTCCACGACGCGCTCGTACTCGTCCTTCTTCAGGCCCAGTTCGGCCCAGGGCAGCTCGACGTCGGGGGTCGCGGCCGCGTTCTCGACCGTGTCCAGAGGCGTGCGGCTCATGCGTTGACCAGCTTCTTGAGGATCGAGGTGAAGAAGGGCAGGCCGTCGGTGCGGCCGGACCCGATCAGGGGCTCGACGGCGTGCTCGGGGTGCGGCATGAGACCGACCACGTTCCCGGCCGCGTTCGTGATGCCGGCGATGTCCCGCAGCGAACCGTTGGGGTTACCGCATCCATCAGTGGCTTCGCCACGGACCACGTAGCGGAAGACGACCCGGCCCTCCGCCTCCAGCATGTCGAGCGTGTGCTCGTCGGCGACGTAGCGCCCGTCCATGTTCTTCAGCGGGATGCGGATCTCCTGGCCGGCCGTGTAGTCGGCGGTCCAGGCGGTGTCCGCGTTCTCCACCCGCAGCTTCTGGTCGCGGCAGATGAAGTGGAGGTGGTTGTTTCCGAGCATCGCGCCGGGGAGCAGGTGCGCCTCGGTGAGGACCTGGAAGCCGTTGCAGATGCCGAGAACCGGCATTCCGGACTTCGCCTGCTCGATGACGGTCTCCATCACCGGCGAGAAGCGCGAGATGGCACCCGCCCGCAGATAGTCGCCGTACGAGAAACCACCGGGCAGCACGACGGCGTCGACCTGCTTGAGGTCCTTGTCCTTGTGCCAGAGGGCTACGGGTTCGGCACCCGCCAGCCTGATCGCGCGCTGCGTGTCGCGGTCGTCGAGGCTGCCCGGAAAGGTGACGACTCCAATACGAGCGGTCACTTTCCGGCCTCCGCGACTTCCTCGACCTTGACGGTGAAGTCCTCGATCACGGTGTTGGCGAGGAAGGATTCCGCCAGTTCGTGGATGCGGGCGAGCGCGGCGTCGTCCACCGGTCCGTCCACTTCCAGTTCGAATCGCTTTCCCTGACGGACGTCGGAGACACCTTCGAAACCGAGGCGCGGCAGTGCACGCTGCACCGCCTGGCCCTGGGGGTCGAGGATCTCCGGCTTGAGCATGACGTCGACTACGACGCGTGCCACTGGCACTCCCGGTGTGTGGTGCTGAGCAGGTCCCTTCAGACTACCCGTACGAAATTTCTACTCGCGTAGATTCGTAGAATCCTACGTGACCGCGATCACGATCACGCATCGGCACGGGGGCATGCACGGAAAATCCTGGGAAAAACCGCAGAAGAACGGCAGTACCTCATTGCCGCCGGACACGCGGAAGGTTATATGCGGGCTTCACAATGCAATGCCGGGCACTGTACAAATGAATTGGCAATAGCCGATACTTTGCTCAATAACAGCCGGACAGTCGACATCTCCCCGACAACTCCCTGACGTCAGCGCACGTCATGCCCGTTGATCGCGGAGGTGCCGCACGAAGGGACCGATATTCGTGGCGCAGCGTGTCGTGGTCACTCTCTTTGACGACATCGACGGCTCGGAAGCGGCGGAGACGATCGCCTTCGGACTCGACGGCAGGTCGTACGAGATCGACCTCAATCCAACCAATGCCGAGGGACTGCGTAAGGCGCTCGAGCCGTACGTCGAGGCCGGCCGCAAGCGGTCGAAGTCCGGCAAGGCGTACACGCACACCGCGCTGACGCCCGACCCGGCCGCGGTCCGCGCCTGGGCGCGCTCCAACAAGATGGACGTGCCGCCGCGCGGCCGGATCCCCAAGAAGGTCTACGAGGCGTTCGCCGAGTCGCACTGAGCCGGCACCCCGGGCGGCACCCCGGGCGGCGCGCCACCCGGCCGTCCACCGGAACCCCGCACCAACCGACTTGCGCTGACCCCCGCCTGATCAGCTAGAGTCTGGAACACGCCGAGGGGCAAGGGCCGAAAGGCCGGAACCCGAAGGTCGTGCGGGTGTAGTTCAGTAGCAGAACATCCTCCTTCCAGGGGGAAGGCGCAGTGTGCAATTCCTGTCACCCGCTCTGCAACACATACCTGACTCCCTTGTGGATCAGGTAGGGTGGTGCTCGCGCCGATCGGTGGAAGCCGGTCGGAGGCAATGCGGACGTAGCTCAGTTGGTAGAGCGCAACCTTGCCAAGGTTGAGGTCGCCAGTTCGAACCTGGTCGTCCGCTCAGCGAGAAAGGCCCCGGTCAGTAGACCGGGGCCTTTCTCATATCCCCGTGTCCACCGTCGTTCCCACGACGGGATACCGAAGCCGTCTGACATTTGTCATGCCGAGTGATGACACCGCGCACTGCCGCCGGGACCCACCCGCCCCGACGCTGATTTCATGAACACGAACGAGCGCGACCACGTGATCGAGGTCACTGATCTGCGGCGTGTGTACGGGGGCGGCAAAAGGGATTTCGAGGCGGTGCGCGGAATCACCTTCTCCGTGGGCCGCGGCGAGATCTTCGCCCTCCTCGGCACCAACGGCGCGGGCAAGACCTCCACCGTCGAACTGATCGAGGGACTGGCTCCGCCGGCCGGCGGGCGCGTGCGGGTCCTCGGGCACGATCCGTACGCGAACCGGGCCGCCGTACGGCCCCGTATCGGCGTGATGCTCCAGGAAGGCGGCTTCCCGTCCGAGCTGACGGTCGCCGAGACCGCGCGGATGTGGGCCGGGTGCACCAGCGGGGCCAGGCCCACCGGGCAGGTGCTGGACCGGGTCGGTCTCGCGCACCGCTCCGGCGTCCGCGTGAAGCAGCTCTCCGGCGGCGAGAAGCGCCGCCTGGACCTCGCGCTCGCGCTCCTCGGCAACCCCGAGGTCCTCTTCCTCGACGAGCCCACGACCGGACTCGACGTCGAAGGCCGCCGCGGCACCTGGGAGTTGGTCCGCGAGCTGCGCGACGGCGGGACCACGGTCCTGCTGACCACCCACTATCTGGAAGAGGCGGAAACGCTCGCCGACCGGCTGGCGATCCTGCACGAAGGACGCGTCGCGGCCATGGGCTCCCCGGCCGAGGTGACCGCCGCCCAGCCCTCGCACGTCTCCTTCGAACTGCCCGACGGGTACTTCCCCGGCGACCTGCCCCCGCTGCCGGAACTCGGTGTGAGCGGCCACGAGACAGCGGGCCGCAGGATCCGGCTGCGCACCGGTGAACTCCAGCGCACGGCCACCGCCCTGCTGGTGTGGGCCGAGCGGGCGCGCGTCGAGCTGCGGGGGCTCGATGTGCGCTCGGGCTCCCTGGAGGAGGCGTTCCTGCGGATCTCGCGGGAGGCGGCCGCGCACGACGTCGAAGGACCGAGGAAGACCGCGGACACGCGGAAGGCGCGCACGAGGGGAACAGCGGCATGAGCGGAACAGCGGTCACCACAGGCGCCGGCACGGCGAGGACCACGGCCGCCGGGCGGACGAGAGCACTGGCACGCGCCGAACTCGCACTGCTGGGCCGGACCCGGGCGACACTCGCGGCGGCGGTCTTCGTACCGCTGGTCATGCCGTTCATGCTCCGCTCGACCGTCGGTTCGATGCGGCTGAAGGGCACCGGACTCACCGTCGGCTCGATCCTGCTCCCCTCCTCGATCGGCTTCTCGCTCCTCTTCGCCGTCTACGGCTCCCTGGTGAGCGTGTACGCCGCGCGCCGCGAGGAACTCGTCCTCAAGCGGCTGCGCACCGGGGAGCTGCGGGACGTGGAGATCCTCGCGGGCGCCGCGCTGCCCTCGGTGGCGATCGGTCTCGCCCAGTGCCTGATCCTCACGATCGCCTACCACGCGACACTCGGCATCGGTATGCCCGAGAGGCCAGAACTCGTCCTGCTGGGGCTCCTGTCGGCGCTCGTCACCTGGCCGGCGCTCGCGGCCGTCACCGCGAGTTTCAGCGGGAGCGTGGAGGGCGCCCAGGTCGCGGCCACCCCGCTGACCCTGGTGTCACTGGTCGGCTCGGGGACCTTCATCCCCCTGGAGCTGCTGCCGGACGGCATGGCCCCGTTCTGCGAACTGCTGCCTCTCACCCCGGTGATCACCCTGATCCGCGGCGGCTGGACCGGGCACCTCTCCGCCCACGACACCGTCGGCGCCCTCGTCACGGCAGTGGCCTGGACCCTGATCGCGGTGTTTGCTGTACGACGGTGGTTCCGCTGGGAACCGCGGCGATGACCACGGACACGGGGGTGGGCATGGGCAGGCCGTCCGGCTGGTGGCAGGGCAAGAGCACACCGGCGAAGGTCGAGACGTACACACGCTGGTCGTTCCACGTCTTCTCCCTGCTCGAAGCCGCCTCGATCGGGCTGCCCGTGTTCGGGAACTTGCCGGCGGCCCGGTCCTGGGCGGTGTTCCTGCTGGTGTGCGGGCACTCGGTGTTCTGCGCGGTGACCGCCTCACGGGCGCTGGACTGGACGCGCGGCACCCGGGAACAGCCCCGGCGGACGCTGCTGGCGCTGGCCGCGAGCACCTGCGGGGTGGCCGTCCTCGGGTCCCTCCTGTCCGGGGCTCCCTGGCGCCCGGCGAGCGACGGCGCGTTCCTGGTGGCCTCCTCGCTGCTCGTCGGTGTCACGGCCTTCGGCATGGGCACGGTCGCGCTCGGGACGCGTGACACACGCCGGATGACGTACACCGTCCTCGGCGCGGCCGCGGGCGCGGGCGTGCTCTCCCTCCCCCTCGGGTTCCCGGGCCCCGCCGCGCTCGTCACCGCCGTCCTGGCCCTGCTGACCACCGGCTTCCTCACGTTCACCGCGGCCTTCTCCGTCTGGCTGCTCAACGCCGTCTACGAACTCGACGAGGCCCGCGAGACCCGCGCCCGGCTCGCCGTCGCCGAGGAACGGCTGCGCTTCGGCCGCGATCTGCACGACGTGATGGGCCGCAACCTCGCGGTGATCGCCCTCAAGAGCGAACTCGCCGTGCAGCTCGCCCGGCGCGGGCGGCCCGAGGCCGAGGACCAGATGACCGAGGTGCAGCGGATCGCCCGGGAGTCCCAGCGGGAGGTGCGCGAGGTCGTACGGGGCTACCGTGACGCCGATCTCGCCAACGAACTCGCGGGCGCGCACGGCGTGTTGACGGCCGCGGGCATCGACTGCGCCATCACCGGCACGGCCACGGAACTGCCGGCCCAGGTCCAGTCGGCGCTCGGCTGGGTCGTACGGGAGGCGACCACCAATGTGCTGCGGCACGGGGACGCCGGGAAGTGCGCGCTGTCCCTGCGGGTGACGGAGGAGCGCGTGACGCTCACCGTCGAGAACGACGGGGTGCCGGACGGGACGGGACCGGACCCCGGGCCGGGAAGAGGCAGCGGGCTCGCCGGACTGCGGGAGCGCCTGGAGGAGGTGGGCGGGGTGCTGCGGGCCGGCGCGGGCGACGGATTGTTCCGGCTCACGGCGGAAGTACCGCTGCGGCCCTCCCCGGACAGGGCCGGCCCCGAGGACGGCGGCCGGCACCCGGAAAGCGACGGGACACGGCGCCTGCCGTCGCCCCCGCCCGTCCCGCACCAGCTGAGAGAAGCCACCCCATGACGACCTCCGTACCGCCGCCGCCCCGCACGTCGGCGCCCGAGCCGCCCGTACGACTGCTGCTCGCCGACGACGAGCATCTGATCCGGGGAGCGCTGGCCGCGCTGCTCGGCCTCGAGGACGACCTGGTCGTCGTGGCCGAGGCGGCGACGGGACCCGAGGCGCTGGCGATGGCGCGGGCCCACGGGCCCGACGTCGCCGTGCTGGATCTTCAGATGCCGGGGGCCGACGGTGTGAGCGTAGCCACATCCCTTCGGGCCGAACTGCCGGGCTGCCGGGTGCTGATCGTGACGAGCCACGGCCGTCCGGGACATCTGAAGCGGGCGCTCGCGGCGGGTGTGCGCGGGTTCGTCCCGAAGACGGTCAGCGCGCGACGACTTGCCGAGATCATCCGTACCGTGCACGCGGGCAACCGTTACGTCGACCCGGAGTTGGCCGCCGACGCGATCTCCGCCGGGGACTCGCCGCTGACCGCGCGCGAGGCCGAGGTGCTCGAATTCGCCGCCGACGGCGCGCCCGTGGCGGAGATCGCGGAGCGGGCCGCGCTGTCCCAGGGGACGGTACGGAATTACCTGTCCTCGGCCGTGTCCAAGCTGGGCGCGGAGAACCGGCACACGGCAGTGCGTCTCGCGCGAGAGCGAGGTTGGGTATAGTAGCTCTCGCGCCATGGCGCATGCGGACGTAGCTCAGTTGGTAGAGCGCAACCTTGCCAAGGTTGAGGTCGCCAGTTCGAACCTGGTCGTCCGCTCAGTGAAGAAGAAGCCCCCGACCTCGGTCGGGGGCTTCTTCTTGTGCAAGGACCTCGTCGTGCGCGCCGCCCCGGCCAAAGATCCACAGGACCGTCCGGCACGGGCGCCCGCTGGACCCGGCCGGCGGCCGGGCCCAGCGGGCGGGGTCAGGACCAGCTGACGCCCGTCAGACGCTCGTACGCCTCGATGTACTTGGCGCGGGTGGCCTCCACGACGTGCTCGGGCAGAGCGGGCGGCGGCTGCTCGCTCCTGCGGTCCCAGCCCGACTCGGCGGAGGTCAGCCAGTCGCGGACGTACTGCTTGTCGAAGGACGGCTGCGCGTGGCCCGGCTCCCACGCGTCGGCGGGCCAGAAGCGGGAGGAGTCCGGGGTCAGCACCTCGTCGGCGAGCACGAGCGTCTCGCCGTCGTAGCCGAACTCGAACTTCGTGTCCGCGAGGATGATGCCCCGGTCGCGGGCGATGTCACGAGCGCGGCTGTAGATGGCGAGGGTCGCCTGGCGCAGCTCGGCCGCGGTGTCGGCGCCGACCTGACGCGCGACCTCCTCGTACGAGACGTTCTCGTCGTGCTCGCCGACCGCGGCCTTGGTGGCCGGGGTGAAGATCGGCGCGGGCAGTTCCGAGCCGTCGACGAGACCCTCGGGAAGCGCGAGCCCGCAGACCGTACGGGTCTCGTCGTACTCGGCGAGGCCCGAGCCGGTCAGATAGCCGCGGGCGACACATTCGACCGGGGCCATCCGCAGGGACTTGCAGATCAGCGTGCGGCCGGCCCAGTCGGCCGGGGCGCCCGGCGGGAGTTCGGTGCTCAGCACGTGGTTGGGCGCCAGTTCCGAGAGCTGGTCGAACCACCACAGGGAGAGCTGGGTGAGCGTGCGGCCCTTGTCGGGGATCTCGGTGGGGAGAACCCAGTCGTAGGCGGAGATGCGGTCGCTGGCGACCATCACGAGGTCGCCCGCCTCGTTCTGGTACAGATCACGCACCTTGCCGGTGTGCAGATGTACCAGACCCGGCACCTGGAGGGGCTCGGGCTTTTCGACGAATCCGGACACGGTGCCTCCCCGTGGTTCTGTCCAAGTGGCTCGATTCTCCCGTATGGGACGAGCGGCCGTGGACAGGGGGGCGGACCGGGCGGGTACGGGCGCCCCGGCGCGGGTGTGTCGGGGCGGCGCCTGGCGGGGCTTCCTCAGTCGTGTTTGCAGATGCGGTCGAGGAGATTGGCCGTCGCCCGCTGGATACGGGGGTCCACGTGGCCGGGGCGGTCGAGGGCCGGGGACCACGCGAACGTTCCGGACGCGAAGACCAGGGCGCCGGACGGGGCGCGGTATAGCGAGGTCTCCTGATGGCGCGGGACGCCCTCGCTGTCCGGGTACGGAGAGTGCGCCAGCAGGATCCGGTCCTGGTGCTCGGGCAGTGGGGTGCGCGGGAAGTAACGGTCCGCCTCGCCGGCGACCATGCCCTCCACCTCGTCGCCGTCGTGCGCCCCGGTCGCCTCCCACAGCCAGTGGTCGGCGTTGCGGACGATCAGAGGGTTCGGCTCGGGGACGCGCCCGGCGTACTGGATGCCGATGAGCTGCTGCTCCGGGCGGTCGATCTCGCGCCACAGGACGGGCTTGCCCGGGCCCCGGCGCTTGCGGCAGGTCAGCAGCCGGTCGGCGACACCCGACGGGGACGGCCCCAGTTCCACCTGCCAGTACATGGTGTTGGCGGACAGGAAGACGAGCGAGGTGCCGTGCTCCCGGGCGAGTTCCGTGGTGCGGCGCATCTGCGGCGACCAGTACTCGTCGTGGCCCGGGAAGACCAGGCCGCGGTAGCGGGTGGGGTCGACGCGGCCGGCGTGCAGATCGCGGGCGTCGGCGTAGGCGAGGTCGTATCCGTAGCGCTCGGCCCAGCGGATGAAGTCGTAGGCGTGGCCCACGTGCAGGGGCAGGCCCGCGCCCGCGTACGGGCGGTCGAACGAGACGGTCGTCGCGGCGTCGGCCTCGCCGAGCAGACGGCCGTTCTCGTCCCACGCGTGGTAGAGGCTGGCACCGGTGTGGCCGTCCTCCGGATACAGGTTGTACGCCTGCCAGGTGATGTCCGGGAGCAGCAGGAGCAGGTCGGCCGTCTGGTGGTTGCGGACGGTGAAGGGGACGTGCGAGCGGTAGCCGTCGAGGGTGGTGAGGACGGCGACATAGGCCCCGACGTTCCAGTAGGACGGGATCTGGAGGCGCCAGGACAGCCACCAGTGGTGGCAGGAGACCGTGCGGTCGGCGGTGAGCGGCGGCGGCTGGACGATCCCGGACAGCCGGGGACTCGTGGTGATCTTGCTGGCGCCGTCGCCGCCGTAGTGGCCGATGCGGTAGATGTCGACGCTGAACTCCTGCGGCGGGTCGACCGTGACATGGAAGTCGATGGACTCGCCGGGAGCGGCGGCGCCCGTGCTGGTGAAGCCCTTGATCTGCCGGTGGACGTCGTCGGCGGAGCGGGGGCCTCCGGGGCCGGTGCGCGGACGGGTGCGGGAGGTGGAGCGCGGGGCCGGGATCCGGGAGGCGCCGGCCGCCGGCTGGGGCGCTTCGGTGTCCAGGTACCAGGGGACGACATGGCCGGTGTCGTCGAAATAGGTCTCACTGCCGCGGAGCCAGGGAACGGGTCCCAGGCCGAAGGGATCCGTGACGGCGTGCGCGAGTGCTCCCGACTCCCAGCGGCGGATCTGCTCCGATCCCATGCCCGCACCCCTCCCTCGTGCCCCCGTCGTACTGGCAAGCCCTTGCGCCGTGCTCGATCGGTCCCAGCACATCACATTACGCACGCACTCCGTCACCGTTCGTCGCGAATTGGCGTGAGTGGAACGGATGGCTCCATCTCGTCCGGGGCCACTGCGAACCGTGGGGTGTACGAAGAGCCGGGACGGGGACGGTGGGGCGGCCGCCGGGCGGGCCGCCGTCAGACCAGGCGGACCGGTTTCTCCGGGCGGACGCCGAGATGGCGGAGCCAGTCCCGCAGGGGCGTGGGGTCCCCCGTCTCTATGAGGGTGAGGACGCGGGGGCCGATGTCGGCGGCCCGCTCACCGCCGACGAGGAGGGAAGGCCCGTCCAGCCAGTCGAGTCCGGGGAGCGCCCCGGCGGTGTCCATCGCGGCACAGCAGACCATCGCCGTGACATGGTCGGCCAGCAGCTCACGGCCGGTCCTGGGCGGCTGGAGGGGGAACAGCGGAAGCATCCGGTCGTCCCAGAGGTCGTGATCGGCGCCCTGCTGACCGGCGTTCCCGGCGGGCCGGGACGTCGCCGGGGCGGACGCCTCCTCGCGGGCCACCTCCGCGGTGAGCCCGGCCGCGAGGGCCGCCGACCGTTCGTTCCCCACGGCGAGGTCGGGGTCGTCGCTCTCGGAGATCCCCATCTCCCCGTACGCCTCCGTCCGGTGCTCGGAGAGGGCGGCCGCGGGGCCGGGGTCCTGGGCGGGAGCGGCTCCCTGCGGCGCGGACAGGTGGTCCAGCACGCGGGCCAGGGTCGGTCCGTCCGCCTCGGGCAGCGCGGGGTCGGCGGGGTGGCGTACGCCGAGCGCGTCCAGGACCCGGTGGAGCCGGGCCGCGTCGGTGCGCCACTTCCGGTCGACGACCTCGTCCGGGTAGTCCTGCCAGTCGACCGGCGCCCAGTCGGGGCCGGCCTCGGCGGGACCGCCGTGGAAGAGGCGGGCGGCGAGCAGCGAAGTGGCCTCGTCCACGGTGCCGGGCTCTTCGAGCAGGTCGCAGGCGGGGCGCTCGCCGAGCCGGGAGGTGAAGCCCTCGGCGAGACGGTCGCGGCGGGACAGCTCGGTCAGGGCCGCGACGACGCCGACGTCCAGCCGGGAGGGCCAGCGGCCCATCCGCCAGGCGGGCAGCGCGACACGGGTCAGCAGACGGTCCCAGCCCGCGTACGCCAGGCCCACCTGTTCCTGGGCGACGATCCGCACGCCGTAGTCCACGGCCTGGGCGCGCTCGGCCGCCGCGGACGCCACGGCCCGCTCCATCTCGGCCGCGTGGTCCCGGCAGCTGCGCAGCATGAGACGGGTGGACCAGCCGACGCCGGCCAGGACCGTGCGGGACAGCGGGCCGCGGCCGGGCGCCGAGGCCACGGCGACGGCGGCGTCCAGACCTCGGACGAAGCGGCGGGCCGCGGCTATGTCCGGGTGCGCGGACGGGCCCGTACCGGCGACGACGGGGGCGAGGACCGCCCGCAGTTCACCGACCCGCATCCACCACAGGAAGGGGGAACCGATGACGAGGACGGGGGCGGCGGCGACCCGGGCGGCACGGCCGGTCAGCGCGGTCACCGGACCGCTTCCGGCCGGGCTTCGGCGCCCGCCGTCCGGCTCGTCCCGCCCGCCCTGGGAGAACCGGCCGTGCGCCCGGTGGGTGCGGTCCTCCAGCCAGCTGTCGCAGTCCGGGGTGAGCGCTATCGCGGAGGGCGCGGGGACGTCGAGACGGTCGGCCAGGTCACGGACCATGCGGTAGAGATCGGGGGCCGATTCCTCGGGGATCGGGACCGTGGGGCTCATCGCGGGCCGGGCGCGGGCCACGACGAGCGCGACGCCCGCGGCCGCGAGGAGGACGAGAACGGCGAGGACCGTCACGATCCACCCCGCGATCCCCCAGGGCCTGCCGGTGACACGGCCGGTGGCGGCGCCCACGAGCAGCACGACGGCCGCGGCCGCGGGCAGCAGGGCGACGGCCAGCGCCCTGCTGCGGACCCGCAGCACAGCGAGAGCCCGGGAGCGCGCTGCCTGCGCGCCCACCTCCACACCCGTACCGGTCACGACCGGACGTCACCCCCTCTTGTCCGCCGGTCCCCGGCCTTGTCGCTGCCGGTGCCGACGGATGCCCTGGCGTTGGTCACTCCCCCACTGTGGCACCCGCCACCGACATCGCAATGCCGGTGGGCCAAGTGCCGGAATGCCTTCGCCGCACCCTAGTTGGGGCCCCGGCCCTCGTCAGCCGGATAGGGCATCGGTCACTCGATGGAATGGCTCTGGGGAAAGGTGGATGACGCCAGGCCCTGGACGCGCTTCCGGTTCCGTACAGAAACCCGCAGGTGGAAGGGCCTGGACGCGACAGGGCAAAGCCCCGGATTCCGTACGGAGTCCGGGGCCCGGTGCTGCTATGGGGGCCGGCGGCTATGCCTCGGTCGCCGCCTTCGCCGCGATGTCGGTGCGGTGCTGCGAACCCTCCAGGCCGATGCGGGCGACGGCCGCGTAGGCGCGCTCGCGGGCCTCGGTGAGGCCGGATCCGACCGCTGTGACGGACAGCACACGGCCGCCCGCGCTCACCACCGCTCCGTCCTCGTGCCGGGTGCCGGCGTGCAGGACATACGCGTTCGGGGCGTCCGTGGCGGCCACCTCGTCGAGTCCGGTGATCGGGTCGCCGGTGCGCGGGGTGTCCGGGTAGTTGTGCGAGGCCACGACGACGGTGACCGCCGCCTCGTCGCTCCAGCGCAGGGGTTCCAGATCGGCGAGGGTGCCGTTCGCGGAGGCCAGCAGGACTCCGGCGAGCGGGGTCCTCAGACGGGCGAGGACCACCTGGGTCTCGGGGTCGCCGAAGCGGGCGTTGAACTCGATGACCCGCACACCGCGGCCGGTGATCGCCAGACCGGCGTACAGAAGTCCGGAGAACGGGGTGCCGCGGCGGCGCAGTTCGTCGACGGTCGGCTGGAGGACGGTCTCCATGACCTCGCCGACGAGCTTCGGGTCCGCCCACGGCAGCGGCGAGTACGCGCCCATGCCGCCGGTGTTCGGGCCCTCGTCGCCGTCGAGCGCGCGCTTGAAGTCCTGGGCGGGCTGGAGCGGGACGACGGTCGTGCCGTCGGTGATCGCGAAGAGGGAGACCTCGGGACCGTCGAGGAACTCCTCGATGACGACACGGTCGCAGGCGTTGGCGTGCGCCCGCGCCGCCTCGAGGTCGTCGGTCACGACGACGCCCTTGCCGGCCGCCAGTCCGTCGTCCTTCACGACGTACGGCGCTCCGAACGCGTCGAGTGCCTCCTCGACCTCCTCCGGCGTCGCACAGACGTACGAGCGTGCCGTGGGGACGCCGGCACCCGCCATCACGTCCTTCGCGAACGCCTTGGAGCCCTCGAGCTGCGCGGCCTCCCCGGAGGGGCCGAAGCAGGGGATGCCCGCCGCGCGCACGGCGTCGGCGACACCGGCGACGAGCGGGGCCTCCGGGCCCACGATCACCAGTTCGGCGCCGAGTTCCGTGGCCAGCGCGGCCACGGCGGCGCCGTCGAGGGCGTCGACCGGGTGCAGCTCCGCCACCTCCGCGATCCCGGCGTTCCCGGGAGCGCAGTGCAGGGCGGAGACGTCGGAGTCGAGGGACAGGGAGCGGCACAGGGCGTGTTCGCGGGCGCCACCACCGATGACAAGGACCTTCACGGGGTCAGCCTAACCGCCGCAGGCGGCTGCCCTTGTGCGGGCTTCCGAATCGAGGCGCCTACGACACTGGTGCGATCCTCCATAAACCGGCGCCGAGGTCACCCCGACGGCGAGGTGAGGCCGCACCCCGACGGCTGACGTCGTACGGACGGCATCCACGACTTGGTGGACGGTGCAGGGTGCCCGGCGGGCGGCGTTGGAGGTATGGCCGGGCAGCGCCTTTGGGCACCACCGGGCGGCGCCCTGAGCCCGGCGGAGGGCATCCGGACCGGCGGGTGGCGTCCCACACGCTGGGGTCGGGCATCCCAAGCCCCGGTGGACGGTGTCCGGAGTCTGGGCGGGACCGGGCCTGGAGGCCGGCGGTGATGCCCCGCGTCACAGGCGTCGGCATCCCTCGCCCGGCGGACAGCGTTGGACACCTGGCAGACAGCGCCCGGCGCCAGGAACCCCGGCGGGCGGTATCCGGAGCACCGGTGGACAGCGGCCGCAGGGGTGCACTGGGGCCCGGCAGAGGCGTTCGGGGGGCCGTTGGTCCGGCCGGTGTCCCGCGTCCCGCTGGGGCGGCATCCCGGGGCCGGTGGAGGCGTTCGGGGGCCGGGGTCCGATGGTGTGGTCCCGCGTCCCGCAGGGTTGCTTCCGGGGGCCGTGGGTGGGTGGCCGGGGCGGTGGCCCCTACTCGTTCGTGAACTCCTCGACCACCGTCGCCCCGAGTTCGCGGACGATCAGTTCGTGGCCCGAGAGGGCGGATTCGTCCAGGTCGGGGTCGTCGTCCTCGGGGGTGTCGTCCTCCGGGGCGACCGGCGGAGGCTCGTACGCCCGGGCGGCCTGCCCGGACGCGGCCATGCCCTGGGCCTGGGGACGGCCGGCGGCCGGGCCGGACTGCGGGGCCGAGGGGCCGGAGGCCGGACCGGACGCCTGCTGCGCCGCGGGGCGCTGGCCGGCCGGAGCTCCGCCGTACCCACCGCCACCGCCGTAGCCGCCGCCACCGCCTCCGAACCCTCCGCCCGCCGGGGCGGACGCAGGCGCCGAGCCGCCCGAGGCGTCCACGATCGCCTCGACCTTCCACTGCACGTTGAACTGTTCCGCGAGCGCCTGCCGCAGCACGTCCTCGCTGCCGCTGCTCGCGAAGTTGTCCCGCGCTCCGGCGTTGACGAAGCCGATCTGGAGGGTCGTGCCGTCGAAGGCGGTGACCTGCGCGTTCTGGCTGAGCAGGATCCAGGTGAACCGGCGGCGGTTCTTCACCGCCTCCAGGATGTTCGGCCACAGCACCCGGGGGTCGAGGCCGCCCGGGGCCGCGGCGGTGGCCTGGGGCGCTCCGGGAGCCGCGGGGGCGGCCGGAGGAACGGCGGCGGACGCGGGCGCGGGCGCGGACTGCGCCGGAGGGCGGCCGCCGCCAGCGGGGGCCGCCGTGGGCCAGCCGCCGGGGCGCCGGCCGCTGCCGGCCGCCGTGGCGGTGGGCCAGGCACCGGGTGCGGCCCCCGCGGGGGCGTCGGCCGGGGCCGCCGGCTGCTCGGGCGCCACGGCTGCGGACGCGGGCGCGCCCGTCGGAGCCGGGGCGGTGTAGGTCGCGGCGGGAGCCACGGGCGCGACTGGCGCGGCGGCGACAGGAGCGGGCGCGACGGGCGCGACGCCCGGCACGGCGCCGGTGCCCTCGCCGGCTCCCGTCTGTCCGGGGCCCTGTCCGGCACCGGGTCCGGCACCCTGTCCCCGGGCCGCGGCACGAGCGGCGGCGAGGCCACCCCCCGGAGACACCGGAGGCACCGCGGGCCCGGCCTGCGCCTGGGCCTGCGCCTGGGCCTGCGCCTGCGGCTGCGGGACCGGCGCAGCGCCGTGCGCCTCGGGTCCGGGCACGTAGCCCATGGCGGGGGCGGTTCCGCCGCCGGAGAAGTTCACCCCGCGCTCGATGCGGTCGAGGCGGGCCATGAGGGACCGCTCGTCCCCGTAGGCGGCGGGCAGCAGAACGCGGGCACAGATCAGCTCGAGCTGGAGGCGCGGCGAGGTGGCCCCGCGCATCTCAGTCAGCCCTTCGTTGACGAGGTCGGCGGCCCGGCTCAGCTCGGCGGCGCCGAAGACCCCGGCCTGTGCCTGCATGCGCTCCACGACGTCGACCGGGGCGTCGATGAGCCCCTTCTCCGCCGCGTCCGGGACGGCGGAGAGGATCACCAGGTCCCGCAGCCGCTCCAGCATGTCGGCGACGAAGCGCCGCGGGTCGTTGCCGGCCTCGATGACGGTGTCCACGACCTCGAAGGCGGCGGCGCCGTCCCCGGCCGCGAACGCCTCGACGACGGCGTCCAGCAGGGAGCCGTCGGTGTACCCGAGCAGCGAGGTCGCCATGGCGTACGTCACACCGTCGTCGGCGGCACCCGCCAGCAGCTGGTCCATCACGGACATGGAGTCACGCACGGACCCCGCGCCCGCCCGTACGACGAGAGGCAGCACGCCGTCGGCGACGGGGATGCCCTCCTGGCCGCAGACCTCGCCCAGGTACTCGCGCAGGGTGCCCGGCGGCACCAGCCGGAACGGATAGTGGTGGGTCCGGGACCGGATCGTCCCGATGACCTTCTCGGGCTCGGTCGTGGCGAAGATGAACTTGAGGTGCTCCGGGGGCTCCTCGACGACCTTCAGCAGCGCGTTGAAGCCGGCCGACGTGACCATGTGGGCCTCGTCGATGATGTAGATCTTGTAACGACTGCTCGCGGGTCCGAAGAAGGCCTTTTCCCGCAGGTCACGGGCGTCGTCCACACCACCGTGCGAAGCCGCGTCGATCTCGATGACGTCGATGGAGCCCCGGCCGCCGCGGGCGAGGTCCTGACAGGACTGGCACTGGCCGCACGGGGTCGGCGTGGGGCCTTGCTCGCAGTTCAGGCAGCGGGCCAGGATGCGCGCGCTCGTCGTCTTGCCGCATCCGCGCGGACCGCTGAACAGGTACGCGTGATTGACCCGGTTGTTCCGCAGCGCCTGCGACAACGGGTCGGTGACATGCTCCTGCCCGATGACCTCGGCGAACGACTCCGGGCGATAGCGGCGGTACAGCGCGAGAGACGACACGTCTACGAGGTTATAGGCGCCCACTGACATCAAGGACCGTCCTGAGCGCATCCCGGGCGCGACTGCGACGCCGTCCGGTCGCGGGCCGGGGCGATGCGATCAGGTCGGGCGATGACCCCGAGCGCGATCAGGCCGGGCGACCGCCCCGGGAACGCAAGCGCCCCCCACGCACCCGCCAGAGCCGACCTACCCTTGCTGCCTTCCGGCCCTGGGGGAGTTCAGTCAGATAGCGCCACGTGAGGGGCTCCGCAAAGAGTACAGGATCCCCGGGGCGGGGAACGAGTTCGCGAGCACTCCTCAACGTCTTGTATTGTTTGCCCCGGAGGATTCGCCTAGTGGCCTAGGGCGCACGCTTGGAAAGCGTGTTGGGGGCAACTCCTCAGGGGTTCGAATCCCCTATCCTCCGCCAGTGCCTCACCGGGCACGATGTCGAAGGGCCCCACCGCGAGGTGGGGCCCTTCTTCGTTGTCCGGCCCCGTTTCCGGCACGGTCGGAGTTTTCCCGGGTTCCGGGCAGCTCCCAGAGGGAGGCTCCGACCTACTGCACGACCTTCCGGAGCATCGGCCCCGTGACGTGTATGTACCGAGCGCACATCCGGGCCGCTCCCCCGGGCTCCCATCCCATGATCGCGTCGACCACGACATCCAGGACGCCGAGGATCAGGAATACGGTCGCCTCTGTGTGACGAGCGTCATGCGGCCGCCCCTCCCGAACGCCCGCATCCCGAAGAAGCCGCTTCCAGACATGGAAGTCCGTGTTCGGGCTCAGCGGTCCACCGCGTCGGGCAGTAGCCGGCCTTCCGGCCGCATGGATCGGCCCCACAGCCGTGCGCGTCCTTGGGCCGAAGCCCGTTCTTCCGGATACGGACGTATCCCGCGTCAGGTCGACGTCTTCCCAGTGGAGCCCGAGCGCCAGGGCGACCACCAGCCGGTGCCGGCGAAACGCCAGTGGGACAGGACGAGGACGGTGTCCGGGTCGGGCAACGGGTGGCCCGCCTCGACGGCACGTTCGCGGGTGCGGGCCTCGTTGTGGTCGGCGCGTTCCTGGCGGAGGTCGCCGGGCGTCTCGGCGAGAGCGGCGGCCGAGCGGATGGCATCGGTGAGGAGTTGGGTGGCCCAGGCCAGGTGCGCGCCATCGTGTCCTTGAGCGTGACACTCGGCTCTGTCGCACCCCTGAGGAAGATGTGTCCCGAGGCCCGGCGCGTCATCGGATGCGCCGGGCCTTGGGGGGCGGGCGGCCTCAGCTGGTGAAGGTGAAGTACTTCCAGGAGCCGTTCGTGGTCGAGTTCACGGTGTCGTTCGAGGAGTTGTTGATGTAGGACGACCGCACGCGCATCGAGTAGCCGGTCTGGTGCGTGCCGCCCAGCTGCACCACCGACTTGCCCGTGGAGTCGAGGTTGAAGTAGCTGTATCCCGCCGACCGCCAGGCTCCGCCGGAGTAGATCTGGAGCTCCAGCTTCTGCGCGCGGCTGGGGTAGGCCGTCATCGTGGTCGTGAGAAGCGGGTTGGTCGTCTTCCGGAAGTAGTACTTGGTGTACCCGTTGACCGTGGCCGTCTTGTAGTGGCGGCTCAGGCTCAGCGACACCTTGACCTTCGCGCCCACCCAGCTCGAGGCCGTCTTCGGGGCGGTCCGCGCGTCGCCGGAGAAGGACGCGCTCACCGTGGTGTCGCGCTTCAGGGGCAAGGTGACCGCCAGGTTGCCCCCGCTGTTGACCGTGCCGGTCTTGACCAGGTACTTGCCCTTGCCGTCGCCCGCGGTGTCCGCGTAGAGCGAGAGCGTCCGGTTCTTGTACGTCGTGCCGAGGTGGGCGGTGAACGTCACGTTACTGGCGTAGTCGTAGACGGTGCCGTTCTTGTTCACGGTCAGGGTCGGCGAGGTCCGGGAGACCTCGACCGTGTCCGAGGCGGAGGCAGCCGTGCGATCGGCGCCGCCGGCATAGGAGACCTTGTACGTGACCTTGCTGCCCGCGGGCGGGGTGTCGGTGAAGGAGAAGGTCCCGTCCGCCTTCACCGTCGCGGCCGGGAGCGCCTTGCCGTTCGGGGACTCCAGGTCCGTCCGGGTGACTGCGACGGTGGTCCCCGCGGGCAGCCCGAGCGTGTTCGTGACCTTGCCGGAGACGGTCAGCGACTTGGCACGGCCGGCCGTCGCCGGGGCATTCACCGTGATGCCGGTGACGGCCTTGCCGGGGTCGGTGACGACGCGCAGACGGTACTTGCTCTGGAGGTTGCGTGTGACCGCGAAGAGCCGGCTGCTGTCGGGCGCGAAAGCGAGGTCGCCGTGGTCGAGCAGGGTCTCTTGCGCGACTCCACCCTGTTCGTCGGTGAAATTGGCGGTCCGCCTCGGGGCCGTGCCACCCGGCTTGTAGATGGACACTTGGGGGGAGAAGTTGGCGTAGGTGTCGGTGCCCACCGCGACGAGGCCGTCCGGCGCGACATCCACCGACCGTTGTGCCCAGTAGCCGCTCGGATACCTGATGGTCTCCGACAGGTCCGATGTCCGGAAGACCTGCTGGAAGTCGCCCGCCGTGGTGGCCACCACCAGCTCTGTGCCGTCCGGGGTGAGCGCCAGGTCCTCCGCGGTGTTGCCGATGGCGGCGTCCTGCCCGCCGAGGAACGCGGTCCGGCCGGCCGTGCCGGACGACACGTCATAGATGCCGAGGGTGAAGTAGTACTCACGCGACCCGGCCGCCAGGGTGTCGGGAGCGCCGGGTGCCGAGTCCAGCAGGGGCGCGTCCTTCCACGTCCCCTCGGCCTCCTGGGCGAGCGAAACCCGCGTCTGCCCGCCGGACAGGTCGAGAGAGCCGATGTTGCCGTGACCGACGCTGCCGTAGCCGAACCAAAGTTTGCCGCCCGCGAGCGCCAGGTGCTGCGGATCCGTGCCGTCACCCGTCGCGTACCGCCCAGCCTGGGTGACCGTCGCCGTGTCGATGGCCACGATCTCATCACTTCCCGGCACGGCGACGTAGACCGTTGCCGAGTCGGCGGAAAGCTCCAGGCCGTCAGCCCCCGGCAGCGAGGTGACCGTCCCGATGACGGTGCCGTTGTAGTCGGTGGCAACGACCTTGCCTCCCGACGGGTCACTGATGAAGACCCGCTTGTGAACGCCGTCCACGATGATGTCGCCGCTGGACGTGATGGGCAGCGCGGCGCTGCTGTCGGCGACGGCAGGGCCCGCGGCCGACCCGATCAGGGCGACGGAACCGAAAGTGACCGCGAGAGCTGTTGCGGCCGAAATGGTGCGCACACGCACAGTGATGCAACCCCCACTAGGAAGACAAGACTGCTCACAAGACCCCTGGAGCCCCTTCAGGGTTGTACGGCACACCTGCGCAAGTCTCCGCAGGTCCCAGTGCATGCCGCCCAGGATCCGGGCACCTTCGCAGGCGCGCGCTCGGATCGCTGCGATCGGGGTCGAGCGGGTCGCAGATCGCGGCCGGCCGTGGGTGTCCGAAAACACTCGTCAGACACGCGTTGTAGCTTGCCCCCATGACCGACAACCAAAGGGGCAATGCCGCGTAGGCGCCCGGCAGCCCTGCGGGGCGACCTCTCCATTCGTCCTTGGAGACGGCGACGGTACCCGTTCCTTGATCGGCTTTCGGGATCCTGCACTGCCACTGACGTCGAAGGGCCCCGCTGCTTGCAGCGGGGCCCTTCGACGTTGTCCGGACCTCGTCGTCCGTGCGTGCGGCGCCCCGAAGCCGCCGCCGGGCGATGACCCGGTGGTCGATGCGGCTGGACGGGTGTAGTTCGGCGCCTGCCTCCGGCGCCCTCCGCCCGGAGCGCCGGGCCGCCGGATTGCATGGGCCTGCGCCTCGGCGCGGGGCGTGCCGGCGTCCTTCGCGGCTCCGGATCCGACGTAGGAAAGAGCGCAATGGCAGAGCACGACGCTCGCAACCGCACTGGCCGCAGCCCGCTTCTCCGCGGGCTCGCCGCCGCCGTGCTCGCGGCCGGCATGCTGGTGACCGCGGCGGGACCCGGATACGGGACCGGCGCGGCCACCCCGTCACCCGGCCCACAGTTCACGCCGTTGACGGCGGCGGGGATGACCGAACCGACGCCGTTCGTCGCCACGGACGGCAGGACGCACCTCTCGTACGAGCTGCTCACCACGAGCGCCCTGTCCACCAGCACGTCGGTGCGGCTCGACCGGGTCGACGTCCGGGACGCCCGCACGCACCGGGTCGTCGGCTCGCTGAGCGGGCGGGCGCTGGCCGAGGCCGCCAATCCGGTGGGCGACCCCCTGCCGGGTGCCGACGGGTACACCCCGGCGCCCCCGGCGCCGACGCCGACCGTCATCCAGGGCTCCCAGCAGTGGATCATCTGGCTCGACCTGACCCTCGACCGCGGCCGGTCGGTGCCCAAGGTCCTCGAGCACCATCTCTCGGGTGCGGTCCTGGCCCCCTCCGGCCCCTCCGCCTTCGAGGAGACGGTGCAGGCCACCCGGACCTCCGGGACCCCGCCGTTGAACCTGAACCCGCCGGTCCGTCCCGGCACCTGGTACTCCAGCGAGTCGTGCTGTGGCAACACCCACCACCGGCGCGGCCTCGCCCCGATCAACGGTCGCTTCGACGTGCCGCAGCGCTTCGCGATCGACTGGTACCGGGTCGGCGAGCAAGGGCAGGCCTGGGAAGGCGACCCCACACGGCTCGCCAGCTACCTGAGCTACCGTCAGCCGGTCGTGGCCGCGGCCGGCGGCAGAGTGGTGGAGGTCAGGGACGGAATCCCGGACAACCCTCCGCCCGTCACGCCGACCGTCCCGCCGATCGAGGACACCGTCGGCAACCACATCACCGTGGAAGTCGCGCCGGGCCGCTATCTGCTCTACGCCCACCTGGAAGCCGGCTCGCTGCGCGTCCGGGAGGGCGACCGCGTCGGCTCCGGCCAGGTCCTCGGGCTGATCGGCAACAGCGGCAACTCCACCACGCCGCACCTGCACTTCCAGGTGATGACCACGGCCGAGTTCTTCCCGACCGACAGCCCGCCGTTCACCTTCCGGCAGTTCCGCGTCGTCGGACAGGTCGAACCGCGGATCTGGGACGACAACCTGGGCCTGCAACCGACCGGCGTCCTGCCGATCACGCCCTCGCCGTACGACGGCCCTCACCGTGCGCGGTATCCGCTCGACCGCGAGGTGCTGAAGTTCTGACCGGACTCCGGTCGGACCGACGGCAGGACGCCGGCCGCCGGCCGCCGGAGCGTAGGACTCTCATGCTCCGTTCTGCGGGACGGCCCAGGGGCGCCCGCCCCTGGGCCGTCCCGCCGTGCTCCGCCTGTCAGCCCGGCGCCGCGAACGAATCACCAGGCAAGAGCTCCCCCGTCCGGTCCGTCGGCCTCCGCAAGTCCACTGCGGAAGCCGGGGCACCGGCCTGTCGACGCACCGCGCACCGCCCATCAAGGACTCGCGACACAAATGATCGTCGTCTTGGTCTTGGCCCAGTGGGCGGACATACACCGTGGTTCAGGTCCGTTCAGGCGAGCTGCCTGAACTGCCACGCGAACGTCCACGGACGGCCCGGAACGGCCTCGGGTCTCCGGGCGGGCTATTCGCGGGCGAGCATGGCCTGCGCCTCGGTTTCGAGGTCGATGTACGGTTCGCCGCTGACGTCGACGGCGACGCGGTGGAGGGTGGCGCCCGTGAAGGTCCAGGGGCTGGCGCCCGGGTAGTGGTCGCTGACGGCCTCACCGCCGTCGCGGCCGATGTTGAGCCCTTCACCGGCGAGGGTGAAGCGGCCGGGCTGGGTCTTGATGCGGCCTTCGCCGACCTTGTGGTCGCCGTGGTAGAGGCTGAGGATGCCGGTGGCGACGCCCGGCGCGACCTCGCCGTCCTTCTCGAAGGACGCGGCGAGGATGAGCTTCTCGCCGGTCGGGAGCTCCTCGGCTGCGGTGATCAGCTGGTGGTCCGTGCCGAGGAAGTTGTAGACGTAGTGCAGCCGGTCGTCGCGGACGAACAGGGCGTGTCCGCCGAAGCGGCCGCCGTGGGCGAACAGCACGCCGGAGGCACCGGGCCCGGGGATGTCCACGAGGGCGCCGACGGCGTAGGAGCGATTGCGGATGTTGACCGCGACCGCCTCGGGCACCTCGGAACCGCCCGGCCGGTAGGTGTAGCGGTTGCGGGGCGGGGTGAGCTGCGGACGGGGAGTGGAGAGGATCTCCAGTGCGGAGCGGTCGTCCAGCGGCAGTGCCTGGTTGACGCCGGCCTCGTAGAACCACAGGCCGATCAGTTCGGTGAGACGCTGGGGTTCCTGCCGGGCGAGGTCGTGGAGCTCGGAGCGGTCCTCCTCGGTGTGATAGAGCTCCCAGGTGTCCTGGCCGTAGTTGCCCCAGCCGCTGATGGCGGGGTGGGTGGTGACCGCCTTCCAGCCCTGGTGCCAGATGCCGCGGGTGCCGAGCATCGAGTAGAACTGCGTCGAGCGGGCGGACTTCACGGCGGGCGCGTCGAAGGAATAGCGCATGCTGACGCCCTGGAGCGGCACCTGGACGTGCCCGCGGACGGACTCGGGCATCTCCACGCCGATGCAGTCCAGGACGGTGGGGACGATGTCGACGGCGTGGTGGTACTGGGTCCGGACCTCGCCCCGGGAGGCGATGCCGGCCGGCCAGGAGACGATGCACGGGTCGCAGGTGCCGCCGTTGAAGGAGTACCGCTTCCACATCTTGAAGGGCGTGTTGAAGGCCATCGCCCAGCCGTTCGGGTAGTGGCCGTACGTCTCGATGCCGCCGATCTTGTCGATCATGGCCAGGTTGTCGTCGATGTCGTCGGCCACGTTGTTGAAGAACTTGTTCTCGTTGACCGAGCCGTTCGGGCCGCCCTCGCCGGACGCGCCGTTGTCGGACACCACGACGAAGATCGTGTTGTCGAGCTGGCCGATGTCTTCCAGGTAGGCCATGAGTCGGCCGACCTGGTCGTCGCAGTGCGAGAGGAACCCGGCGTACGCCTCGGCCATCCGCGCGAACAGGCGCCGCTCGTCCGCGCTCAGCTCCGCCCACGGCCGGGTGTAGTCCAGGGCGGGGAACGGCTCCCCGCCCGGCCCGGTGCGGGTCCCCGGGGTGCCGATCGGGTTCAGCGGCGGCAGCTCGGTGTTGGCGGGCACCAGGCCGAGTTCCTTCTGCCGGGCCAGGATCTCCTCGCGCATCTCCTCGTAGCCCGCGTCGAAGCGGCCCCGGTACCGCTCGATCCATTCCTTCGGCGCCTGGTGCGGGGCGTGCGCGCAGCCCGGGGCGTAGTAGAGGAAGACGGGCCGTTCCGGTGCGATGGCCTTGACGTCGTCGAAGTACTGGATCGCCTTGTCGGTGATGTCGACGCCGAAGTGGTAGCCCTCCTCGGGGGTGGCGGACTGTTCGACCGGGTGGTTGTCGTGGACGAGGTCCGGGTACCACTGGCTGGTCTCGGCACCGAGGAAGCCGTAGAAGCGCTCGAAGCCGCGGCCGAGCGGCCAGCTCCGGCGGGTGGAGGCGAGGTTCATCTCGTCCTCGGGGCACAGGTGCCACTTGCCGGTGACGGCGGTGCTGTAGCCGCGCTCGACCAGGACTTCGGCGAGCGTCGCGCACTCGGGCGGGATGTGGCTGTTGGCGTTCGGGAAACCGATCGCGGCCTCGCTGATGCACGCCATGCCGTTGGTCGTGTGGTTGCGCCCGGTCAGCAGCGCGGAGCGGGTCGGCGAGCACAGCGCGGTGGTGTGCCACTGGGAGTAGCGCAGTCCCCGGGCGGCCAGCCGGTCGATGTTGGGGGTCTCGATCGGCCCGCCGTAGCAGCTCATTCCGCCGAATCCGACGTCGTCCAGCACGACGTAGACGACGTTCGGCGCTCCCTCGGGAGCCTTCGCCTGCTCGTACGCCGACCAGTCCGGCACCGAGTCCCGCACGTCCAGGTTCACCACACCGCGAAACACCCCGGCCACCGCACACCGCCTTCCGGATCGGCCCCGCGCCACCGTGACGGGCACAGGCCACCGGCGCCCATCCTGAGGGGACGTCAGGTCGTGTGCAGCCGGGGTGAGCCGCCCGGGTGAGCGGGCGTCAGCGGATGACGCAGCGGAAGCCGAGGTGGCAGGTCGCGGTGTCCTCGCTCTGCGCCTGCCGGGCCGCGGGACGGTAGCGCAGGCAGTAGGTCGGCGCGCACAGGTGCGAGCCGCCCTTGATCACCCGTCGCGGAAACCGCTCCGGTGCGGGCCCGCCGGGGCCGGGGGGCCGCGGGACGTCGACGCGCGGGTTGCGCGGTGCGCAGCAGGCGCTGGGTGCGGGGTCGCGATGGCGGCTGGTGTAGTGGTCCGCGGTCCATTCCCAGACGTTGCCGGCCATGTCGTGCAGGCCGTAGCCGTTGGGCGGATAGGAGCCGGCCGGGGTGGTTCCGGGGGCGGGGTTGGTCCTGCCCGCGGGCAGGTACTCCCACGGGAAGCGGCCGTGCCAGGTGTTCGCCATCCGGCGCCCCCTGGGAGCGAAGTCGTCGCCCCAGGGGAAGACGGCCGAGTCGAGACCGCCCCGGGCGGCGAACTCCCACTCCGCCTCCGTGGGCAGATCCTTGCCGGCCCAGTCCGCGTAGGCGCGGGCGTCCTCGTGGGCGACCTGGGTGACCGGGTGACGCTCGCGCCCGTTCGTGGTGCTGCCCGCGCCCTCCGGGTGACGCCAGGACGCGCCCGGGACGTAGCTCCACCATCGGCGCCAGTCGTCCAGGCCGACGGGGGTGGAGGCCATCCGGAAGACCAGCGCCCCGGGCACGAGTTCGGCCGGATCGGCACCGGGATAGTCGACCGCGTCGAGGGGACGCTCCGCCACGGTGGCGTAGCCGGTCGCCTTCACGAAGCGCCGGAACGCGGCCACGGTGACCGGGTGCTCGTCCATCCAGAACCCGTCGACGGAGACCGGGTGAACCGGCCGTTCCTCCGGATAGAAGTCGTCCGAACCCATCAGGAATCCGCCACCCGGGATCCGCACCATCCCCCGGGCGGGTGCCGGGAGCGGGCGTCGCGCAGTCGTCGTCATGACGCCGACGGTGCACCAGCCACGGCCGGGCCGTCCCGGCAACACACCCGGTGCCGCCCCGACACACCCCTCAGGGGACGCGTCAGTCGATCTTCACCTTCTTCGAGACGGTGATCTCGTCGATGTCGCTGGTGCGGACCGTGACCTTCATCGTCCAGGTGCCGGGGAGGGGGAGGGTGAGGCCGTCGGAGGTCCAGTAGCCGCCCTTGTCGGTGATCTCCGCGTCGATCGGGCCGATCTTCTGTGATTCCAGGGTGAAGGTCAGACGCACCTCGGGGACCGTCGCGAGGCCGCCGTCGGGACCGAGGATCACGGCCTGCACGGAGTTCTGGCCCACCTGGCCGGGCGTCAGCTCGATCTGGACCTTGCCGTGTCCGCCCGGGGTGCCGACGTCGAAGGGGACCACGGTCGTCTTGGAGGTCACCCGGCGCACGGCCGCCACCGCGTCGGCGCTCTCCGTGGCGGCGCGGCCCGGCTGCGTGCCGGTCAGCATCGTCGTGATCACCAGCACCACGACGCCGACGGTGACCTCGGCGAGCACCGAGCGGCGCAGGCCCTGGTGGTACCCGGTGTTCCCCGGACCATCCGTGTTCCCCGGACGGTCTGCTTCCCCCGGACGGTCTGTTTCCCCCGCACCGCCCGTGGCCTCCGGACCGTCCGTGGCGCCCGGACCGTCCATGGCGCCCGCACCGTCCGTGGACCCCGCGTCATCCGCCGTCCCGGCTCCCGCCGGATCCTCGGCCGTGGACCCGTCCGCCGTCACCGTGACCGGCACACGTACGGCCGGGACGGTGGCGGGGGTCTGTGCCGTCGCCAGCCGGGCCGTCCAGCGGCGCGAGAACGCGGCTCCCGCCAGGAGCAGCGCCACCAGGGCGACCTTCACGGTCAGGAGCCTGCCGTACGACGTCGTGGTCAGGGCGTCCCAGGAGCCGAGACCGCGCCAGGACTGGTAGACGCCGGTGACCGCGAGGACGGCGACCGAGGTGAGGGCGAGCCGGGAGAACCGGGTGACGACGGACGGGGAGACCGGTTCGGCGGGACGGTGGAGGGCGGCCAGCAGGGCGGCCAGACCTCCGAGCCACACCGCCATGGCGAGCAGATGCAGCACGGAGGAGACCATCGCCACGGGGACCTGGATCCCGGCGGAGGCGTGCTCCGAGGCGGCCCAGGTGACCGCCAGGGCCAGGGAGAACAGCGCGCCGAGCACGAGGGTGCCACGGCCGGCTCCCCCTTCCCGTACCGGCACCCGGGGGGGTACGAAGGCCACGGCGGCGAGCAGTGCCAGTCGCGCCACCAGCACGATGCCCGGCCGGCCCGCCAGGGTGTCGCTGAGGCTCGCCGCGTCGAAGACCCCTGACACGCCGGTGCCACGCTCGTAGGGGCCGCGCAGGAGGAGCAGTGCGAACGTGGAGCCGAGCAGGATCCACCAGCCGGTCACCAGGAGACGCCGTACGGACCCGGGGAAGCCGCAGCCGAGCACGAACGTGACCGCGCCGATGAGCAGGGCGAGTCCGCTGTAGGCGGCGTAGCGGGCGATGTCGTAGAGGGCGGAGGACACGGGATCGCCGGCGGTCGGCGGCAGCGGGGCGGGCGTCGCGGAGGGTTTGCCGACGGAGAAGGTGAAGGCGCCGGAGACCGGGTGGCTGTCCGCCGAGACGACGCGCCAGGCCACGGTGTACGTGCCGTCGCCCAGGCCTCGCGGCAGGGTGACCCCCGCGGTGTCGGAACGGCCGTCCGCGTGCTCCGCCTCGCCGGTGCGCACGCGCCGGTTCTCCGGGTCGAGCACGCGGAAGGAGTCGTCGAACAGGCCGATCGACTCACTGAACGTCAGGGTCACCCGGCGGGGCGCCGACTTCAGCACACTGCCGTCCTGCGGATCGGTGCCTGTCAGCGCGGCGTGCGCGGAAGCGCCGCTCACGCCGCCGAAGAGCACCAGGACCAGGACACCGCCCAGCAGGGCCAGGGCCCTGGCGCCGAGCCGCCGCTCTCGCTGCCGGTTTCCGTTCACACACCGTCTCCGTATCCGCATGTCCAGAGTCTCGGTCATGTACGGATACGGGCCGCGTCCGGCTCACCTCGGCGCCGTCCGGCCCCTCTCGAAGGCCTCGCGCGTCAGGAAGGCGAGCCGGGCGCGCTTCTCGGGCAGGTGGACCTCCGGCAGGTCGATCGCGGGGAGCACGATGTCCCCGGCGGCGACGAAGCCCTGCCGGGTCAGCCGGGCGATGGCCCTGGTGTTGCGGGCGTCGGGTTCGACCACGGCCCGCCGCCGGTCCAGGCCGGTGAGCGCGTACGCCAGGAACGCCGTCAGCAGCGTGGACGACCAGCCCGGCCGCGCGCCGGCGCCGGGTGCGGGGGGCCCGATGAGCAGGTGGACGCCGATGTCGCCGGGCCGGACCTCGTAGCACTCGGCGACCCGGTCGGCCTCGGGCTCGTAGGTCTGGAAGAGCGCGGCCGGTACGCCGTCCTTGACGGTGAGGAAGGCGTGGTGGGTGTCGAGCGAGTCGAGGTGCAGATAGGTCTCCAGCACCTGCTGCCTGGTGAACCCGGTCATCCCCCAGTACGCGGCCCGCTCGCCGGTGACCCAGCCGTGCACCACGTCGAGATCGGCGTGCGGGTCCAGGGGCAGCACGCGGACCGTGCCGAAGTCCTCGGTCCGCTGCTCGTGGACGGCCGCGCGGGCGTCGGCGTACGTCTCGGTCGTCTCGGTCGTCTCAGTCGTCTCAGTCGTCTCAGTCGTCATCGCTCTCCTTGGTCAGCGTGTTCCAGTCGGTGGTCACCCGGGCGAGATCTCCCTTGAGCCACAAGGGGAGTTGATCGCGGTGGTGGGCTTCGCCGGGAACGCCGTCCGCTCCGAAGGGGACCACCCACAGGCTGTTGTCGCGGTCGGCGAGGTCCCAGACGTACCGGGCCGCGGGTCCGCGGGCGCTCAGGTCGGTCAGCCCGGGGAGCGACGAGGTGGACAGGACGCAGTCGTTGTCGCCGGACAGGGCCGGTTCGTCGTCGTCGGCGCCGGTGAGCGCCCGCCAGGGGGCGAGGCGATGGGTGTCGCCCCAGGTGCCGGACACGGGACCCGCGGCCACTTCCTCGACGGCCGCCCGCACCAGCGCGTCACGGTCGATGCCGTACGGCTCCCCCGCCGTCAGCAGGTTCTCCAGGGCGAAGGCGACGCGCGGGGTGAGCGCGAGCCAGGGCAGGAACACGGCCGGGTGGGCGGGCGGTTCGGCCAGGACCGCGAGGGCCGGGTGCGCCACGAGCCGTCGTACGACCGCGTCGCGCACCCGTGCGTACAGCGCGGCCGTGCCGCTGCCGGCGTCCATGTGCCGGTTCCAGCGCAGGAGTTGGTCGCGCAGGTCGGCCGCGGGGCCGGAGAGCTCCAGTCCGGCCAGCGGGTCGAGCAGGGCCGCCGCGGAGGCGAGACGGGTGTCCATGTGGATGGCCGGCATGTCCGCGGCCGACAACGCCAGTCCTGTGTCGAGCAGTTGGCGGATGCGGTCGGCGCGGTGGGGCGGTGCGAACTCGACCCCGAGCGGGGCCGCGGGGCCGCGCTGGTTCGCCATCACGGCGAGTCCGTCCTCGACCTGGCCGTACGGCGTCTCGTGCCGGCCGGTCCATTCGTGGCCGGCCTCCCACGCGTTCACCACCCGGACCCGGTTGGCGGCGTCGCGCACCGGGACCCGGCCCGCGACGCGGTGCAGCACCCCGCCCTCGGTGTCGGCGGCCTGGACGACGTTCACCGGCTCCGCCCAGGCGTCGAAGGCCCGGTCCACGTCGGCGACCCGGCGGGCGCGCAGCAGTGGCAGGAGCGCGCCGAATCCGAGGTCCGCCGTCACACGGGGCGGGTAGCGCAGGCTGATGGACTCCTCGGCGCCGGGGCCCCCGATCACGACGGGTCCGCGCGCGGTCTCGGTCACCTCGACCTCGACGCTCTCGCCCCCGGCCACCTCGATCCGTTCCGTGTGCCGCTCCGCGGTCCGCCACACACCGTCGGGGCCGAGGGCTTCGACGCTCGCGCCGTTCCCCGCGTCCCCGAACCGCAGCCGCTCCCGGTAGAGGTCCTGGTAGTCGGCCATCGCGTTGGTGATCGCCCAGGCGACGGTTCCGGTGTGGGCGAAGTGCGCGATGCCCGGGACACCGGGGACGGCGAGGCCGACGACGTCGAACTCCGGGCAGGAGAGGCGGATCTGCTGGTAGACGCCGGGTTCCTCGATGAAGCGGTGCGGGTCACCGGCGATCAACGCCTTCCCGGTGGTGGTGCGTTCACCGCTCACCAGCCATCCGTTGCTGCCCGCCGTGCCCGGCCCGTCCATGGCGAACAGGCCGACCGCGTCCGCGCCGAGGTGCCGTGCGACCTCCTCGCGCCACAGCTTGGCGGGAAACCCGGCGAACAGGATGTGGGTACCGAGCCAGACACCCATCGGGCTCCAGGGCTCCCAGCGCCCCGGGACGAGCCCGCTCGCCGCGAACTCGGGTGCCCGCGCGGCGCCTTCGGCCAGTCCGGCGTTGACTCCTTCGACGTACGCGACGACCCACGCGGCGGTCTCGGGGTCGCGTTCCTCCAGGGAGGCGAAGCAGTGCCGGGCGGTGTCGTCGAGCCGGGCCTGCCGCGCGAACCGGTCCCAGCCGACGGACTCGGCGCCGAGGAACGCGGCCGAGGTGCCCTGGGAACGGTGCCGTTCGACCTCCAGCTGCCAGGCACGGTCCAGCGCGGTGACCCGGCCCTGGGCGTGGGCGAGTTCGAGGGCGCCGCCGGCGCGCAGGTGCGGGATGCCCCAGGTGTCACGGTGGATCTCGGCTGTCACGGTTCATCCCCAGTCACGTCAGGTTAAGTTAGGCTAACCTAATTCAACTCTCGGGGATCGTACGTCGCGGGTGAAGACCCGGTGAAGCGGGGCGGCACGACGGCCGCGACCGGGCGGCCCGCCGCCGTACGCGGGATCATCGGTCCATGGACGTCACGCTTCACCTCGCCCAGCAGCCCGAGGCCGACGAACTGCTCGGCCGCAGTCCGCTCGCTGCTCTGGTCGGCATGCTCCTTGACCAGCAGGTGCCGATGGAGTGGGCCTTCGCGGGCCCGTACACGATCGCCCGCCGGATGGAGGCCGACGATCTCGACGCACACGAGATCGCCTCGTACGACCCGGAGAAGTTCGCCGAGCTGCTCTCGGCCAAGCCCGCCGTGCACCGCTATCCCGGCTCGATGGGCAAGCGCATCCATCAGCTGTGCCAGTACCTCGTCGAGCACTACGACGGAGACGCCGCCGCCGTCTGGAAGGACGCCGGGACCGGCGCGGAGCTCCTGCGCCGCCTCAAGGAACTCCCCGGCTTCGGTCCGCAGAAGGCACAGATCTTCGTGGCCCTCCTCGGCAAGCAGCTCGGTGTCGCCCCCGAGGGCTGGCGCGAGGCGGCAGGCCCGTACGGCGAAGCCGGGTCCTTCCGCTCGGTCGCCGACATCACCGGCCCGGAGTCCCTCACCAAGGTCCGCACCCACAAGCAGGAGATGAAGGCGGCGGCGAAGGCCGCCCGCGGCTGACCCGGACCACGCGCCCCGCGTCCCGCTCCTGCGCCGCGTCCGCCCGCCGGCCGGTCCACCCGTCCGGGACCCGTCCACCCGCTGGTCCGCTGGTCCGTCCGTCCACCCGGCCGTCCACCTGTCCACCCGGCAGGCCGCCCCGCCGCCAGGCCGAGCGGCGGACAGCGGTGTCAGCGGCGCTTCCGGGCCGTTCCGAAGAGCGACCGGGTGACCTCCCGCCCGATCTGCGTACCCACCGACCGCGCCAGGGACTTGAACAGCCCGCTGCCGACGACCTGCTCGACGACGGAGGGCTCCTCCTTCGGCCGGCTCCGGCCGAAGGAGCGCTCCTCCTCGGCCCCGCCCCGCCGCCCCGAGGAGGGCGAGGAGGGCGAAGGCACCCCGGAGACCTGCGCCGCCGTCAGCTTCTCGTACGCCGACTCCCGGTCCACCGCCTGCGCGTACCGCCCGTACAGCGGCGACTCCCGCACCGCCCGGTCGAGCGCGCCCGCCTCCACGGGCCCCATCAGCGACCGCGGCGCGCGCAGCCGGGTCACCGCGACCGGCGTCGGAGCGCCCTTCTCGCTCAGCACGGTGACCACGGCCTCGCCGGTGCCGAGGCCCATGAGGACCTCCTCGAGGTCGTACGGGGATTCGGGGAACGTCTTCACGGTGGCCTTCAGCGCCTTCTGGTCGTCCGGGGTGAAGGCGCGCAGCGCGTGCTGGACCCGGTTGCCGAGCTGGGCGAGGACATCCGCGGGGACGTCCTTGGGTGTCTGCGTCACGAAGAAGACGCCGACCCCTTTCGAGCGAATGAGCCGGACGGTCTGCGTGATCGACTCCAGGAACGCCTTCGACGCGTCGGTGAAGAGCAGATGGGCCTCGTCGAAGAAGAAGACGAGCTTCGGCCGGTCGGCGTCGCCGACCTCCGGGAGGTCGTGGAAGAGATCGGCGAGCAGCCACATCAGGAACGTGGAGAAGAGCTGCGGCCTGTCCTGCACCGCGGGCAGTTCGAGGACCGAGACCACGCCCCGGCCGTCCGGCGCCAGGCGTGTCAGCTCGCTCGTGTCGAACTCCGGCTCCCCGAAGAAGGGACTCATGCCCTGCGCCTCGAAGGCTGTGAGCGAGCGCAGGATGACACCCGCGGTGGCGGTGGACAGTCCACCGATCCCCTTCAGTTCCTGCTTGCCCTCGTCCGAGGTCAGAAAGGCGACGACCGCGCGCAGGTCCTTGAGGTCGACCAGCTCCAGGCCCTTCTGGTCGGCGTAGTGGAAGATCAGGCCGAGCGACTGCTCCTGGGTCCGGTTGAGCTGGAGCACCTTGGACAGCAGCACCGGCCCGAAGCTGGTGACCGTGGCGCGTACGGGAATGCCGTGGCCGAGGCCGCCGAGCGCGTAGAACTCCGCCGGACAGCCGCCCGGTGTCCACTCCTGGGCGACCTCCCGGGCCCGCTCCTCGACCTTCTCCCCGGGCTCGCCGGGCGTCGAGATCCCGGAGACGTCACCCTTGATGTCGGCGAGGAAGACGGGCACACCCTGCGCCGACAACTGCTCGGCGATCAGCTGGAGCGTCTTGGTCTTGCCGGTGCCGGTGGCACCCGCCACCAGACCGTGCCGGTTGAGCATCGGCAGCGGGATGCGGATCTGCGCGTCGGGCAGGCACGTCCCGTCCCAGAGCAGCGCGCCGAGGTCCAGGGCGGGGCCCGCGAAGGCGTAACCGGCGGCGATCTCCAGCGCTTCCCGCGGGAGCGCGGGGGCACCGGGAGCCTGCTCGGGAGCGGTCGCAGCGGCAGCCGACGGCACGGTCTCGCTGTCACTCATATCAGACCCCTGTTCCCGTTTTGCAAGGATTTACGACATCTTTTCCAGCGTCGCACTCCGCCGCCATGGCTGCGCCCGGAACGTCTTGACCGGTAGGCTTTCCGTGTGATCTTCAAGCGCATCGGAAACGGCCGGCCGTACCCCGACCACGGCCGGGAAAGCACCCGGCAGTGGGCGGACGTCGCGCCGCGCCCGGTCCGCCTCGATCAGCTCGTGACGACCAAGGGCCAGCTGGACCTGGAGACCCTCCTCGCCGAGGACTCCACCTTCTACGGCGACCTGTTCGCGCACGTCGTCAAGTGGCAGGGCGATCTGTACCTGGAGGACGGCCTCCACCGCGCCGTCCGCGCCGCGCTCCAGCAGCGTCAGGTGCTGCACGCGCGCGTTCTTGAACTGGACTAATGGCCACGGCTTGACCCCAATGGGTTGAACTGAACGCCGGGCAATGATCATCTAGTAGGCATTGGCGCCCCGGCGCACTACGCTGCGCCCATGAGCATGCTTACTCCCCCTGGCATGGGTGGCCAGTATCGGATCACGGGGGACAAGTACCCGCGGATGCGCCGGCCCCGAGGGCGTCGCAAGTTCGTGTTCGTGAGCATCACCTCCGTCACCGTTCTCGGGCTGATCGGGTGGGGGTCCCTCCAGCTCATCGACATCTACACGGGCGGCAGCAAGGCCACGGCGGCGGACACCAAGTCGGACTGCGCGTCGAAGATCACGCCCGAGGCGAAGGCGGCCGCCGCCCTCGCCGCGACCCTGCCGAAGCCCGGTCAGATCACCGTGAACGTCCTCAACGCGACCCCGCGCAGCGGGCTCGCCAAGCAGACGGCGGACGAGCTGAAGAAGCGCGGCTTCAAGATCGGTGACGTGGGCAACGCGACGGCCACGTACGACAAGAAGGTCACGGGCGCCGGGATACTGCTCGGCGCCAAGGGTGCCGACCAGGCCGCGCTGCCCGTCCTCAACACCCAGCTCTCCGGCGCCCAGCTGAAGACCGACGGCCGCACCAAGGCCGCCACGGTCGACCTGATCATCGGAACCGATTTCAAGGCGCTGACGAAGAAGGAGGACGCCGACAAGGCGCTGACCGTTCTGGCTCAGCCCGAGCCTGCGCCCTCCGCCTCGAAGAAGCACTGCTGACCGCGGGACCTGTCTCGCGTAGAAACGACCGGCTCCGGAGCCTCGCTCGACCAGGAGCCGCCGGCTTCCGGGCCGGTGGCTCCTGTCCGAGCGCTCCGCGGTCGCCGGGGAGTTACTCGGCGGCCCCGTACATGCGGTCACCCGCGTCGCCCAGACCCGGCACGATGTAGCCGTGCTCGTTCAAGCGCTCGTCGACCGAGGCGGTGACGACGGTGACCGGCGCGCCCGCGAGGTCGCGCTCCATGAGCTCGACACCCTCCGGGGCGGCGAGAAGGACCACGGCGGTGACGTCGTCGGCGCCCCGCTTGATCAGCTCCTGGATCGCGGCGACCAGCGTGCCGCCGGTGGCCAGCATCGGGTCCAGGACGTACACCTGACGGCCGGAGAGGTCGTCCGGCATCCGGGTGGCGTACGTGGAGGCCTGGAGCGTCTCCTCGTCGCGCACCATGCCCAGGAAGCCCACCTCGGCGGTCGGCAGCAGCCGGACCATTCCGTCGAGCATGCCGAGGCCCGCGCGCAGGATCGGCACGACGAGCGGGCGCGGGTAGGAGAGCTTGACGCCCGTGGTCGGGGAGACCGGGGTCACGATGTCGACCTGCTCCGTGCGCACGTCGCGGGTGGCCTCGTAGGCGAGCAGGGTGACCAGCTCGTCGGCCAGCCGCCGGAAGGTCGCGGAGTCGGTGCGCTGGTCGCGCAGGGTGGTGAGCTTATGGGCGACCAGGGGGTGGTCGACGACGTGAAGACGCATGTCCACAACAGTAGCGGGGCCGCCGCCGCCCGCCACTGACCCGTCCGGCAAGGTCCGCCGCCCCGCGTCACCCGTCCGCTGGCATCAAACCATCCATCGGAGGGAAGGTGGGAGGGACGGACCTGGGGTGGTGTGCCAATGCGGAACCCGCAAGAGGAGTCGTCCGAACGGCTGGAGAGCGACGCCGAGCGCAGGAGGCGGCGGGCCCAGTTCCTACGCGACCTGGCCGAGGCTCGCGAGCTGCGCGACCGGGTCCAGCCCCGCCGCGCCAAGACCGCCCGCCTGCGCCACGCGATGCGCATGCGCACGTTCCGCTGGTAACGGCCCTCCGGCCTCCAGGGCGCCCTCCGTCCCGCGGCACACGCCCGCCGGACGAAGCCTGCCCGGCCCGTCACGCCGGGCCCCCGGCTGCTGCCCTGCGTGTCACACGTGGGGGGCTGCCGCTGCCCCACACCCCACGCCCGCCGGACGGAACCCGCCTCGCGCCCCGCCGGACGGAACCCGACCCGCGCCTCACACTCGCGGGAGGCCGCCGCCATGGGCGCCACACCCGCCGGACGCCCGCTGCCATGGGTGTCCACCCCCGGACGGAAGCCGCCCCACGCCTCACACCCGCCGGACACCCACGCCCGCCGCCCCACGCCCCGCGCCCCACGGCTCCCGGGCGGACCCCGTTCGGATGCCGGGCATGTGGTGGCCGCGAGGCCGGCGGCACGCCTGGGGGGAGGTGCGGGCCGGGCCCGTCGCCGTCGGGGCCGACACGCCCACGGGGGAAATTGAGGGCGTCCCGCCGAAGCGACGCCCCGGGCCCGCGGCAGGACCGGCGCGAGTGCCCGCGCCGGCGCCGGTGGCGGGCCCGCCGTGACAGGGGAACGCGCCCGCACGGCGCGCGGCGCGCGCCGGGGGAGACGCGGCCGCCCTGCCGCCGTGGAACCGGGACACGCCCGCGTCACGAGGGGCCGTGTGGCGGACGTGTCGGGCGGAGAGGTGCCTACGCGGCGCGGGCATCCGCGTACGATCCGCTGTTAGCGATCAAACTGGGCGGACACAGCAGGCCGAAGACGTCCCCTGAACGCTGTCTTTCTGCCACGATTCCGAGTGGGCGGGACTCGGAGCAGCAGCACTCCTCGCCCACAGCCTCCGCCGGGGGGAACCCCAACCGGCACACCTATGACCAGTGGGAGGGTCACGGTGTACTTCGCCGCACTGCTCGCGCGCACCGAAGACGGGTGGAAAGCGAGCGATACAGAGCTCGACGATGTGGAAACCCTGTCGGATCTGACCGATCTGGCCCGTGAAGTCTCGGACGAGGACACGGTGCTCGTGCTCATCGAGCAGGAGGACGCCTGGTTCGGCGTCGTCCGCGTGGACGGCGAGGAGGATCCCCGTATCTACGTCTCGGACGCCGCGGCGGCCGCCCGTAGCTCGTACGGCGAGATCCTGCTCACCGACGAACTACTAGGACGGGAGCCGGGCGACGACGACGCCGACCTGGACTCCCTCGATCTGGACGGCACGGAGGACGGTGAACCGGGGGACTCCGAGGACGACGAGGAGGACCAGGGGAGCGTGTCCGGCGATGCCGTCTCGCACAGCCCCGTCGGGGACCGCTACATCCTCGCGGACCTCGGAGTGAGCGAGAAGGAACTGCTGGCCCTGGACGAAGGCGACGCGCTCGGCACGATCGCCGAAGCCCTGGGAGCGGCAGACGTCCTGGAGACCGTCCGCTAGGGCCAGTCCGTCGGACAGGCCCCACTCCCAGGCTTCCAGGCCCCCGGAAACGGTGGCCCGGTCCCCTCGCCCGCGACCCTGCCCCATACCGGCGAACCGGCCCGATACGACGGGCCGGGTCCCCGCCTGCCGTCCGCCACTCGCCCTCTCCGGGACGGATGGGACGGCGGGGGACGACGGGAAGCGGCAGGGGACGGCCGTAGGACGGCTGGAGGACGGCCGGAGGGCGGCACGCGCCGGTCCCCGTCCGTGCCGTCGGCCCCGGCGGGATTCCGCTAGGTTCCCCCGGGTGAGCACCCCGCGTCAGGAAACCCCGCCGCCCGATCCCGTACGTGACCGGTGGCGGGCCCCGATGCGGCTCGCGCTGGACGAGGCACGGCTGGCCCTCCCGGGCGGGGACGTTCCCGTCGGCGCCGTCGTGCTGTCCCCGGACGGTACGACCGTGCTGGCGGCCGGACACAACGAACGCGAGGCCACCGGCGACCCGACGGCGCACGCCGAGGTCCTCGCGCTGCGCCGGGCCGCCGCCAGGCTCGGCGAGTGGCGGCTGTCCGGGTGCACGCTCGTCGTCACCCTGGAACCCTGCACGATGTGCGCGGGCGCGCTCGTCGCGTCCCGTGTCGACCGGGTGGTGTACGGCGCCCGGGACGAGAAGGCGGGCGCCACGGGCTCCGTCTGGGACGTCGTCCGGGACCGGCGGCTCAACCATCGGCCCGAGGTGATCGAGGGCGTCCTCACCACCGAATGCGCCACGCTGCTCACGGACTTCTTCCGCGACCGCTGAGGGCGTCGGCGGACGGCACCGAATCGGCTTCGGCGCGCCGGGACGGGGAGCCGAAACGGATTTCAGACCATGGCCCACCTTGGGGTAGGGTCTCCCTCGGTAGCGTGTCCGAGCGGCCGAAGGAGCTCGCCTCGAAAGCGAGTGTGGCGCAAGTCACCGAGGGTTCAAATCCCTCCGCTACCGCTTCTGAAGGGCCTCGTCGAAAGACGGGGCCCTTCTTGCGTTCCGGGGTTCCAGGAGGGGCCTGCAAGGCGCCAGGAGGGGCCGCGACGCGGACGGGCCCCGGCGCCGCTCGGCCGCCGGGGCCCGTCCGCACCCGAAAGGGTTCTCCGCTCCCACAGAGGAGGGGGAAGGGGCGCAATCGGGGGCGCCCGCCTCCCCCACGAAAAGACCCGCAAGTCCACGCCGCCGTCTTGGGGGAAAGTCGGGCGGCGAGAACCCCGCAGTGGGGTCCCTCCGGGCCCCGTGGACTCCTGTCGGTTCCCGCCGGGGCTCCCCTCCATCCTGGACCGGGAGGGCGCCCGCCAGGCCCGGCAAAGGACCTCTACCAGCGGGCCGTTGGTCCTTAAAGTCGGCGTGAAGGTTACACTCACCGCCGGCAGCAGGGGGCCGACGGGCGCAGGAGTCACAGGGGAGGCCGCCATGGCGGTGAATTCGAAGAAGATCGCCATCTACGTGCTCGTGGTCTTCGCGCTCTACGTGATCATCACGGATCCGGCCAAGGCCGCCGACTACGTCCAGATAGCGTTCGAGGGCATATCGAACGCCGCCGGGGCGATAGGCGACTTCATGACCTGGGTCGCCGACGGAGCGAAGAACTGACGTCGGGCACCGGCACCGGCGCGGCAGGGACTCCGCGCACCCGGCACCGAGCAGACTCCACGGAGCGAGGCGCGGCCGGACAAGGACGCGACCGAGCGAAGAACCACCTCACCACCAGGGAGTGTCCTTGATCCGCCATCTGGTCCTCTTCAAGCTCCACGACGGCGTCCGGCGCGACGAACCCCGCGTCGTCGAGGGCGTCGCCGCCTTCCGCGCGCTCGGCGGCCTGATCCCCGAGCTGCGGTTCTGGGAGTGCGACTGGAACATCAGCGACCGGCCCATCGCGTACGACTTCGCGATCAACTCCGCCGTCGAGGACGCCGACGCCCTCAAGGCTTACCTGGAGCACCCGGCTCACGTGGCCGGTGTCGCACTCTGGCGCGAGTTCGCCACTTGGGTGATCGCCGACTACCCGTTCTGATCATTTTTGATCGCACGCTTTTTCCGAGCCCTTGACCGCAACCGGTCAGGGGTTTTCTACACCCTGGACCCCAACCCACCTCCAACTCACCTGCAACTCAACCCCAACACGGCGTTATGCGGTGCTTGCACACAGTGCACATGTCTTGTGATGCTATGACCGCTTTTGACGGATGAGTTGACGGATACGTTGACGGATCGTTTGACGAACGAAGAGGTGGCGTTGACCGTGTCGGCCAGTACTGCGCCGCCCCAGGAGGAAGCCCCGGCCAAGACCCGGGCGACGGCCCTCCCGTCCGCCCCGCCGCCGTCCCCGGCACGGGCCATGGCGCAGAGCACGGCACCGAACCCCGCACCGGGCCCCCCAGGCCCCCCTCCGGGCACCCAGGGCCCCGCGGCGAGCCCCGTGGTCCCCCTCCCGCCCGCCCCCGCGTCCGGCCCCGCGACCAGCCCCACCACCACTCCGGATCCGACCACCGGCTCCACCTCCGCACCCGACCCCGCCGCCGGCCCCACCCCCGCACCTGACCCCGCGTCCGGTCCCGCGCCGGTCCAAGAGGTCACGCACGAACGGCGTCGCGGTGCCGACACCCGGGCCCTGACACAGGTGCTCTTCGGTGAGCTCAAGGTGCTGGAGCCGGGCACCCCCGAGCACAACCGGGTCCGCGGCGCCCTCATCGAGGCGAACCTGCCGCTCGTGCGGTACGCGGCGGCCCGCTTCCGTTCCCGCAACGAGCCGATGGAGGACGTGGTCCAGGTCGGCACCATCGGCCTGATCAACGCCATCGACCGCTTCGATCCCGACCGGGGCGTGCAGTTCCCCACCTTCGCGATGCCGACGGTCGTCGGCGAGATCAAGCGGTACTTCCGCGACAACGTCCGCACCGTCCACGTGCCGCGCCGGCTGCACGAGCTGTGGGTGCAGGTGAACAGCGCCACCGAGGACCTGACGACCGCCTTCGGCCGCTCGCCGACCACCGCGGAGATCGCCGAACGGCTGCGCATCACCGAGGAGGAGGTGCTCTCCTGCATCGAGGCGGGACGGTCGTACCACGCGACCTCGCTCGAAGCGGCCCAGGAGGGCGACGGACTGCCCGGACTGCTCGACCGGCTCGGCTACGAGGACCCCGCGCTCGACGGAGTCGAACACCGCGATCTCGTAAGGCATCTGCTCGTACAGCTGCCCGAACGCGAGCAGCGGATCCTGCTGCTCCGCTACTACAGCAACCTCACCCAGTCACAGATCAGCGCAGAACTGGGCGTTTCCCAGATGCATGTGTCAAGGCTCCTCGCCCGCAGCTTCGCGCGTCTTCGATCCGCAAACAGGATCGAGGCATAGCCGAAAAGAGCTAATCGCTCAAGGTCGATTTTTACGTCGGTTCAGCGCTGAAAATCCGTCAGACCCCCTTTTTCCAGGGCCGATCCACCCTCAACATGTCGACAAGTCTCTACAGCGTGTTGCCGACATGTGACATTCTTCCGGGAGCGCGTTTGCCGCGGCCTCGCCTCCGGTATTCAGGTGGAGGCTGCGTTCCTCCGACGGGAGCGACTGCCGCGACCGTCCGCGACCCAAAGGGGGTGGCATGTCCGCAGATCAGGGCAGCTCGAAGGTGCTCACGCTCACTAAGAGCGACGCAGTGCCCGAGGCGCACGCCGCGCTTCACGATGTCCCTGCCGCCGAGGCCCCGGAAGCCGTTCTGGTCCCCGAGTCCTCGGGAGCCATCGACACCCGGACCCTGTCCCGCTCCCTCTTCCGGCGGCTCGCCGCACTCGCCGAGAACAGCCCGGAGCACGCCTACGTCCGGGACACCCTCATCGAGCTCAACCTCCCGCTCGTCCGTTACGCGGCGGCCCGTTTCCGCTCCCGCAACGAGCCGATGGAGGACATCGTCCAGGTCGGCACCATCGGCCTGATCAAGGCGATCGACCGCTTCGACTGCGAACGCGGAGTCGAGTTCCCGACCTTCGCGATGCCGACGGTCGTCGGCGAGATCAAGCGGTTCTTCCGCGACACGTCCTGGTCGGTCCGCGTTCCGCGCCGCCTCCAGGAGCTGCGTCTCGCCCTCACCAAGACCAGCGACGAGCTGTCGCAGAAGCTCGACCGCTCTCCGACGGTCGCCGAACTCGCCACCGCTCTCGGGGTGTCCGAGGAGGACGTGGTCGACGGTCTCGCCGTCGGCAACGCGTACACGGCGTCGTCGCTCGACTCGCCGGCCCTCGAGGACGACGGCGGCGAGGGCTCCCTCGCGGACCGTCTCGGCTACGAGGACACCGCGCTGGAGGGCGTGGAGTACCGCGAGTCGCTCAAGCCCCTGCTCGCCAAGCTGCCGCCCCGCGAGCGCCGCATCATCATGCTCCGCTTCTTCGCGAACATGACCCAGTCCCAGATCGGCGAGGAGGTCGGCATCTCGCAGATGCACGTCTCCCGGCTCCTCACCCGCACCCTGGCCCAGCTGCGCGAAGGCCTCATCTCCGACTGACCGCCGCACGCGGGTTCATAATTGACGGATCGTCAGCCACACTGGCGCGATGCGTCACGAGCCGATGCGTCACGAGCCGACAGGCCGTCGCCGAGGTGCCCTGCTGGGCGCCTCGGCGGCCGTGCTGTGTCTGGGCGGGGCGCTGGCCGCGTGCGGGAGCGGCGGAAGCGGTGGCGGCTACGCCGCCGTCGGGGCCGCGGACGGCTCCCCACGAGCGTCGGGGATGGTGGTGGCACCTTCGGGCGAGGTGTCCCTCGTACCCCTGGACGGCGCGGCCACGGGAGGCTCCAACACTCCTGGGAACAAAGGGGGTTCCGGGAGCGGGACCTCGGCCGACGGCACGAGTGATACGGACGGCTCGACCGGTTCGGCCGCCGGTTCCACTGATTCCGCCGGTTCGAGAGGCCCTGGTTCCGGCGAGGGCGGTTCAGGGGCGGCCGGCTCGGGCGGCAAGGGAGCCGGCACCGGCGGCGGGCCCTCTACGCCCTCAGGATCATCGTCAGGCTCGTCGTCCGGTTCATCCTCCGGCGGCGACTCCGGTCGTACGGGCGGAAGTTCGGGGGGTTCCCCGGCGACGCCCGCGCCCGGCCCGACGACGAGTGCCGGGCCCGCCGTGCTCGCCGTGAGCGGTACCTCGCGCGCGGCCACCGATCAGCGGTGGTGCGAGAAGGTGACCGTGTCCTTCACCAACACCGGTGGTACGGCGGCGCGTTCGGGCACGGTGGCGTTCGGGACCCACATCATCGGGTCGCTCGGGATCGACTGGGCGACGATCCGGTCGACCGGGGCACTCCCGGCGCCGATCGCCCCCGGCACGAGGAAGAACGGGACCTGGACGGTGTGCGTCGACGCCTGGCGGGTGCCGCTGGGCATGCACGTGGAGACGCGGGACGTGTCCGTCCAGTGGAAGTAGGGGCGCGGCCCCATCGGGTCACGCCACCCCGCTCGCCAACTGTCCCGCCGCAGCCGGTCCGCTCGCCACCGGTCCCGTCGCGGCCGGTTCCACTGCAATCGGTCCCGTTGTGGCCGGTCCGGTTGCAGCCGGTTCCGCTGCAACCGGTCCCGTCGTCGCCTGGCCGCCCGGCCGCGCGGACCCGCTGGATCACATGAGGGCGAGCCAGGCCACCGCGGCGACGACCGCGACGGCGAGGACGACGCCGACGATCAGACCCACGCGCGGACCCGCGGGAGCGGCCGCCTGCTGCTGCCGGCCCTGGGGGGCCTCGTCGACGAACGCACGGAACATCTGAGTGCTGCCCGCGGGGTCGTAGTTGCCCTCGGGGCCCTGGGTGTTTGCCATAGGCCGGACCCTAGCGAATGCGCGGGTGCTGCCCAAGTGCCGGGTTCACCTTCACACCGATCGTGACGCGTTCGCACACGGTCCACGACCGGGACGCACACCGGCACACAAACACACGAGTACTCGAGCACACGACCGGGAGGCACGCCGCCCCCGCCCGACGCTCCCACCCGCGCATTCCCGTTCGCCAACGCTTGCCTTTGCCAACTTTTTAGCCCTGAAGCCCCGAACTCGTTTGCCTGCGGCAACCAACTTCTTTATGGTTGCCCTAAGCAACGAATGAGGAGGGGCGATGGCCGGGCAGGCGCAGTACGAGGAACTCGCTCGTCAGCTCAGCGCCATCGGTGCCGTGAAGCGGGGCATGGGCCGGATCCTGCCGCCCGACTGTCCCGCGGGGTCCGCCGCCGTGCTCACCCTGCTCGGCCGGTACGGCGAGATGCGGATGAGCAGGCTCGCGGAGCTCCTCTCCGTGGACATGTCGGTGACCAGCCGCCATGTCGCGCATGTCGCCGACCGGGGCTGGATCGAACGGTCCCCCGACCCGGCCGACAAGCGTTCACGCATCCTGCGCCTCACCGCCGCCGGGCACGCGCAGCTCGACGAGCTGTCCCTGCGGACCTCGCGGCTGCTCTCCGACCGGCTGAGCAACTGGTCCGACGACGAGGTCGGACTGCTCATCGAGCTGATGGGCCGGCTGCGCGAGAGCTTCGGCGACTGCCGCTCCCCGCAGTGGACGCCGGCGCACCCTCCCTCGTACGCGACAGACGTATCAGAACCGACCACCCGTACACCCGCGTAAACACGTAAGAAAAGGAAGCCCATGGCAACGACCACACCAGCCGGTGTGCGGGGCTCTCACGCCAAGCACGGAGGCGCCGACGGCGCTCCGATGTCCCACCGGCAGATCATGGAAGCGCTCTCCGGGCTGCTGCTCGGCATGTTCGTCGCGATCCTGTCGTCGACGATCGTCACCAACGCGCTCCCCGAGATCATCGGCGACCTGGGCGGCGGGCAGTCCGCCTACACCTGGGTCGTCACGGCCTCGCTGCTGGCCATGACCGCGACCACGCCCCTGTGGGGCAAGCTCTCCGACCTGTACAGCAAGAAGGCGCTCGTCCAGATAGCGCTCGTCATCTACGTGCTGGGTTCGGCCGCCGCCGGTCTGTCGCAGAACCCCGGCATGCTGATCGCCTGCCGTGTGGTGCAGGGCATCGGCGTCGGCGGTCTGTCCGCCCTCGCGCAGATCGTGATGGCCGCGATGATCTCCCCGCGTGAGCGCGGACGCTACTCCGGCTACCTGGGCGCGACGTTCGCCGTCGCAACCGTCGGCGGCCCGCTGCTCGGCGGTGTCATCACCGACACCAGCTGGCTCGGCTGGCGCTGGTGCTTCTACGTGGGTGTGCCGTTCGCGGTCATCGCGCTGATCGTGCTCCAGAAGACCCTGCACCTGCCCGTGGTGAAGCGGGACGTGAAGGTCGACTGGGCCGGCGCGTTCTTCATCTCCGCCGCGGTCTCGCTGCTGCTGCTCTGGGTCACCTTCGCCGGTGACAAGTACGACTGGATCTCGTGGCAGACGTACACGATGATCGCCGGCGCGATCGTCCTCGGCCTGCTGTTCGTGCTGGTCGAGTCCAGGGCGAGCGAGCCGATCATCCCGCTGCGGCTGTTCCGCAACCGCACGATCACCCTCTCCTCCCTCGCGTCGCTGTTCGTCGGTGTCGCGATGTTCACCGGCACGGTCTTCTTCAGCCAGTACTTCCAGCTGGCCCGGGACAAGTCCCCGACGATGTCGGGTGTCATGACGATCCCGATGATCGGCGGCCTGTTCATCTCCTCCACGGTCTCCGGCCAGGTCATCACCAAGACGGGCCGGTGGAAGTACTGGCTGGTCAGCGGCGGCTTCCTGGTCACCGCGGGCCTCGGCCTGCTCGGCACGATCCGCTACGACACGGCCTACTGGCACATCGCGATCTTCATGGCGCTGCTGGGCCTCGGCATCGGCATGATGATGCAGAACCTGGTGCTCTCCACGCAGAACCAGGTGGCGCCGGCGGACCTCGGCTCGGCGAGCTCCACGGTGACGTTCTTCCGGTCCCTCGGCGGTGCGATCGGTGTCTCCGCGCTCGGCGCGGTCATGGCCAACCGGATCACCCACTACGTGAAGGACGGGCTGACCGACCTCGGCCCCAAGTACGCGGCCCTGGGCTCCGGTTCGGACTCCAGCTCCAGCATCCCGAACATGGACAAGCTGCCCGCGCCGCTGCGCACCGTGATGGAGAGCGCGTACGGCCACGGCATCGCGGACGTCTTCCTGATCGCCTCCGCCATGGCGCTGGTCGCCTTCCTCATCGTGCTGTTCATCAAGGAGGTCCCGCTGCGGACGTCCGGCGCGATGGCCCAGGCCGCCGCCGAGAAGTCCGGTACGCCGGTGACGGAGGCCCCCGTCGCCGAGGCCGTCGAGGCCGCGGCCACCGCCGTCCTCGCCCCGGCCGTCCCCACCACCGAAGCAGCCCCCGAGACCGCCCCCGAGGGCACACAGCGGCTCGCCGCCGTCGCCACCGCGGTGAGGGAGAGCGACCCGCAGCCCGCCCCGTCCGGCGGCATCAGCGTGCACGGCCAGGTCCGTGGCGCCGAGAGCGCGCCCGTGCCGCAGGCCGCGGTCACGCTGATCTCACCGGCGGGACGCCAGCTCGGCCGCTCGGTCGCCCAGGCCGACGGTTCCTACGCGGTGGACGCGCCCGGCGTGGGCTCCTACGTCCTGATCGCCTCCGCCGACGGCTACCAGCCGCAGGCCTCGACGATCGTCGTGAACGAGGAACCGCTCGCGTACGACATCCTGCTGAGCGGCACGAGCGGGCTTAGCGGGATCGTCCGGGCCGCCGAGGGCGCGTCCCCGGTCAAGGACGCGATGGTCGTCGTGACCGACGTCCGCGGGGATGTGCTCGCCTCCGGAACCACCGGTGAGCAGGGCGAGTTCGCCTTCGCCGAGCTGGTGCCCGGCGCCGTGACGGTCGCGGTGAACGCCGCGGGCCACCGGCCGCGGGCGCTGCCCGTCGAGGTCGGCGGCACCGGGGTCACCCGGGTCGAGGTCGACCTCGACTCCGGAGCCCAGGTCCAGGGTGTCGTACGGGCACCGCAGGGCCCCCTGTCGGACGCCCGCGTGACGCTGGTGGACGCGGCCGGGAACGTGGTCGGCACGGCCAGGACCGGCGGCGACGGAGCGTACGCCTTCACCGATCTGGACGGCGGCGAGTACACGGTCATCGCGGCGGGCTACCCGCCGGTGGCGACCGCGCTGACCGTCGGCGGCCGTGGAGCGGACGACCACGACATCGAACTCGCCCACCCCGGCGAGTAGTCCGAAGCCCCGGCCCGTGGGGATGCGCGCACTCTGAGCGGAGGTGCGTCCCCCACGGGCCGGTTTTTTTTCATCGCTTCATCGCAAGGAGTAACTGCCATGGGACTGACCGCGAAGATCCGGACGCGGGACGGATGGGCCGTGTCGCACGCGGTCGTCACGCTGACCGACTCGACCGGCGCACAGGTGCTGCGGGCCGAGGCGGACACCGACGGGGCCGTGCACGACCCCACGGCTCTCACGCCCGGCGCCTACACGGTGATCGTGACCGCGCTCGGTTACGCGCCCGCCGCCTCCGGTGCCATCGTCACGGCGGCCGGCCGGGCCGAGGTCGGCCAGGTGACGCTGGCCCGCCGGGGCGGCACCGAACTGCCCCCGCCGGGACCGTGGACCGTCGACCCGGCACACTCCTCCGTCGGCGCGGTCGCCCAGCACCTGGGCATCTCCAGCGTGCACGGCCGTTTCACGGACTTCACGGGCCGCATCGAGATCGCCCCGGACGAAGTGGCCGCGTCCCGGGTGGAGGCGACGATCACGGCCGCCTCCATCGACACCGGCAACGGCATGCGCGACGGGCATCTGAGGTCGCCGGACTTCCTGGACGCCGAGAAGTACCCGCTGATCACCTACCGCTCGACGGGCCTGACACCGGCCGGCTCCGACCGGTGGACCGTGCACGGTGAGCTCACCCTGCACGGTGTCGTACGTCCCGTCGCCCTCGACCTCGCCTACCTCGGCACCGGCGCCGACCCCTGGGGCGGCACCCGCGCCGCGTTCCGGGCGACCGCCGAACTCCACCGCGAGGACTTCGCCCTGCACTACAACCAGATCGTCCAGGCGGGCATCTCCGCCATCGGTACGATCTTGAAGGTGGAGCTGGACATCCAGGCGGTGCAGGGGGAGTCGCTGCCGGCCGCCTGAGCCCGGCTCACTCGCCCTCGCCGGCGTCGACGATCCGTCGGGCCAGGTCACGGAGCTTGACGTTCTCCCGCTGGGAGGTGCGCACCAGACTGGCGAACGCCTCGGACGCGTCGATGTCGAGCCGCTCCATGAGGATGCCCGTGGCCTGCCCGATCAGATCCCGGGTGCGCATCGCCTCGGTGAGCTGCTCGCGCAGGGTCGCCGAGTCCAGCGCGATGCCGACGTGCGCGGTGAACAGCCGCCCTATCCGGGTGGCCGACTCGTCGAAGGCGCGGGGCTCCCGCGCGTACGCCGTCAGGACGGTCAGCCGGCGCCGGTCGGCCCGCAGCCGCAGCGACAGCACCGACCTCAGCCCGAGACCCGACAGCGCGCGGTCCCCGTCCCCGTCGGTCGCGGCGCTGTCCTCGATCCGGGCCACCGGCGCCGTCCACAGCCGGTTCCAGTACGGGTGATGCTCACGGCCCGCGTCCAGGGCGTCGGCGGAGCGGACGACCTCGTCCGTCCAGGCCAGTGTCTGCCGCTGGGCCTTGGGCTCGATGACGGAGATCCCGGCGTACTCGACGCCCGGAAGGATGCGCACGGCCAGCCGGACGGCGGTGCGCAGGGTGGCGTGGGGACTCGATGTCGCGTGCAGTTGCTGGGCCGCCGCCGTAAGGCCTTCGGCCAGCCCGAAATCCGTATCAGAACGGGACAATTCAGAAAACTCAGACGCAGCCACCACGAACCTCTTCGGCATGCACGGCCAAACGGCCATGCGCAGGAGAGCTCCGCAGCACATTCCCGACTGCGAGCACAGGACGAAGAGCACTTTAGCCGTTCCGATCAGCCGCAGTGGCGCCCCACCGGCACAGCCCCGCGGGTGACGAGGCGAATCGCCGGTCAGGACCTAGGCTGACCGCATGGCACCCAACATCGCGACGAACACCTCCGTCTCCCTGGACGAGTTGCTGGACTTCGTACGCCCCCGCCACCGGGCGATCCTGCTCACCCGCCGCGCTGACGGCGGCCCCCAGGGCTCCCCGCTGACCTGTGGTGTCGACGACGCGGGCCGCATCGTCGTCTCGACGTACCCCGAGCGTGCCAAGACCCGCAACGCCAGGCGGGACGAACGGGTCGGCCTGATCGTCCTCAGCGACGAGTGGAACGGACCCTGGGTCCAGATCGACGGCACCGCCGAGGTGATCGACTCTCCCGACTCCGTCGAGCCTCTCGTCGAGTACTACCGGAACATCGCCGGTGAGCACCCCGACTGGGACGAGTACCGCGAGGCCATGCGCAAGCAGGCCAAGTCGATCATCCGCGTCACCCCCACCCGCTGGGGCCCGGTGGCGACCGGCGGCTTCCCACCCCACCTGGCCCCCCAGGACTAGCCGACCCGGCCGACCGGCCCCACCCCCGTCCTTTCGCCCCTTCCGCCCCTACCCTTCCCACCCCTGGGGCTCCGCCCCAGCCCCCGCTCCTCAAACGCCGGAGGGGCCGAATCCTGCACCCGGGATCCGGCGGAAGGGGACGTGCCGGTACGTCGATGCCCGTCGCCACCGACGCTCACCCCTCACCCAACGGCGACGGGCTGATGCACCGGCACGGCCCCGACCCCCACGCACCCGCACCGGAACCAGCGAGGCCAGCGCCAGCGAACCTTCAGCCGCGCACCACCATCGCCTCGATCCCCGCGATCAACAGCGACAGCGCGAACCCGAAGTCCCGCTCCCGCATCTCGGACACGGTGTCCCCGCCCCGCGCCTCCATGAGCCCCGCCGCCCGCTCGAAATGCGCGGCGAACTGCGGCTCTTCGCTGAGGGTGCTCATGGCCTGCCGGAAGTACTCGTCCTGCGGCATCCCCGCCGCCGCGCACCGCTGCACGAAGTGGCCCTCGATGGTCCCGAACCCGTACACGAACTGGAACACCGCCGACATCGCCCCCATCTGCCCGTGCGGCGGCAGCCCGGTGTTCCGGATCACCTGCTGCACCCGCGACGAGAAGGCCATGGAACACGGCCCGATGTTCAGGAAGTTCCCGATCAGCGTCGACACCCACGGATGGCGCACCAGCAGCGCCCGGTACCCGACGGCCAGCGCCCGCAGCCGATCACGCCAGCCCTCCTCCGGCCCGGCGCCCGGCAGCTCCAGCTCACCGAACGCGGCGTCGAGCGCGAGCTCCAGCAGATCGTCCTTGGTGTCGACGTACCAGTACACGGACATCGCCGTGACGTTCAGCTCCGCCGCCAGCCGCCGCATGGAGAACTTCGCCAGCCCCTCCGCGTCCAGCAGCCGCACCGTGACGGCGGTGATCCGCTCCCGGTCGAGCCCGGAGGGCTGGCCCCCGCCCCGGACGCCCCCGCCGCGGGGAGCCCTGCCCTCCAGCCAGACACTGGTCCGCGCCGGTCGCTCCGCCCTGTCGGCTGCCCTCACCATGGCGCACCTTCCTAGGAACTCGAACCACGTCGCGGGCCGGAACTACCCGGACCACCCTCCTCAATGATGCTAGGCGGGCACTTCAGGGACATGCCCCGCACTCCGTCCGAAACCCGGCCCTCACGCCAAAGGGCGGTGGCCCGGAGCGAGTTCGCTCCGGGCCACCGCCCCTGTCTGCCGGGCCCGCGTCACACGCTTCCGGTCAGCTGCCGCTCTTCGGCTGAGTGAGGTCGTAGAAGGTGGCCGAACCAGCCGTCACCTTCTTGAAGTTGGCCGTGACCCACGAACTGATCTGCGAGGAGGTGGAGGTGGTGCCGGAGGCCGAACCGCCGCCCGTGCCGCCCCCCATGCCGCCGCCCGAGATGAAGTAGTGGATCTTCCCGTCCGTCACGTACTTCTTGAACTGGGCCAGGGTCGGGGACGGGTCGGTGCCGTTGAAGCCGCCGATCGCCATCACCGGCTTTCCGGTGGCCAGTTGGTAGCTCGCGGAGTTCTGGGAGCCGATCGCGGCGGCCGCCCAGGTGTAGTCCCCCGCGTTCTTCGACAGCAGCGCCTTGGCCGCGGAGCCGACGGACGCGCCGTTCAGCAGTCCTCCGGCACCTCCGCCACCGCCGGGCATACCGCCCTCACCCGTACCGCCGCCGGGCATGCCGCCCTGCTGTCCGTTCTGGGTGCCGCCGTTGCCCTGCTGGTTCTGGCCGGGGAAGCCACCGGTACCGCCGGTCGGCGGCTGGCCCGTGCCACCGCCGGGCATGCCGCCCTGCTGGTTCCCGCCCTGGGTACCGCCGTTGCCCTGCTGGTTCTGGCCGCCGCCGGGGAAACCGCCCCGCGTGCCTCCGCCGCCACCGGGACCGCCGCCCCGGCCGCCCATCATGCTCGCCCCGGCCGGACCGGCCGTCACGATGGAGCCGGTGTGCCCGGTGTCCACCGTGGAGAGCGTGTACGCCGTCGGACCCGCGAGCGCGGCCACGAAGCTCAGCCCGGCCGCCGCGAGGGCGAGCTGCCTGCCCAGCCTGGCCGCGAAGATCAGCCCGAGCGCGCCGGCCAGACCACCGACGAGGACCAGCCACTTGAGCCAGGGCAGATAGTCGGGCGTGCGGTTGAGGAGGACGTATCCCCAGGCCGCGGTGGCGGTGACCGAACCGGCGAGGGTGAGCGACGCCCACACCTTGCCACGCTCCTGCCACAGCGCCGTCGCGCCCATGCCGACCACGGCGGCGATGTAGGGGGCCAGTGCCACCGTGTAGTACTGGTGGAAGATGCCGGCCATGTAGCTGAAGACCAGCGCGGTCATGAGCAGCGCGCCGCCCCAGGCGAGGAACGAGGCACGGACCAGGTCGGTCCGCTTCGCCTTGCGGGTGAGGACGATGCCGGCCACCAGCAGGATCAGGGCCGCCGGGAGCAGCCAGGAGACCTGGCTGCCGATCTCGGAGTTGAACATCCGGTTCCAGCCGGTCTCACCCCACATCCCGGTGCCACCGCCGCCGCCCCCGCCGCCGACACTGCCGGTCTCGTCGCCGTTGATCCGCCCGAGGCCGTTGTAGCCGAAGGTCAGCTCCAGGAAGGAGTTGTTCTGCGAGCCGCCGATGTACGGGCGGGAGGACGCGGGCCACAGTTCGACGATCGCGACCCACCAGCCGCCCGCGACCACCATCGCGGCCGCCGAGAGGCCGAGCTGCGCGAACCGCTTGCGCACGGTCACCGGCGCGCAGACCGCGTAGAGCACGGCCAGCGGCGGCAGGATCAGGAAGGCCTGGAGCGTCTTGGCGAGGAAGGCGAGACCGACCGCGGCACCCGCCCACAGGAGCCACTTCGTGCGGCCGTCCTCCAGGCCGCGGATCACGCAGTAGACCGTGACGGTCATGAGCAGCGCGAGCATCGCGTCCGGGTTGTTGAACCGGAACATCAGCGCGGCGACCGGGGTGAGCGCGAGCACCGCGCCGGCGATCAGACCGGCCGAGGCGCTGAACCGGCGGCGTACGGCCGCGTACAGGACGCCGACCGTGGCCACGCCCATCAGCACCTCGGGGACGAGGATCGCCCAGGAGCTGAGCCCGAAGACGCGTACCGACAGGGCCATCGGCCACAGCGAGGCCGGGGGCTTGTCGACGGTGATGGCGTTGGCCGAGTCGAGCGAGCCGAAGAAGAAGGCCTTCCAGCTCTGGCTGCCGGCCTGCACGGCCGCGGAGTAGAAGGAGTTGGCGTACCCGGAGGCGCTCAGGCCGTACAGGTACAGCGCCGCGGTGGCGAGCAGCAGGCCGAGAAGGGCGGGGCGCGCCCAGCGCGGGTCCTCGGGCCGGCCTCTCCGGACGCGCCGGAGGAAGGGCCGCTCGGGCTCACCGGGCCCGGGGGCGGCCGTGGCGGGCGGGGCGTGTTCCGGGGGAGGCGTCGAGGCGGCCGGCCCCCAGGCAGGACCGCGACCGGCGCTCGTACCGGAACCGGTTCCCGTGCTCATGTCCGTGCTCTTACCGGCAGTGGTACCGGTACCGGCGCTCGTATCGGGCTGTGTCGTCATCGCGCGTTCCTCGGATCGTGGTCGTGCGGGCGCACCGCCTGCAACTGCATGGTCGAATCCCGCCAGGAGCGGTCCACGGCGTCGTCGGCGCGGTAGGGGTCTGTGTCGTACGAAGACGAAGAAGAAGGGGCCGAAGACGGGGACGGGGCCGGAGATGCCGGGCGCTGGGGCAGCGGCGGAAAGCCGTCCGCGCCCTGCCGTGCGGCCGCCGGGTGGAACTGCCGGTCCGGCCCGCCCTGCCGGCGCGAGGCCACCACCGGGGACGGCGTCGGCGTCCCGCCCCGCCGGTCGGGGAAGACCCAGGCGCGGAAGAGCAGGAAGCGCAGCACGGTCGCCGCGAGGTTGGCGGCGATGAGCACCGCCAGTTCGGTGGAGTGCGAGGGGTCGCTCGTCGCGGCGGTGAGGGCGGCGAGGGAGCCGCTGGTCAGGGCGAGGCCTATGCCGAAGACGACCAGGCCCTGCGCCTGGTGCCGGACGGCGCCGCCCCGGCCGCGTACGCCGAAGGTGAGCCGCCGGTTGGCCGCCGTGTTGGCGACGGCCGACACGAGCAGCGCGAGCGCGTTGGCGACCTGTGCTCCGGAGAAGGACCGGAAGCCGCTGTAGAGCAGCAGGTAGAAGAGGGTGGACAGGCCGCCCACGACACAGAATCCGACGAGCTGGCGGGCCAGGCCCTTGGGTACGTCGGTCAGTTCGCGGTCGCGCGGGTCGTCCCCGAAGGGCCGGGCGAGCCGGTCGAGCGACAGCGAGCCGGTGGCGAGGGCGCGGCCCACCCGCCACACGCCCTTGAGGTCGTCCGTCGCGGTCTTCACGATGTGGACGGTCGAGTCCGGATCGTCGACCCAGTCGACCGGAATCTCGTGGATGCGCAGTCCGGCCCGCTCGGCCAGCACCAGCATCTCGGTGTCGAAGAACCAGCCGGTGTCCTCGACCAGGGGCAGCAGCTCCTGGGCGACATCACGGCGGATCGCCTTGAAGCCGCACTGCGCGTCCGAGAAGCGGGCCTGGAGCGAACCGCGCAGGATCAGGTTGTACGTACGGCTGATGAACTCCCGCTTGGCGCCCCGCACCACCCGTGATGAGCGGGACAGCCGCGAGCCGATCGCGAGGTCCGAGTGACCGGAGATCAGCGGGGCCACCAGCGGGAGCAGCGCGTTCAGGTCGGTGGACAGATCCACGTCCATGTAGGCGAGGACCGGGGCGTCGGACGCCGACCACACGGTGCGCAGCGCCCTGCCGCGGCCCTTCTGCTCCAGCCGGAAGGACCTGACCTCCGGGATCTGCGCCGCCAGCCGCGCCGCCACCAGGGGGGTGGTGTCCGTGGACGCGTTGTCCGCCACCGTGATGCGGAACGCGTACGGGAACGTGCGCTTGAGGTGCTCGTGCAGTCTGAGCACACATGGCTGGAGGTCCTTCTCCTCGTTGTAGACGGGGATCACTACGTCCAGGACAGCCGTACCGGCGTCTGTGGCCGGGAGGTGCTCCCGCGCCGGCAGATTGCCGGGAGAAGAGTCGGTTCGCATGGGAACGACTCTCGTCAAGCCCCCTGTCGCACCCATGTGGTGGCGCTGTGCTGTGCCTGTGAGTGCGATTGCCAGGAGGTTTCGGGCGCGATCGCGGGGAGATGCAGGGTGAACACGGTCCTGCCGGGGACGCTGTCCACGGTCACGGCGCCCCCGTGCGCGGCCGCCACGGCCTGCACGATGGCGAGTCCGAGACCGGTCGATCCGGAGGATCGTGAGCGCGAGGAGTCGCCTCGCGCGAACCGTTCGAAGACGCGTGGCAGCAGAGCGGCCGGGATGCCGGGGCCGTCGTCCTGGACGTCCACGCACAGCCACGGTCCTTGCCGGTGCACCCGCGCGGTGACGGTCGTCCCCGGCGGGGTGTGCGTGCGGGCGTTGGCGAAGAGATTGACCATGACCTGTTGCAGGCGCGCGGCGTCCGCCGACACCAGCGCGGGCTCCTCGGGCAGTTCGAGCCGCCAGTTGTGGGTACGCCCGGCGGCCCGCGCGTCGCTCACGGCGTCGATCACGAGGGGTACGAGGTCGGTCTGCTCGTGCTGGAGCGGCCGGCCGGCGTCGAGCCGGGCGAGCAGCAGCAGATCCTCCACGAGCAGCGTCATCCGGCCGGCCTCGGACTCGATCCGCCCGAGCGCGTGCCGGGTGTCGGGCCCGGTCTCCTCACGGCCGCGTCTGGTCAGCTCGGCGTACCCGCGGATGGAGGCCAGCGGGGTGCGCAGTTCATGACTGGCGTCCGCGACGAACTGCCGTACGCGCATCTCGCTCTGCTGCCGTGCGTGCAGCGCGCCGTGGATGTGGTCGAGCATGCGGTTCAGAGCCGCCCCGACCTGCCCGACCTCGGTGTGCGGATCGGACTCCGACTCCGGAACCCGCTCGTAGAGGGTGACCTCCCCGGTGTGCAGAGGGAGTTCGGAAACCCGGGTGGCGGTCGCGGCGACCTTGCGCAGGGGGCGCAGGGCGAGCGTCACGATCGCCGCGCCGGCGAGGGAGGCCGCCACCAGACCGGCGCCGGTGACGCTGATCTCGACGTAGATCAGGGTGGTGAGGGTATTGGTGACGTCCTCGGTCGGGAGCGCCACGTAGAAGGCGCCGTTCCTGCCGTCCTGGTACTGCACGCGGTACTCACCCCGGCCGGGGATGTTCACGGTGTGCGGGCGCTCGTCCTTCGGGACGGAGGCGAGGGCGGCGAGCTCGCCGGTGTCGAGCTTGACCGGGGTGGGCTGCTTGACCCCGTGGGAGTCCTTCTTCCCCACGCTGACCGTGCCCTTGGTGACCTCGCCGTTCTTCACGACCGCGCCGATGGCACCCATGGCCTGCCCCCGGAGGACGAATTCCAGGGGATCCTTGCCGATGACGGCATCGCTCGGGGGGTGCGCGGACCCGCCGCCCGCGGGACCGCCCACCGGGCCGCCCGCGGGACCGCCCACCGCGCGCATCGCCACGTCGGCCACGCTGTTGTCCAGTTGGGTGTACAGATGCTCGCGCAACGCGATCGTGGTCACGGTGCCGATCACCGCGCACACGACGGCGATCAGCGTCACGGACCCGACGACGAGCCGCGTCCGCAGGGTCCGCGGCTGTCCCGCTCGTCTCTTCTGCGCTCGCGGCCGTCGTCGTCCGCTCATGACGTGGCGGGCTTGATCAGATATCCGGCCCCACGCCGGGTGTGGATCATCGGCTCGCGCCCTGCGTCGAGCTTGCGGCGCAGATACGAGATGTAGAGCTCGACCACATTGGCCTGGCCACCGAAGTCGTACGACCACACACGGTCGAGGATCTGCGCCTTGCTCAGCACCCGGCGCGGGTTGCGCATCAGGAAGCGCAGCAGCTCGAACTCGGTCGCGGTGAGGTGGATGTTGTCCCCGCCGCGCGACACCTCGTGGCTGTCCTCGTCCAGGGTGAGGTCCCCGACGACGAGCACGGATTCGGACCGCCGGTCCGCCGCGCCGGAACGCCGGATCAGACCGCGCAGCCGGGCCACGACCTCCTCCAGGCTGAACGGCTTGGTGACATAGTCGTCGCCGCCTGCGGTGAGGCCCGCGATCCGGTCCTCGACCGCGTCCTTCGCCGTCAGGAACAGGACCGGGACGTCGGGCAGCTCCCGGCGGAGCCGGCCGAGCACCGTCAGCCCGTCCATGTCGGGCAGCATCATGTCGAGCACCACGGCGTCGGGCCGGAACTCGCGCGCGGTCTGCACCGCACCCGTCCCGTCACCCGCGCTGCGGATCTGCCATCCTTCGTAGCGAAGGGCCATGGACAGCAGCTCGGTGATCGACAGTTCGTCGTCCACCACAAGCACCCGGACGGGGCTCCCGTCCGGCCTCAGCAGTTCGGTGCGCCCCTGGGGCGAGGTCGTGGTCATAGCGGACACCTTGGTGGGCCCCGCTGAGAGCACCCTTTCGGCAACCTGTGATTTTCCTGAGAAACGCACAGGCGCCTCTCAGGAAACTCCTGGGTACCCCCTTGCCGGTGCCGTCGGGAGCCCGAAGAGGCGGGCGCCGTTTCCGAAGCAGACCGCCCGGAGCCAGTCGTCGCCCAGACCGAGCCGTTCCAGCGCGCGCAGCTGATGGACGTACGGGTACGGGATGTTCGGGAAGTCGGTGCCGAGGAGCACCCGGTCCCCGAGGTCCGCGACGCGCGGCAGCAGTCCGGGCGGGAACGGCGCGAGCCGCTCGCTGAAGTCGGTGAACGCCATGGTCGTGTCGAGTCGCACCTCCTCGTACCGCTCGGCGAGGCCGAGGAAGTCCTCGTACTCGGGCATCCCCATGTGGGCGAAGACGAACCGCAGCCGGGGATGCCGGCGCAGGACGGCGGCGGCCGGTCCAGGGCCGGTGAACTTGCCGGGCGAGGGCCCCGAACCGCAGTGGATCACCACGGGGATGCCCGCCTCGGCGATCAACCCCCAGGCCCGGTCGAGGAGTTCGTCCCCCGGGTCGTACGCCCCCACCTGCACATGAGCCTTGAAGACACGCGTGCCCGCCTCCACCGCCTCGCGCACGTACCGCTCTGCGCCCGGCTCGGGGAACAGGGTCGAGGTGTGCAGGCAGTCCGGGGTCCGGCGGGCGAAGTCGACGGCCCAGGAGTTGAGCCACTCGGCCATGCCGGCCTTGTGCGGGTAGAGCATCGCCGTGAAGGCGCGCACCCCGAACTCGCGGATCAGTGCCAGCCGTTCGTCCTCGTCCGCGCGATAGGCGATCGGCCACTCGATGCCGCCGGTGAGCTCACCGAGTCCGTCGAAGTAGTCCCACACCTTGCGCAGCACCCGTTCGGGCATGAAGTGCGTGTGGACGTCGACGAGTCCGGGCAGCCCGAGCCCCTCCCAGAAGCCCCGCACCTCCCGCGCCTCGCCCCGCACCTCCGGCACGTCACCCCGCACTTCCGGCTCCGCGCCCCGCTGCTCCGGCTCCGCGCCCGGCCGCTCAAGGCCTCCCGCGCCCTCGCGCTCAACCGTCGGCATGCTCGAACCCGTGGCTCCGCTCGACCTTGGCGATGTGCAGCGTGTACCGCTCGTACCACTCGGCCCGGCCGCGCCGCTGTGCCGACCGGTGCTCGGCATGCGCGCCCCACTCCTTGATGGCGTCCTCGTCCCGGAAGTATCCGACGGTGATGGCCAGTCCGCCCGGTGTCCGGGCGTAGTCCATCCCCAGATAGCCCGGGATCTCCTTGACCAGCTCGTCCATGCGCTCGGCGGTCTCCCCGTACCCGCCGTCACCCTCCGTCCTCATGGAGGTGAACACGGCGGCGTAGTAGGGAGGCTCGAAGGCCGCGACGGGCGCGGGAGAGTGATCGCTCATGTCCGCCACTCTCCTGGCGGACGTCACCCGTCGTCCAGCACCTTTCCGAACGGGATCCGAAAGGGATCGAATTCTTTGCCCTCCCACCCGACGGCCCGCGCTTCCCCGCCCGCCCCCAACAGCCCCCTTCCTCTCCCCTCCCCTCTCCCCTCCTGTCAGAAGAGACCGTCCTGGACACCTGCGTCCGGGGCGGGCCCGGGCAACTCCTTTACGGGAAAGGTGATTCCGGAGCCCCCGACCGCGTCCGCGTCCCCGGCTCCGGTCAGGTCCCACCCCGTCATCAGCCGGGTGTCGAGGACGACGACTCCGAGCCCGGTGAGGAGATGGAGATCGGGACCCGCGGCACCGTACAGCTCACCGCTGACCGCCCCTCCGGCGGCAAGTTCGCGCACGACCCCCCGTGCGGGCGGGAGCCCCTCGAGTCCGAACAGGTCCGTGTGATCGACGGGCTCGAAGGGGGCGCGTCCGAGCGACTCCGGCCAGCCGTCGAGCTCCCCGGCCCGCGCGTGCAGCTCCCGGATCTCGGCGAGGCGTTCCCCGGCCCCCGGCAGCACCGCACGCACCGCCCGCTTGTCGGCGTACGGAATCCGGTCCGGCACTCCGAGCGCGGCCCGGAGCAGTTCCTCGGTCCGCCGCGCGGCCATCAACGGCCCCTGCCCCAGCCAGCTGAAGGTGACCGCGCCCTGCTCCAGGAGGCGCGCGGAACCCCGCTCCACCCGCGTGATCCCCACCTTGACCAGGCCGGGCCCGAACCACGCGAGATACACGCGGTACGGCCGCGGATCGTCGGCCAGCGTGTCGGCGGCCACGGAGTGCGCCCGGTCCAGCCGCGCGCACTCCTCGCACCGCGCCCCCGTACCGCGCGGCGACACGACGGCCCGCACGGGACACGCGTTCCCCCGAGCTCCCACGCAGGTCCGTACACCCCCGTCCACCACACCGAACGCGACCCGCCGCCCGGGAGACAGCGGGCTCGTCCGCCCCCCGCCCCACACGAGCACGGGCCCGTCCCCCGACCACCGCAACCCCGAACACGTCCACACCCGCCGCACACAACGACAGTAGAGGCTCCCGCTGACAGGCACCCTGACCAGCGGGAACACTCACGGACTCACGGACTGACGGACTCACGTCGTGGGAGTGGGCGGGGGCCGGTTCCCCTCGCCGCGTGTCCGCCCTACCGCACCCGTCGGCTACCTGGCGGGGCTGATGCGGACGATGCGGTGGACGGGGGTCATGACGACCGAGAGCTTGACGGGGGCGCCGTGTTCCCAGGTCAGGGTGACAACGGCCTCGACGGCGCCGCCCTTGCTCCGCGACTTCTCCGTCACCGTCCAGCGGGCGGGGATGCTCTGGGCGCGCAGGACACCGTCCGCGTGGTTCTCGCGCTCCCAGGCCACCAGCCGCCTGCTGAACGCGGGGTCCAGGTAGTGGGAGCGCAGGGTGTTCATCAGCTTGAGGCCGGGGTCGGCATCGGTCTGGGCGTCGATGTAGGCGCCGTAGAAGTCGGCGATGCCGGTCAGCGCGTCGCCGGTCCTACCGCTCACCGTCCGCGCCTGGGCCGCGGCCGCCAGCGGAGCGCGGTGCGGCGCGGCGGGCTGGGAGGCGTGCGCCGAGACCCCGAGGCCGAGGCCCAGCGTGAGGCCGGCGGTGATGGCCGCGATACGGCGGAGGCTGCGGCGTCCGGACGTGTTGCCGTGCATGGTGTGTCCCTCGTTCCTGATCGGTGGACGTCGTCGCACGGACCTTCCGAACGCCCCGTCGAGGGTGCGTCCGGGCAGGGATGTCCCCGTGGACGAGCCGGTGGTGTGGAGCCGCTCCCCTGAACGGGCCGGCCGGTGGGGCCGTACCGCTGGGGGCGACACCAAGAGCGTCAGGGGAACTGGGGGACCGCCGCAATCACCGCCGTCCGATCCGCAACGGTGGAACCGTCCCAGGGCTGTTGACGTGCAGAGAGATGGAGTACCTGGGATGCCGTTCCGGGACGGGACGGCGGAGCGCGAGCGGAGGGGGCACGGGCCATGACCGCGGCCGACGAGGACGTGACGAGGTTCGCGGAGCTGCTGGCGCGGCTCAAGGCCCGTACTGATCGCAGCTACGCGGGTCTCGCCCGGCGCCTGGACATGAACGCCTCCACGCTGCACCGCTATTGCGCGGGCGAGACGGTGCCGCTGGACTTCGCCGTGGTGGAGCGGTTCGCCGCGCTGTGCGGAGCCTCGCCGCGGGAGCGCGTGGAGTTGCACCGCCTGTGGATCCTGGCGGTCGCGGAGCGACGGCGGAACCGGCCGGCCGCCACCCCGCCTCGTCGGACGTCCACGGGTGAACCGGGCACCCCGGAACACGTGGCGAAGGAGCCCGACTCGTCCGCGAGCGAACCGGACCTCCCCGCACACGACGCGAAGGAACCCGGGTCGTCCGCGAGCGAACCGGACGTTCCTGCACACAGCGCGAAGGATCCCGGCGGGACTCCGGAACCGGGGAACACACCCGCGCCCCTCGCGGCACCGGCTCCCCCGGCATCGGCCATCCCCCTCGCGACACCCGCACGGGGCGCGTCACCCGCACCGAGCCCACCCGGTACACGGACCACGTCACCCGGACCGGACGCGGCGAACACGGCACCCGCACCTCTCACATCGCCCGGGACCTCCGGTGGGCGGGCGGCCTCCCGTGCCTGGTACCGGCGCCGTCCGACCGTCGTGGGCTCGGTGCTGGGCACCGTGTTCCTCCTGACCGCCGCGGGGCTCTCGGCGTTCTCGGCGTTGCCAGGGTTCCCGGACGCACTCTCCCAGGGCTCGTCCGGCGGCTCGGCCTCACCGCACCACGGCCCGTCGGCCTCACCCTCCGGCTCCCCGGGACGGCCGTCCGCGCCGGCCGTCCCGTTCACCTGGACCGTGAACTCCCATGTATGGGAAGGGGACTGCGGCCACGACTACATCATCGGCAAGCCCCCGAGGCAGGTCCCGCCGCCGCCGTCCGCCGAGGACGCCGAGGTGTGGGCGAACGCCCAGGACGCGGTGCACGGCGGGGAGACGATCGTGCGGCTGTCGGTGCAGGGGCGCACGTCGGCCGCCGTCGTCCTGGAGTCCCTGCACGTCCGGGTCGTGCGCCGCGCCGCGCCCCCGGACGGCGGAGCCTTCGTCTACGACACGTCCCTGGGCTGCGGCGGGGGCATCACGCCCCGGTCCTTCGCGGTGAATCTGGACAAGCACACCCCGGTGGCCCGGGCGATGCCCGGAAGCAGGGGCGACACGATCCTGCCGGCGCAGCATCTCCCGTACCGGGTCTCCGTGGAGGACCCGGAGGTCCTGATGGTCACGGCACGGACCGAGGGCTGCGCGTGCGACTGGTACCTCGACCTCGACTGGTCCTCACAGGGCAGCACCGGCACCATCAGGATCGACGACCACGGCCAGCCCTTCCGCACCGCCGGAATCGCCGGGCTCCCGCACTATCGGTACGCCGGTTCGCCCGGGCGCTGGGTCCCCGGGCCCCCACGAGACTGAGCCCGTCGGCCCCGGACACCGCCCCCGAACCGATCACGGTCCCGGAGGTGTTGATGTAACCCGCTCATGTCAAAGGCCCCGCCGGTTCAACCGGCGGGGCCTTTGATCTGTGTGCACTCGGCAGGATTCGAACCTGCAACCTTCTGATCCGTAGTCAGATGCTCTATCCGTTAAGCTACGAGTGCTTGTTCTGTTTTTTGCTGCTGTCTTCGCTCCCCGGGCTTTTGCCCCGCTCGCGGCGACAGGAAGAACATTACATGACTGCCGCCGCCATGTGAAATCCATTCGGCTCACCCCTTGTGAGCTGGGAAAATGTGTTTCTGGGCGCTCGGGGGCGGCGTCGACGCCGATGCGGTCGGCGGGTCTCGTGGACCTCGGGAACGCCGAAACCCCGGTCCAGTGGACCGGGGTTTCGGATCTTCGCGCGGAGGCGGAGGGATTTGAACCCTCGATGGGCTTGAAGGCCCAAACCGCATTAGCAGTGCGGCGCCATAGACCGGACTAGGCGACGCCTCCCGCACAACCGCTCGCACGAGCGCGAGTGGTGCGTGCAGATGATGACACAGTCGAGCGCCGTGTCACCAATCGCCCCCCACGGTACTAGGCGGATACACCGCACTGCAAAGCCCCGACGTGCGCGCAACCGGGTGGGTCGCCCGGCGTTAGGCAGGTCATGCTGCGCCGACTGCTCCTCACCGCCGCCGTGTCCGCCACCGCCGCGCTCTCCTGGGTGCCCGGCGCCACCGCCGGCACCGTCTCCGACGCCCCCGGGACCGCCCCCGTACCCATGGAGTCCCAATCCGGACCCTCCGGCCCGCTCACCGTGTTCACCGGCTTCGCCGGCGGACCGCCGTCGCTGTTCTCCGCCGGGCCGTCGAGGGCCGCGGCACGGGCCGCCGCCGTCGCGTACGGGCTCGCCCTGCCTGCCCTCATGCCTCCGCCGGCCCGTCCGGAGGACTCCTCCGACCGGCTGACCGTGACCGTCGACGGCGTGGGCGGCGGCGCGGACGGGACGTTCGAGCTGGAGTGCCACCCCGCGGGAGGCACGCATCCGCGCGCCGCGGAGGCCTGCGACCGCCTGGACCGGATGACCACCTGGGGCAAGGACACCTTCGCCCCGGTGCCGCCGGACGCCCTGTGCACGATGGAGTACGGAGGCCCGGCGACCGCGCACGTCACGGGAAACTGGGCGGGACGCCCCGTGGACGCGCGCTACGACCGCTCGAACGGGTGCGAGATCTCGCGCTGGAACGCGCTGATGCCCGTACTGCCGGGCACCCTCCTATAGCGCAGACGGGGCGAGGACACGGCGAAGTCACGGTGATCTCACGGTGCTCTCACGGTTCCGTACGGTGAAATGCGTGGTCACAGGTTCTCCGCCGGTTCTGCGTCTCATATGTGTGCGACCTCCCTCTCATCCGGCATCGCGAGCGCAACCTCTGCCCGTAGACTCCCTCGCGTGACACGCTGCGGGCCGGTTGGCAAGATGACCTCCGCGGTCGGCAAGGTGCGGTAACAGGGAGGAAGCGTCTCGTGAGCAGCAGGCCATCCCGAGGCGCTGCTCGCCTCGCAGCCATACTGGACGCGCTGCCCGATGCGCTGGTCCTGGTCAACGCCAACGGGACCGTCGTCAACGCCAACACGATCGCCCTGGAGGCCTTCGAGACCCCGGGCACGGCTCTGGTGGGCCGCGGGCTGCTCGACCTGCTTCCCGAGTTCGACTCCCGGCTGATCCCCGGCTCCATGCGGCGCCCCGACACGACCGACGAGCGCGGGCGCACCAAGCCGACCCGGATGATCGCGCGGCGGACCGACGGCACGGAGTTCCCGGTCGAGGTCACCAGCGCGAACCTGGAGAGCGGCCAGCAGGCCTACGACAACTACGGCCCGACCCCCGACGAGCTGCTCATGCTCGTCGTACGCGACCTCTCGGGCACCGTCGACACCGAGGCCGAGCTCGCGCGTTCGCAGCGCCAGACCGAGATGATCCTGCGCGCGGCGGCCGAGGGTGTCGTCGGGACGGACACCGAGGGGCGGGTCGTTCTCGTCAACCCCGCCGCGGCCCAGATCCTCGGATACCGGGCCAGCGATCTCGGCGGCAAGGACCTGCACGCCCTGATCCTGCACTCGCGGGCGGACGGCGAGGACTTCCCCTACGAGGAGTCCCCCCTCGCGGACACCCTGCGCTCCGGGCGCAAGCACCGGGTGCGCGGGCAGGTGCTGTGGTCGAAGTCCGGGGCCAAGGTGCCGGTCGACCTGACGACCTCTCCGGTGCGCGACGGGGAACAGCTCGTCGGCGCCGTCATGACCTTCACCGACCGGCGGCCCTACGACACCCTCGTCGAGGAGAAGGAAGCCGCCGCCACCCGGCACACCGAGGAGCTGGAGCGGCTCGACGAGGAGCACACCGCCGAGCTGGAGAAGCTGCGTGAGCGGCACACCGCCGAGCTCACCGGACTGACCGAGGGGCACGAGGAGGAACTCGCCGCCGGCGAGGACCGGTACGCGGCGCTCGGCGAACGGGAGAAGGACCGCTTCGAGGCGCTGGCCGCCCGGCACGAGCAGCTGCTCGCCGTCCTCGGCCACTCGCTGCGCGGCCCCCTCGACCAGCTGCGCGGTGAACTCGCCAAGCTCGCCGCCGACGACGCGGGGCAGCTGTGGCCGGAGGCCAACCAGGTTCTCCACCACCTCGCGGCCGGGTACTCGCGCATCACGACGCTCGTCGACAACGTCCTCGGCTACCAGCGCCTGGACGCGGGCGTCGAGACGATCTTCCGTACGAACGTCATGCTCGACGCCGTGGTCGCGGCCGGTGTCGAGGGGGCCATCGACCTGATCGGGCCCGGCCGCGTGCAGTTCGCCGTGCACGCGCCACCCATCGAGGCCGAGGTCGACCCGCAGCGTCTCGCGCGTGCCCTCGCCCATCTCGTCGCGGACGTCGCGGGAGTCGACGCGACCGGCAACGCGCCGGTGTCGGCGGGCGGTTACATGGACAACACGGTCGTCGTGGCGGCGGCACAGCGCGGCGAGGTCGTCCGTATCGAGGTGCGCGGGCCGTACGCCGGGGGAGACCCGGTGCACGAGCCGATCGTCCGCGGGATCGTGCGGGCGCACGGCGGTGTGCTCCAGACGCACGAGGTGCCGGGGATGAGCGGCAGCGCGTACGTCCTGGAGGTGCCCATCGGCGGCGGGGCGGGCGCGGTTCCGTTCGACGCCGTGGCGCCCGTCGGCGCCGAGATCGCCCTTCCCGAGCAGTCCCCGCAGCAGAGCGGTGGCCGGCGACGGGCCCGGCGGTCCTCCACGGACGCCTTCCTGGAGAGCGAGGAGTCGGGGGAGAGCGGTCCGCAGCCCGTCGAGGCGGCAGGCGCGAACCCTCCCACCGGGCGCCGTCGCAGGCGTGCCGCGGAGGACCCGTCGGCGGGCGAGCCGGCCCCCGGGCAGGAGCAGCAGGTCGAGGGTTCCGAGGACGGTTCCGGCGGCACCGGACGACGCCGGGGCCGGCCGAGTCCCGCCGACGGCACGGGTGACGCGGTCGCCGAGGGCGCGGTCGTGATGGCGGGCGAGCACGGCGCGGGAACCGCGGCCGTGGGATCCGGACTGGGTGGGACGGTGCCTCCGCAGGGGGTGCCGGTACCGGTGCCCTCCGGACGGCGCGCGCGGCGTGACGGCGAGCAGAACGCGCTGCCCGCGGCACTGCCGGCGGCGCCCGCCGCGACGGCGCAGGACGACGGTGCCGACGAGGACGACGGCACAACCGACGAGGCGGGCCGGCCGGGCGAGCGGCGCCACCGTGCGCTCGCGGCGGCGGCCGAACGCGCCGCCGAGCAGGAGACGGGCGCCCGTACGGTGTTCGCGCTGCCTCCGGCGGAGGCGGACCGCTCGCCGGAGTACATCCAGGCCGAGGCGCAGGTCCAGGCCGCACAGGCGCAGGCGGCGCAGGACCAGGCCGCACAGGTCCGGGCCGCACAGGCAGAGGCGGCCCAGGCGGCGCAGGCTCAGGTTCAGGCCCAGGTCGCGCTGGCCCAGCAGGCCGACGGCCGCCATGACGCGATGCGGCACGACCCCGACGACGATCACACCCCGCCGCAGCCGCACCCCGTCTCCGCCCCGACGGGCCGCCGACGCGCCCGTCAGCTCGCGGAACCGGTGCCCGCGGCGGCAGCCGGAATCCCCGCGCAGGCCCTCCCCGCACAGGGCGCTCCCGGACAGCCGGTACCCGCACAGGGTCTCCCCGGACGGCCGGTGCCCGCGCAAGGCCTGCCCGCACAGCCGGTACCCGCGCTCGGGCAGACGGTTCCGGCACAGGGGCTTCCGCAGGGGCTTCCCGCGCAGGTCGTCCCCGCCGCCGGCCAGCCGGCTCTCCCCGCTCTGCCCGCCGCCCCGGCGGCCCGGACCTGGCCCGACGCGAACACGACCACCGGTACGGGCACCGCGGTGCCCTCCGGCGCCGGTGCGCAGCCCGCGCTCCCGGCGGCCCGGCCGGCCCCCGCCGCGCTCCCCCCGGAGCGCCCGGCCGCGCGGGTCGCCCAGCCGCTGCCCGCCGAGGCGACGCCCTCGTCCGCGCAGGCCGATTCCAACTCGACGCAGGGCCGTGCCATAAGCGTGCGCACCCTCGGCCAGGGCGTCCCGTTCGCCCGTCAGGTCGCGGCGGCCCATCCGGGAAGCGGCGTCCAGGCCCAGACTCCTCCCCCGCACGGAACGAACGGCGGAGGCCGCCGCCGCAAGCTCGGCACTCCGCCCGAGCCCGCGGCCGAACGCCCGGAGACGGCCGCGCGCGCCCTCGTGGGGGGTGCCAAGACCGGTGCCGGAGCCAGGCGGCCCGGCACCACCGAAGGCGCCGGACGGTCCTACGCCATAGGAGCGCCGGACGAGAACGCCGCCGAGGGGCCCGAGCCGCTCGACGGTCCCGGCGGTGCCGTCGAGGTCGCCGACCAGCCTCAGCCCCGGCCCGTGGACGACGAACTGCCCCCGGAGCCGCTGGACAACCCGCGGCGGCTGCTCGTGTGGCCGGCGCCCGACGCCGGCACCCAGCAGGCGCTGAGCGACCGCGGCTACCGGCCGGTCATCGTGAACTCGCGCGAGGAGGTGGACGCGCAGATCGCCGCGTTCCCCGCCGCCCTGTTCGTCGACCCGCTGACCGGTCCGATCACCCGTACGGCGCTCCAGTCGCTGCGTCAGGCGGCCGTCGCGGCCGAGGTTCCCGTCCTGGTGACGGCCGGGCTCGGACAGGCGACGCGCGAGGAGGCGTACGGCGCCGACCCTGCCGTACTCCTGAAGGCGCTCGCGCCGCGCGACTCGGAGCAGCACCCGCCGCGCGTGCTGCTCATCGAGGAGCACGCGGAGATCGCGCTCGCGCTGACGGCGACGCTGGAGCGGCGCGGGATGCAGGTCGCGCGCGCCTCGACGGACGAGGACGCGGTCACCCTGGCCTCGCAGATGCGGCCGAACCTCGTGGTGATGGACCTGTTGCAGGTACGGCGCCGACGGGCCGGGATCGTCGACTGGCTGCGTGCGAACGGGCAGTTGAACCGCACACCGCTCGTCGTCTACACCGCCGCCGTCGACGCTGCCGGACTGCCGCGGCTGGCCGCGGGGGAGTCGGTCCTGTTCCTCGCCGAACGCTCGACGAGTGACGAGGTCCAGGAGCGGATCGTCGACCTCCTGGCCCGCATCGGCACCAACTAGAGCCTGTCCCAGGGCCGTACGCCGTCCGTCCCGCCAGGGCCGCACGCCGTCCGTCCCACGCTTCGTGGCGCCCCGCCCTTACGTCCGGCCCCGCGCGCCATGCGTCCGGGCCGTACGTCCGGTCGTACAACCTTGTCCGTACGCCCGTACGTCCGTGAAGCGCGCGCCCATGCGTCCGGGCCGTACGACCTTGTCCGTACGTCCGTGAAGCGCGCGTCCGTGAAGCGCGCGTGAGCCGGGCGGGGCGCTCTGGGGCACCCCGCCCGGCTCACATGTGATGTCCGCGCGCCGGAAGGCGTCAGAGCTTGGTCACGTCCAGGCCGCCCTCGGCGTACCGCCTGCGGATGACCTTCTTGTCGAACTTGCCGACGCTCGTCTTCGGGACGGCCTCCACGATCGACCAGCGCTCGGGAAGCTGCCACTTGGCGATCTTGCCCTCGGTGGCGAGGAAGGCGCGCAGCGACTCGAAGTCGGCGGCGGAGCCCTCCTTCAGGACGACGGTGGCCAGCGGGCGCTCGCCCCACTTCTCGTCCGGGACGGCCACGACCGCGGCCTCGGTCACGTCCGGGTGGGACATGAGCGCGTTCTCCAGGTCGACCGAGGAGATCCACTCGCCGCCCGACTTGATGACGTCCTTGGCACGGTCGGTGAGGGTCAGGAAGCCGTCGGGGCTGATCGTGCCGACGTCACCGGTCTTGAGCCAGCCGTCCTCGCTGAACTTGTCGGAGGGGCGCAGCGGTTCCCCGTCGTTGCCGCCGTAGTAGGCACCGGCGATCCACGGGCCCCTGACCTCCAGCTCGCCGGCGGACTCGCCGTCCCACGGGAGCCGTTCGCCGCCGGGACCGGTGAGGCGGGCCTCGACGCTCGCCGGGAAGCGGCCCTGGGTGAGGCGGTAGGCGAACTCCTCGTCCGTGCCGGACGCGTGGGCCGGCGGGCGGGCGATGGTGCCGAGCGGGGAGGTCTCGGTCATGCCCCAGGCGTGACAGACGCGCATGCCCAGGTCGTCGAAGGCGGTCATGAGCGAGGACGGGCAGGCCGAACCGCCGATCGTCACCTGGGTGAGGGAGGAGACGTCGCGGGGCCTGGCGGTCAGCTCGGTGAGCAGTCCCTGCCAGATCGTGGGGACGGCGGCGGCGTGCGTGGGCCGCTCGCTCTCGATCATCTCGGCGAGCGGCGCGGGCTGGAGGAAGCGGTCCGGCATCAGCATGCCGACGCCGGACATGAAGGTCGCGTGCGGCAGGCCCCAGGCGTTGACGTGGAACTGCGGGACCACGACGAGGGTCGTGTCATGGTCGGTGAGGCCCATCGACTGGGCCATGTTCACCTGCATGGAGTGCAGGTAGATCGAACGGTGGGAGTACACGACACCCTTGGGGTCCCCGGTGGTCCCGGAGGTGTAGCACATGGCCGCGGCCTGGCGTTCGTCGATCTCCGGCCAGTCGTAGGCGGCCGGCTTCCCGGCGATGAGCTCCTCGTACTCGTGGACCCGCACACCCGCGCCGTCGAGCAGCGCGCGGTCGCCGGGACCCGAGACGACCACGTGCTCGACCGTCGGCAGCTGGGGGAGGAGCGGGGCGAGCAGCGGAAGCAGCGAGCCGTTGGCGATGATCACGCGGTCGGCCGCGTGGTTGACGATGAAGACGAGCTGCTCGGCCGGGAGGCGGAGGTTCAGGGTGTGCAGCACGGCGCCCATGGAGGGGATCGCGTAGTACGCCTCGACGTGCTCGGCGTTGTTCCACATCAGGGTCGCGACCCGCTCGTCGCCCGTCACCCCGAGGTCGTCGCGCAGGGCGTGGGCCAGCTGGTTCGCGCGCACGCCCGCCTCACGGAAGCTGCGGCGGTGCGGTTCGCCCTCGCCCGTCCAGGTCGTGATCTGCGACTCTCCGTGCACCAGCGCCCCGTGCTCCAGAATGCGGGTCACAGTCAGCGGTACGTCCTGCATCGTGCTCAGCACGGCGTCCTCCCGGGGGCGACATTGCCTACGCGGTAGTAATGGGTTGCGCTGATTCTGCGCACATACCGCTTGGTATGTCACTAGGTCCCGGAATGATCGATCACCTCAGGGCACGCTCGGACGCCGGTCGGGGGCCCTCCCGGCGGACGGGGACCAGCTCGGGGTCCTCGCGCAGTTTGCCCAGCGCCCGGGAGACCGCGGACTTGACCGTGCCAACGGAGACCCCGAGGATCTCCGCCGTCTGCGCCTCGCTCAGATCCTCGTAGTAGCGCAGCACCACCATCGCCCGCTGCCGCGCCGGCAGTTTCGTGATCGCCCGCCACATCGCGTCGTGCAGTGCCTGCTGCTCGGCCGGGTCGGCGGCGGGTGTCCCCTCCGGCTCCGGCAGTTCCTCGCAGACGAACTCGTCGACCTTGCGCTTGCGCCACTGCGACGTCCGCGTGTTCAGCAGAGCGCGCCGCACATAGCCGTCCAGCGCCCGGTGGTCCTCGATCCGGTCCCAGGCGACGTACGTCTTCGTCAGTGCCGTCTGGAGCAGGTCCTCCGCGTCGCTCGGGTTCGCGGTGAGCGACCGGGCGGTACGCAGCAGCACCGGCTGGCGCGCCTTCACGTACGACGAGAACGACGGGTACGACAGGGTCCGTGCCGCCCCGGTGGCGGCGTCCGAGGCGCTCGTGCAGACGAGTGTGGTCATGGCTCCACGCTAGGTTCGCCCCCTCGTCCGGCGGATCGGCCGCAGGTCCCGAAGCCATGTCCGCCTCAGGTTGTAGAACCGGGGCCGGCCTCACCTCCTGAAGGTGGACACGCGGGTGACACCGTCTGAGGGTTCACCCCTGAGAGACGGCCTCCGGTCGCGGTTCCCGTCCGGTGGGTGGGTCGGGGCCGTGCCGGTGCATCAGCCCGTCGCCGTTGGGTGAGGGGTGAGCGTCGGTGGCGACGGGCATCGATGTACCGGCACGTCCCCTTCCGCCGGATCCCGGCTGCGGGTGGGTCCTGCCCCGGCGGCGGCAGTCTCAGGCGTCGGCCCCGAGGATCAGGCCGGATGTCGGGACCCCGGTTCCCGCGGTCACCAGGACGCGGGAGGCGCCCGGTATCTGGTTCACGGACGTGCCCCGCAGCTGCCGTACGCCCTCCGCTATCCCGTTCATCCCGTGCAGATACGCCTCCCCGAGCTGCCCCCCGTGCGTGTTCAGCGGCAGCCGCTCCTCGGCGACGAAGTCCGCGGCCTCCCCGGGCTTGCAGAAGCCGAACTCCTCCAGCTGCATCAGCACGAACGGCGTGAAGTGGTCGTAGAGGATCCCCACGTCGATGTCCGACGGGCTCATCCCCGCCGTCCGCCACAGCTGCCGGGCCACCACGCCCATCTCCGGGAGGCCGGTCAGGTCGTCCCGGTAGAAGCTGGTCATCTGCTCCTGCGCGCGGCCCGCGCCCTGGGCGGCGGCCGTGACCACCGCCGAAGGGTGCGGCAGATCGCGGGCCCGCTCCACGGAGGTGACCACGAGCGCCTGGCCGCCGTCGGTCTCCTGACAGCAGTCCAGCAGCCGCAGCGGCTCCACGATCCACCGCGACGCCGCGTGATCGGCGAGCGTGATCGGTCTGCCGTGGAAGTACGCGGCCGGGTTCGTCGCCGCGTACTTCCGGTCCACCACCGCGACATGGCCGAACGCCTCGGGCGTCAGTCCATGGGTGTGCAGATACCGCCGGGCCGCCATCGCCACCCAGGAGGCCGGGGTGAGCAGCCCGAACGGCAGGGCCCAGCCCAGCGCCACGCCCTCCGCCGACGGCTCACGGCGCTGCACGCCCGAGCCGAACCTGCGGCCCGACCGCTCGTTGAACGCCCGGTAGCAGACGACGACTTCGGCCACTCCGGTGGCGACGGCGAGCGCCGCCTGCTGGACGGTCGCACACGCCGCCCCGCCGCCGTAGTGGACACGCGAGAAGAACGACAGCTCCCCCATCCCGGCCGCCTGGGCGACGGTGATCTCCGGGCTCGTGTCCATCGTGAACGTCACCAGCCCGTCCACGTCGCCCGGCGTCAGCCCCGCGTCGTCGAGCGCGGCCCGCACCGCCTCCACCGCGAGCCGCAGCTCGCTGCGCCCGGAGTCCTTGGAGAACTCGGTGGCCCCGATGCCGACGATCGCCGCCCGTCCGCCGAGACCGTCCCGCCCGCGTACGCTCACGCGGCACCGCCCGTGGACGGCGCGCCGGCGACGGAGGGAACCGTCACCGTCACGGTGCCCATGACATGGCGGCCGATGCGGTTGGCGCCGAGAATCCGCACCGTCGCCGTGTCGCCGTCGACCTCCTCGACGGATCCGGTCAACACCATGGTGTCTCCGGGGTGGTTGGGGGCGCCCAGCCGGATCGCGACCCGCCGCAGCACCGCGGCCGGGCCGAAGTGGTCGGTCACATACCGTCCGACCAGGCCGTTGGTCGTCAGGATGTTCATGAAGATGTCCGGCGACCCCTTCGCCCGCGCCAGGTCCGCGTCGTGATGCACGTCCTGGTAGTCCCGCGACGCGATCGCCCCGGCCACGATCAGTGTGCGGGTGATCTCGATCTCCAGCGGCGCCAGCACCTCGCCCACCCTCATGTCCCCACCTTCCCGTCCGCGATCAACTCCCCCAGCTCCTGGAGCAGTTCACCCCCGCAGCCCAGATACGCCTCCAGCTGCCGGCCCCACAGGAAATGCCGGTGCACGGGATGCCCGAGGTCGGCGCCCGCCCCGCCGTGCAGATGCTGGCCGGTGTGCACCACCCGCCGACCCGCCTCGGACGCCCACCAGGCGGCCGTGAGGGCGTGCGTCGCGTACGGCAGCCCCTGGTCGCGCCGCCACGCCGCCTCGTAGGCCGTCACCCGTATCGCCTCGGTGTCCATGTACGCGTCGGCGGCCCGCAGTTGGACGCCCTGGCGGGTGGCGAGCGGCCGCCCGAACTGCTCGCGCGTGTTCGTGTGCTCCACCGCCCGCGCCAGCGACCCCGCGCACACCCCCACCTGGAGCCCGGCGAAGGCGGTACGGGCCGTCGCCACCAGGTCGTCGTACGCCCCGGCGCCGCCCAGGGCCTCGCCCGGCGTCGCGGCCAGCGTCAGCCGCCCCGCCGACCAGGGTGCCGTCAGCTCGACGGGCTCACTCGCGGCCGCCTCCACCGCGCGGACCAGCCAGAGCCGCCGCCGGTCGTCGGCGACGAGCACATGGGTGGCGTCCCGCAGCCATGGCACGACGGGCAGGACACCGGTCAACTCCCCGGAAACCGAGGGGGATACGGAGGCCGAAGGGGATACGGGAGCCCGTACGGAAGCAGAGGCTGAAGGGGATACGGGAGCAGGCACGGAAGCGGAGGCCGAAGGGGATACGGGAGCCGGCACGGAAGCGGATATCGCGTCCGGCGTCGCTATCGCGCCGGTCACCACCACCGTCCCTTCGGCGATCCCCGGCAGCAGCCGCTCGCGCTGCTCCGGCGAACCGTGTGCCGCGACCGCGAGCAGTCCGTACACACAGCTCGCGGCGAACGGCACCTGCGCCGTGACGCGGCCCTGCTCCTCCAGCAACAGGACGAGCCCGAGGAGCCCGGTGTCCGCGATCGCCCCCACCAGCCCCGCGGCACACAGTTCCTTCCACAGTCCGGCGTCGCTGCCCGTCCCGGCGGCGGTGAGCCGTTCGTGGGTGGAGAGGTCGCCGAAGATCCGCGCGGCGAGGTCCGCGGCCGCCGCCTGCTCCTCGGTGGGCTGGAAATCCATGTCAGCTCAGCTCCCTTCGCCCGAGCCGCCGACGCGCTCCGCGGCGCGGAAGACTGGCAGCTCCAACTCCTCGTCGTACCTGCGGAATTCGAGCCGTACCGGCATCCCGATCCGCACCTCGTCGTGCGGCACGCCCACCACGTTGCTCACGATCCGCACGCCCTCGGCGAGCTCGACCAGGGCGACGGCGTAGGGAGGGTCGAAGGCCGGGAACGGCGGATGGTGCATGACGGCGTACGAGTACACGGTCCCCTCGCCGCCCGACTCGACCGTGTCCCAGTCCGGGCAGCCGCACGCGCCGCACCCCGGCAGCCACGGGAATCTCAGCGCTCCGCAGTCCGTGCAGCGCTGGATCAGCAGCCGGTGCCGTCCGACGCCCTCCCAGAACCCGGCGTTGTCGCGGTTGATCACCGGACGCGGGCGCCTGCTCTTCGCCGCCGCGGGCTGCGGCTGCGTCTGCGCACTTTCCTTCTCCGAGTTCTTCGCCTCCGGGTTCTTCGCCTCCGGGGTCCTCGCCTCCGGGGTCCTCGTCTCCGGGTTCTTCGCCTCCGGGGTCCTCGTCTCCGGGGTCCTCGTCCGCGCACTCTTCGTCTCCGAAGTGCCCGACGGGCCCGGGGCCGGCACGGGTGCGGCGTTCGAACTTCGGTGCGCGGGAGCGTACTTGAGGATGCGGAAGCGATGCGTCCCGGCGAGTTCGCCGCCCGCCCGGATGTCCATCCGCGTGGTGACGAAGTACCCCGTGCCCAGCTTGGTCGTCTTGCGCCCGGACACGGACTCGATCATCGAGTCGAAGGTGATCTCGTCCCCGGGGCGCAGCGGCCGCAGGTACTCCTGTTCGCAGTCGGTGGCGACCACCGAGGTGAATCCGGCGCCGTCGAGCAGGCCGAACAGCTCGTCGTAGGTCCCGGAGCGGCCGGGGCGGTCGGTGTGCCCGGAGAGACCGCTCATCGTCCACGCCTGGAGCATGGTGGGCGGGGCCACGGCGTCCGGCCCCCGGTAGGCCGGGCTGGTGTCCCCCATGGCCTCGCACCAGTGCCGGATCATCGGCGCGTTCACCAGGTCCCTCCCGACGCCCCCCGCCGTGGCGGCACGCCCCTCGTACTCCTTCAGACGCTCCGAGAGGCCTTCCCCGCCGAACACGGCCGCGTCGGGCACGGCCCCGTCCGGTACGGCCGCGCCCCGTTTCCCTCCGCCGGGCACGGAGCCCTCACCCACCCCCCGGTCGGGCACAGCACCGTCACCCACCCGTGGGTCTGGCACGGCGCCGTCACCCACCCCTCCGTCGGACACAGCACCGCCACCCGCTGCGGGGGGCTCGCCCTCTCCTCGGCGGCTCACCGCCGCCCCCTCCTCATGCCGAGCCGCATCGTCGCGACGATCTCCCGCTGCACCTCGCTCACCCCGCCCCCGAACGTGTTGATCTGCGCCGCCCGGTTCATCCGCTCCAGTTCGCCGTCTCCGAACGCCGCCGGCGAACCGGTCCTGAGCAGTGCCTCCGGTCCCACGATGTGCTGGCACATCCGGTACACCGCGACCGCGGACTCGGTTCCCATGACCTTCACGCCGCTCGCGTCCCCGGGCGCCGGCCCGCCGGCTCCCACATCCCCCACCAGACGCCAGTTGAGCAGGCGGGACGCGGCCAGCCGGGCGTGCACCTCGGCGAGCTGGGACCGCACCCACGGCTCGTCCGCCCGGCGCCGCCCGGTCACCGGATCAGGGGTGCGGGCCGCCTCCAGCGCGGCCGCGTAGAAGTCCTCGGCCTGCATGCCGATCGCGGCGAGGGCCACCCGCTCGTGGTTGAGCTGGCTGGTGATGAGTCCCCAGCCGCCGTTCTCCTCGCCGACCAGGTTCCCGGCGGGGACGCGGATCCCGTCGTAGTAGGTCGCCGTGGTGGTCTGGCCGCCCACGGTCTCGATCGGTGTCCACGAGAAGCCGGGGGCGCCGGTGGGGACGAGCAGGATCGAGATGCCCTGATGCCTGGGCGCCTCCGGATCGGTCCGGCAGGCGAGCCAGATCCAGTCGGCGTTCTGGGCGTTGGACGTGAAGATCTTCTGCCCGTCGATCCGCCAGAACTCTTCCTCGGCACCGGCCCGGTCCCCGAACCGCGTCCCGCGTTCGGCACCGGCGCGACCGTCGGCGCCCGCCCCGCCCCCTTTGCCGGCTTCACCGTCGACGCGGGTCCCGCCCCCGGCACCGGCCGGTCCCGAGCTCCCCCCGGTCTCCCCGCTGCCCCTTCTTCCCCTGGTCTCCCGGACGGCGCGGGTGCTCAACGAGGCCAGGTCCGTACCGGCGGACGGTTCCGAGTACCCGATGGCGAAGACGAGCTCGCCCTTCAGGATCCGCGGCAGGAAGAACTCCTTCTGCTCCTCGCTGCCGTACTTCATGAGGGTCGGTCCGACGGTGTTCAGCGTGACCATCGAGACGGGAGCGCCGGCCCGGTAGGCCTCGTCGAAGAAGACGAACTGCTCGTCGGCCCCGCGCCCCTGCCCGCCGTACGCGACCGGCCAGCCGAGCCCGAGCAGACCGTCGGCGCCGATGCGGCGCAGCAGCGCCCTCCGGCGGGCGCCGGCGTCGGCCGGCGGCGGGCCGTCCGGCATCAGTTCCCGGAAGTACGCGCGGAGTTCGGCGCGCAGCCGCTGCTGGCGCTCGGTGGGGGCGAGGTGCACGGCGGCGGCCCTCCCGGACCTCGTACGAACAAGGTTTGCTGACTGTCCGTCAGATACCTTTGCCTGTCAAGGTCATGGGCACCGCCCGGGCCGGGAGCGCCCCGCCGGGTCGGGTCGCTCCCACGGCACGCGGAACATGTCTGCGCGAAGACGCCGACCGCAGCCTTGGAACCCACTGCGCCAGGGCGCCGAAGCGCAGCCGCAGAACCCATCCGGACTGCGGCGCCGAAGCGCAGCCTCGGAACACGTCTGCGCGACGGCACCGAAGTACCGCCGCGCAGACGTCGTGATCCCCCACCCTGCCCCACCCTGCCCCGCCCCGCCCCGCCCCACCGGGCACTACCCCGCCCCGAAGCCCCCCGGCCGACGGGAACCCGCCGGCCCCCGGCTCACCAGAGCTTGACGAAGTTGACGAGGACGTTCGAGTTGCCCTGATTGAGGGCCGTGGACGCGGAACCGTTCACCTGGGCGGTGTTGCTCTGATTCGAGGCTCCGGAGCCGACCGCCTGTTGTTGGGTGGTCCCGGAGTTGCCGCTGTTGTCGCGTCCGACCCCGCTGCCGGCCGCGGTCGCCACTCCGGCGTTCGATCCGGTGTCCGCGATGGAGCCGTTGTCGGCCGACGCGACCCCGCAGAAGAGAGCGGCCGTCAGCGGCAGGGCCGCGACGGCGGCGAGAACGCGAGCGGTACGGATGCTTGCCATGCGAGTTCCTCCAGAACCGGTTGTACGCACCGGCGGTGAGCCGGGATGTACGCGAAATACGGCTTGTTCCAGGGCGGTTGGCCGACCGCCCCGGCGTTGTCCTCGACGTCGCGAGTCCAGAGTTGCCCACCGCATCTCCGGCGAACCACACCGGAAGCCGTGATTCCCCCTGAAGCGTGAGGACATGTCGATAAACCACCTTCACGCAAACAAAGCCCCTGCTCAGGCGCCTGGCGACCGTTCAACCCAAGCCCCGCAACAGCTGAAGCGTTCCGGCAGGTTTTCGGCCGATCTCGCCTCTCACCCACCCGGGCTCTCCGCGAGCCCGGAGAACCCTTCCCTTTCTCGAACACTCGTACGATTATGGATGCATGGCCACCATCGACCGGCGGGCCACCACTCTGGCCCTGGCCCACGCCCTGTCCGCAGCCGAACGCGGGCTCGCGGTGATCCCGCTGTCCCGTACGAAGCTCCCGGCCCTGCCCTCCCCCCACCGCGACGACCCCGACCCCCGCCCGTGCCACGGCGACTGCGGCCGCTTCGGGCACGGCGTGTACGACGCCTCGACCGAGCCCCGGCGCATTCGTGAACTCTTCGCCGCCGCCCCCTGGGCCACCGGCTACGGCATCGCCTGCGGGCTGCACCCGCACCACCTCATCGGCGTCGACCTCGACACCAAGTCCGGCACCGACTCCTCGACCGCCCTGCGCGAACTGGCCCTGCGCCATCTCTTCACGATCCCGGACACGGTCGTCGTCCTGACCCCCAGCGGCGGCCGCCATCTGTGGCTGAGCGGACCGCCGGACGTCGTCGTCCCCAACTCGGCGAGCCGGCTCGCCCCCGGCATCGACATCCGCGGCGCCGGCGGCTACCTCGTCGGCCCCGGCTCACGCACCGAACACGGTGTGTACGGGACGGCCCCCGGCACCTCCCGGCTGGCACCCGCGCCCTGCCCGCCCGAACTCCTGCGGCTGCTCCTGCCTCCACCCCCGGCCGGCGCCCACCACACGACGGCCTCCGCGAGCGAACGGCAGGGCCGGGGACTGGTCGAGTTCGTCCTCGCCGCCCATGAGGGCCAGCGCAACACCCGCCTGTTCTGGGCCGCCTGCCGCGCCTACGAGAACGGCATCGGCCCCCAGCTGACCACCCCGCTCGTCCAGGCCGCCGTCCGCACGGGCCTGTCCGAACGAGAGGCCCGCTCGACCATCGCCTCCGCGGCCCGGATGACGGCTCCTTCGTCCCGGCGACAGCCCTGAAGGCACCACCGTCGACGGGGGACGCGGACACCGGCGGTGTCCGCGTCCCCCGCTGATGCCGGACCGGGAGCACGACGGCCGCCCGGGACTCCTACCGATGGGGGCAGAGCCTCGACACCACCGCGATGTTGATCATCCTGGACTCGATCTCCGTGACCTTGTGGCCCGGAGTGGAGAACCGGGTCACGGCGCTGCGCGCGGGGTCGTTGTCCGCCTTGATGTCGGAGCACTGGTTCCGGGCTTTGTCGACGGCCTTGTCCTCGTCGGCGACCAGGGCCGGGTCGACGGCCTTGAGGTCGGCGAGCAGAGCCTCGCGCTCGGCACCGGTGGGCGCGGCCGGGATGCCGGCGCCCTTCTTGGCGGCGCCGCTGTCCGCGGACTTGGTGGCCGCAGGCGTACCCACGGCCTTCGTGGCCGGGGATGTACCCGCGGCCTTCGTGACCGCGGACGCAGCGCTCTTCGCAGGCTCGGCCCTGCTGTCGCCGCTCCCTCCGCCACCGCCCGGTCCCCGGGACGGAAACGACGACGACCCCTGACCGTTTCTCCAGGTCAGGGGTCGTTCATGGCGGTGGGTGTGGGATTTGAACCCACGGTGACTCGCGCCACGACGGTTTTCAAGACCGTTCCCTTAGGCCGCTCGGGCAACCCACCTTCGCTCCGGCCCAGGCGGGTGGAGCGGGTACAGCGTACCCGGCTCGGAGGGTGCCGCGGAGGCATGGTCCGCACCGGATCGACCAGCACCGGACCGGCCCGCCGGCGTCACCTTCCGGGTGGCCGCGACACCACAGGCCGGGTGCCGCCGACGTCACCTTCCGGGTGCCCACGACGCCACAGACATGGTGCCCGCGACAGCCGTCCGTCAACGTGCTGAAAGGCATCGGCCCGCGTACACGAAAAGCCGCTTTGGTGAATACCTCCGCCGCCGCGCGCTCACTCGATTGCCGCACATCTGGAGGCGGGGGAGCCGCGTTAGCGGAATATGGCGAAAGCAAGATCTCTCGCTCCGGCCGGCTCCGGAGCGACGGCGGAGGGTCCGGCCCCGGCCCGTACGGTGCCGGCCGGGCGATGTGCCCGCCCGCCCGCCGCGCGCACCCCGACCGCCGCCCGAGGCACTTCGCACGCGGCCGGCGCGTATCGGACCGTGGGGAGCCGAGCCGCCGGCCGGTCTCCTCATGGCCCCGGACACGGTGAACCGGTTCGGGAGGAAATCGACCAGCGCTGGAACGGCCGGGGACATTCCGGCCGCCACGGCACTCATGTGACCCGGGGCGAATTTCCGTGAATGACGATTACCCGAATCTCTCCTTCGCCCGGTACGGACAGAATCCCGGATATCCCGCCGGGCCGGAGACCGGCCCGTACGGCGAACCCGTGGCCGTCCCCCTGCACGAACAGGACTGGGACCCGGTCGAGGAGCTCACCTACCTCCTCCAGGACGCGGCGGCGGAGCAGGAGGTCACCGTGCCTCCCCCGCGCAGCGAGCCGGAGTACACCGACGAGTACACCGACGAGTTCGCCGGTGACCCGTTGGACGACCCGATGGACAACCTGGTTCGGATCACTGCCGAGTTGCCGCCCATCCGGCGCTCCTCGTCCGGGCACCGCAAGGTACGGGTCCGCAATCCCCGCAACTGGATCCAGACCGTCAGCTTCGTGATCGCCGCGGTCGCCGCCGCCACCGTGTCGATGGTGAGCGTCTTCAGCGGCATGGTGGCCTACTCGCCCCTTCAGCGCATCGCGTCCAACGCCCAGAGCGGCACGGGCCCTTGGTGGCCCCTCCTGGTCTACGGCCCCTGGATGGTTGCCTCGCTCTCCATTCTGAGAGCGGCCCTGCACCAGCGCCGCGCCGTGCACTCGTGGTACGTCGTCCTGCTGTTCTCCTCCGTCGCGATGATGTTCTGTGTGGCCGATGCACATCAGACGATCACCGGGGTGGCCACGGCCGTCGTGCCCGCCCTCGCGTCACTGACCTGCTTCCAGCAGTTAATCCGTCAGATCACGCTGACCCGGCCGCCCCGTCAGAGCGTGTCCCGCCATCGGCAGCGCCCCTGCCCGCCGCCGTCCCCGGAGCGCGCCGGCGGCAAGAAGGGGCCGGCGGCCGCGAAGAAGACGCGCGCCTGATCCGTCCCGGCCGTCCTGGGGCTCCGCCCGGGACGGTTCGGGCGGGACGGCCCGCACGCGTAAGGGGTGCCTCTCGTGAGAGGCACCCCTTACGCGTGTGACCGAAGGATCAGCTGTCGCCTTCTCGCGAGCCGAGGGTGACGTCGACCGTGTGGGTCTTGCCGTCGCGCGTGTAGGTGAGCTTGACGGTGTCGCCGGGCTTGTGGGTCCAGATCGCGCCGATGAGGGTCGGGCCGCTGTCGACCACCATGTCGTCGAGCTTGGTGATGACGTCGCCGGGCTTGAGGCCCGCCTTGGCCGCGGGACCGCCGGACTCGACCGCGGCGGCGCCGCTCGCGCCCTGCTCGGTGATCTTCGCGCCGCCCGTGCCCTCGTCCAGGGAGACCGAGGCGCCGATCTTCGCGTACACCGGCTTGCCCGTCTGGATCAGCTGCTGGGCCACGTACTTGGCCTGGTTGACCGGGATCGCGAAGCCCAGGCCGATGGAACCGGACTGGCCGGAGCCGCCGAGGCCGCCGCTGCTCGACGACTGGATCGCCGAGTTGATGCCGATCACCGCGCCCGAGGCGTCGAGCAGGGGACCGCCGGAGTTGCCCGGGTTGATCGAGGCGTCCGTCTGAAGGGCGCTCATGTACGAGGACTTGCTGCTGGCGCTGCCGTCGCTGGAGGCGACCGGACGGTTCTTCGCGCTGATGATGCCCGTGGTCACCGTGTTGGAGAGACCGAAGGGCGCGCCGATCGCGATCGTGGTGTCACCGACGGCCACCTTGTCGGAGTCGCCGAGGACGAGCGGCTTCAGGTCCGAGGGCGCGTTCTTCAGCTTGATGACCGCGACGTCGTAGCCCTGCGCGTGACCGACCACCTCGGCGTCGTACTTCTTGCCGCTCGGGAAGGTCGCGGTGAGCTTCCCGCCGTCGACCGCGTCCGCCACCACGTGGTTGTTGGTGAGGATGTGGCCCTGCTTGTCGAAGACGAAGCCCGTGCCGGTGCCGCCCTCGCCGTTGGTGCTCTGGGCCTCGATGGTGACGGTGCTCGGCAGCGCGTTGGCGGCCACGTTCGCGACCGTGCCCGAGGCGCGCTTGACCGCGCCGCTGTTGCTCGGGGCGGAGACCGTCGTCGAGTCGGTGGTGCTGTCGTCGTTCTTGGCCAGCGAGTAGCCGATGCCGCCGCCGACACCGCCGGCGACCAGCGCGGCCACCAGAACCGCGGCGACGAGGCCGCCGCGGCCGTTCTTCGGCTTGGGGGCGGGCTGCTGGTAGGAGGCTCCCCAGCCGCCGGATCCCGAGTCGCCGCCGTCGGCGTACGAAGGGGTGGCGGGCGGCGGAGGCGGCCAGCCCGCTTCGGGCGCGGAGCCCTGGGCCGGAGCCTGTCCGTAGGGGTCGGCCCCCTGTCCCGCTCCGTTCGACGCGTACGCCGGCATGCCCGCGGGCGCCGACGCGTGCTCCGGTGCGCCGGGGTCGCCGGGCACCGCGGGGATCGGAGCGGTCGGCGCGCCCCCCGGGTGCGAGGCGCCCTGCGCGGAAGCAGCGGGAGTTTCCACCGGCACAGGAGGTGCGGACGGGGCCGGGGGTACTGCGTTGCCCTCGTTCTCGGTGCTCACAGCTCTTCTCCTCGATCCACGGCTGTTGTTCTCGGTCGCACTCGGTCACGCGCGCTCACACTTGTCGATGGCCCGGCGCGATTCAGCTGTGCATGTGCTTTTGTACGCCGTCAGCTTTTCCCACAGGGCGTCAGGGCACCATAAGCGGTGGCTGTGCGTCCGAGACCATCCTTTATAACGGACTTTTATTACCAAACGGAATGTTCTGGGAGATATCTCACGTCACACTCGCCCGGCGACGGTGACACCATGACGCGGTGACCCTCGCACGACAGCACCCGATTCAGGTCGTCGCCCACCGCGGAGCCTCCGAAGAGGCCCCCGAGCACACCCTGGCCGCGTACAAGAAGGCGATCGAGGACGGTGCGGACGCCCTGGAGTGCGACGTACGGCTGACCGCCGACGGCCATCTCGTCTGTGTCCACGACCGCCGCGTGAACCGTACGTCCAACGGGCGCGGAGCCGTCTCCGCCCTGGAACTCGCCGAACTCGCCGCGCTGGACTTCGGTTCGTGGAAGAACCGCGACGAGTCGCCCGACTGGGAGCACGCCCCCGGGAGCCTCACGGACACCTCCGTCCTCACCCTGGAGAAACTGCTCGAACTCGTCGCGGACGCCGGCCGCAGGGTGGAGCTGGCCATCGAGACCAAGCACCCGACCCGCTGGGCGGGCCAGGTCGAGGAACGGCTGCTCCACCTGCTGAAGCGCTTCGGCCTGGACGCCCCCGCCGTCCCGGCCGAGTCCGCGGTGCGTGTCATGAGCTTCTCGGCACGCTCGCTGCACCGCGTCCGGGCCGCGTCCCCCGCCTTGCCGACGGTCTATCTGCTCCAGTTCGTCTCCCCCCGGCTGCGGGACGGACGGCTGCCCGCCGGTGTCCGGATCGCAGGCCCCTCGATGCGGATCGTGAGAAGCCATCCCGCGTACATCGAACGGCTGAAACACGCCGGTCACCAGGTGCACGTCTGGACCGTGAACGAGCCCGAGGACGTCGATCTCTGCGTTGAGCTGGGCATCGACGCCATCATCACCAACCGTCCGCGCGCGGTACTGCGTCAACTGGGGCGCTGACCAGGCCCTGCCCCGAGGCACGCGGCAGGTCCGAAAAGTCCATGGCCGCCCCTCGGAAACCGTCGAGAACCGGCCAGTCGGTCACACGGAGTGCACCGGCGCGTTCGTTCCGCATTCGATCGTTACGAGTGCGTCAGCAGACGTCGATTGGCCGGTTTCCGGTTCAGTCCAAAGGGGCATCCACACCGTGGCGTGGGGTGAAGGAGGTCTCGGGGGTGGCGTTGGTGGTGGCACAGGAGGTGCCCACGTCGTCGAGCATGGCCGTACCCCATGGCCCTGCGGGCGTGGGGCAGGCAAGGCACCGGATGCGCGATCAACTGCGTTCGGGGGGTGTGGCGGAAGCGGTCATCGACGACGCCGTACTGATCCTTTCCGAACTGCTCAGCAATGCCTGCCGACATGGCAGGCCCTTGGGCGACGCCTTCGCGGGCGACGGCGATGTGCGCGCGGCCTGGCAGGTCGACCCCGCGGGCCGGCTGACGGTCGAGGTGACGGACGGCGGCGGCCCGACCCGCCCCGTGCCCGCCACACCGTCGGTCACCGCACGGGGCGGCCGGGGGCTGAACATCATCACGGCGCTGGCCAAGGACTGGGGTGTACGGGACGACACCCGGGGCGAGGTCACCGTGTGGGTGGTCGTCCAGGACAACGTGGAAGCGGCGCGCCGGCACGACGATTTCGCTACGCGCGTCGCGTCACCGAGGGTGTCCGGGATCTCCGGTCTGGACTTCGCGGACGTCTTCGACGACCTCGACTGACCCTGACCGGGAAGGGGCCGACGAACTGGACCACGCCCGACCGGGGCGAGCTCGACCACCCCGACCGCTCCGGACCGGGGCGAGCTCGACACCGTCGACCGAGCCGGACGGCGGGCGCGGCCGACGACCTCGCCCGAGCCGGATCGGAGCTCGGCCGACGACCTCGGCCGAGCTCGACCGGGGCGCGCGGACCGGCCGCCGGGCTCCGGACGACGCGGTGCGTTGTCCACAGGGTCCCGACGGTCTCCGTACGAACGGCTAGGCTCGCGCCAGTACGAGACGAGCCGTGATCGGGAGACAGCCACGATGGCCAAGAAGCGACCCCAGACGAAGGCCGAGCAGCCGCAGCTCAAGGACGGCGAGATCCCGGTCGTCGGCGCCCGCGAGCCCTGCCCCTGCGGCAGCGGCCGCCGCTACAAGGCCTGCCACGGCCGGGCCGCGGCCCACGCCGTGACCGAGCTGGTGCACCGCCCCTTCGAGGGCCTGCGGGGCGAGGGCGACTGGGTCGCGCTGCGCGAACTGGTGCCCGCCGCGACGGTCGAGCTGAAGCTCAAGGAGAGCCTGCCCGAGGGCGTTCCCTCGGTCACCCTCGCCACGGTCCTGCCTATGGCGTGGCCCGCGCTGCGCCGCGAGGACGGCTCGGTCCTGCTCGGCCTCCAGAACGACACGTCGTCCGGCGACATCAGCCGCGACCTGGCGGACACCCTCCAGCGCGCGCTGGTCGCGCCGCCCGGCACCCCGGTGGAGGGGCGGCGCGCCCCGGCCGGCGGGCCGCGGCTCCAGGACCTGCTCGACGCCGAAGGCGCCTTCGAGCCAGTTGTGCACAGCGGCTTCGAGTTCTGGGTCCCGGACGCGGACAACGCCACGCCCGAGGTGGCCGCCTCGCTGGAGCGGGCCAACGCCGCCGCCATTCCGACGGTGAAGCTCTCCGGTGTCGACGCCGCCTACTGGTGCGAGACGCCCGAGAAGAACCACCTGCGCTGGGTCATGCCGCACGCGGAGGAGCAGCTTCTGGACGCTCTCGCGCGGCTGCACGCCGAGGGCCGTTCGAGCCTCGGGGAGGGCACCCGGCTGGTCGGTTCCTTCCGTGCGCACGGGCTCACGGTGCCGGTCTGGGACCTTCCGAGCGGTGTCACGGCCGAGGACGTCGAGAAGCCGGCGACCGAGTTCGCCGAGCGCCTCGCCACCGCTCTGGCCACGGACGCGCCGCTGACGGCGGACGAGCGCCGTGCGCGCGGTGGACTCACCAACCGCCAGGTGACACTCAGCTGACCCACAGCGGACCCACAGGACGGGAAACTGACCGACCAGTCAGCTGGTCGGAGCCTCGAAACCGGGTGACTCCTGTCACAACTCCCCGTTGTGACAGGTAAATCCGTGTCCGAATAGCCGAGATCGAATTTGCGAACCGCCGATCTCTTGTTACCGTTCGAGTAGCCCGGTTGCTGGTGCATCCCCCGTCGCCAGCAACCGGGTCTTTCCATGTTCGGAATCCCGAACAATGTCAACCGCCTTACTCCTGGCCCGAGTTGCTGCCCGAGCGCAGCAGCAGCGGCCCGTCGGCGCCGGCGCTCCGCGCGAATTCCGCGATCGCCGAGTACGCCCCCGGACCCCCGGCCGTGCGTTGTCTGGGCGTGTCACAGGCTCCCGGATCGTCCTCCGTGTCCACCGCGCAGTTCATCTGCACCGTGCGACCGCCCGGACCCATCAGTGTCAGGTCCGAGCTCAGCGTGTCGCCGGTCGCGTTGCGGTAGTAGGTGCGCGCCCAGGTCTCCTCGCCCCGGGTCAGGACACATGTCTGGGCCTCGACGCCGTCGGCCGAGGAGAGTTCGGGACCGCAGCGGGCGGCGGTGGCCCGACCGAGGCCGAGCGGCAGCGGGGAGCGGCGGGGTGCGGGCACCCGCGGCCGGTCGTCCGCCGGCGACGTCCCGAGCACGGCCGCGGAGCCGCCGTCGCCCACCGGACCGGCCGAGGCGACGGTGAGCGGCAGCGCGAGCGTCAGGGCCACGACTCCCGTCAGCGCCGCAAGGCGGACCCTTCGGGGGTCCGGCCCGTCGTCCGGCTCCGTCGCGGCCCGGTACCCCCCGGAATGACGCTGCATAGGCGGACGATAACGAGCCCGGGCGGGCGCGCGGCGAGCCGCGCGCCGGACGCCCTTACAACTCGGGCGCGCTCACACCCGTACGAGTGAGTGCCTCGACGACGGCATCCACCACGGCCTCCACGTCGGGCACCCAGGGGGCGGCCGAACCGGGCAGCGGAGCGCGCTCCCAGCGGATCTGCCCCTGGGCCGTCTCGGACGGCGGCAGCGCGATGTAGCCGCCCTCGCCGTGGAAGCGCAGGGAACCGGGGACGAAGTCCTTGGCGTAGAGCAGTTCGCCGAGCTGCTCCATGGAGTACGGGGCGACGAGGATCGCCCAGCGGGAGGGGGCCGCGACGACCGGGCCGAGGCGCATCCCGGTGCGGTCGAGGGCGTCGAGCGCGCGGGCCGCCGCGAGGGCGGGCAGACTCACCGCGCACGGCGCGCCGCCCCCGGTGGCCAGCACGATGGGGGCCGAGGGCCGGTTGGTCCACCACCAGCGCACCATGCGCTCGTCCGTGGTGGCCGCGAGGAGGCCGGGGTCGAAGGGATGGGCGCCCGGCACCGTGCACTCCGGGTCGGGGCAGCCGCAGCGGGCGCGCCCCTGCGGGTCGGCCGCCACACCCGGGAGTACGGGCCACCGCCATTCGGCCGCGAAGGTCAGGGCCGCGCTGAGCATCTCAGGCTTCCCGTCGTTCCGCCTGGACAGGAGCCTGCGTCGCCTTCCGAGGATCTCGCGCATGAGCGCTCGTTCCTTTCCGTTGCACGCCTGGCAACACCGAGGATCACATCACACCATGTGTCGATCACTTCACTGTGCGTACCTGCTGGCGCATCACACCCCTGCTGGGGACAAGGGGAACCCCTCTGGGCCGAGCATGTGGCTGTGTCCGCGCCCATACCGCGTACATCCAAAGCATGGGCATGGCGTGGGGTGGCGGCGCCTGGCGTTTTACGTCCCGCGTATTGCTAGCCGCCTCCGCCACGGGAGGATGGGGCACGGTCGTCGGTGGTTAAGACGCCCGGGTCCGTCGCCAGGTTCCGGGCGGATCTCAACCACCCCTGACCTTCACCGAGTACGTACCCACCACGACCGCTGTGACGCTCCGTCGAACGAGGCCAGTCGACCTCAATCAGCCGTTACCCGAGTCAGTTTTAGGCCAATTTTGATTTCCCGCAAGGGTTACCACCGGTCGCACGGACACCAGGAATCCCGGCAGGACAATGCTGGACATCCCCTCACGAGTACGTGTACATGTGGAGACACCGCTAGCGGCGCAGAACGACATGGGGGTTTGCGATGCTATTGAGCAATACGCACCGGTCGGAAGGCCGGACGCCATGAACGCCCCTCACCTTCCGAAAGTGGCCGGAATCGATTCAACGGTTCCCTCGCCCGCACACACTGTCGCGCCGGCGCCCGCGCCCACGGGCACCTCCCCGGCCGTCCCGCCGGCCGGCCCCGGAGCCGCTCTCCAGGATCGACTCGCGGGCTGGGTCTCGGACCTCACGACGCTCCACGAGCTCACCGAGCGTCTCGCCCGCGCCGCGACACTGAGCGACGCGCTCCAGGAACTGCTGCGCGCCGGAGCCGCCCTCGTGGGCGCCCGGCGCGGTCTGGTCGTCCTTGAACCCGGCGACGGACTCGGACCCGACACCACGATCGGCCTCGGCCTCGCCCGGGCGGACCTCGGCCACATCGAGACGGTGCCGCGCAGCTCCATGTCGTACGGGAAGATCCTGGACGGACTGCCGGGCGGCGAGGGCGAGATCACCCAGCCGGACCTCCTCTCGGAGGACGGGCTCGACCCGCGCCACCGCGAGGTCGCCGCCCGCCTCGGCTACGCCGCCAGTTACGCGCTGCCGCTGTCCACCGAGGCGGCGGGCCGTCTCGGTGCCGCCGTGTGGCTCTACGACGAACCCGCCGAGCCGGTGGAACGCCAGCGCCACCTCGTCGGCCTCTACGCCCGCTATGCCACGGAGCACCTGGCTCGGCTGCTGGAGCTCGAACGCGCGCGTACGTGCGTGAAGACGATGTCCGAGGAGCTGCTTCCCCCACGGCTGCCCCGGGTCTCCGGCGTCCAGCTCGCCGCCCGGCACCGCACCGGCCCGCGCGGCGGCGGCGACTGGTACGACGCGCTGCCGCTGCCCGACGCGGCGCTCGGCCTCGCGGTCGGCTCCGTCACCGGCTCGGGCCCCAGCGCGGTCGCCGCGATGGGCAGGCTGCGGGCCTCCCTGCGCGCCTACGCCGTCATGGAGGGCGAGGACCCGGTCGCCGTCCTCTCCGACCTCGAACTGCTGCTGCGGCTGACCGAACCCGCACGGTCCGCCACCGCGCTCTTCGCGTACTGCGAACCGGCCCTGCACAAGCTCACGCTCGCCGGCGCCGGACACAGCCCGCCCCTGGTGATCGGCCCGCGCCGCACCGAGTTCGTGGAGACCTCCCTGTCCGCGCCCCTGGGCATGCTCGCCTGCTGGGAGGCGCCGAGCGTCGAACTGACCGCCGAGCCTGGCGAGACCGTGCTCATCTACACCGACGGCCTGCTGCACCGCACCGGCGACCCGATGGACCGTGCCTTCGCCCGGCTGCATGCGGCGGCGGCCAGTGTCCCGAGAGCGCTGCGCGACGATCCGGGCGCGATCGCCGACCACGTGCTGCGCTGCGTGCTGCCGGACGGCCTCGACGAGGCGGACAGCGACGAGGACGTCGTCCTCCTGGCGGCCCGCTTCGAGTGAGAGGGCTCTCACCCGGTGTAATAGGCCTTCCGGCCCTGGGCCCCCTTCAGTACGACCGTACGATGGGGGAGGTCCAGAGTCGTATCAAGGAGGCAGACCGTGTCGGAGGCGCTCACCCCGGAGACCCCGGAAGCCGTACTCGACGAAGCCGCTGATGAAGCGGGCGAAGAGGAGCCCGTCAAGCAGCGCAAGAACGGCCTCTACCCGGGCGTGTCCGACGAGCTGGCCGACAGCATGAAGTCCGGCTGGGCCGACACGGAGCTGCGGGGCCTCGAACCCGTCGCGCAGGCCGGGTACACCGCGGCCCGCCGCGCCGCCCTGTCCGCGCGCTTCCCGGGCGAGCGCCTGGTGATCCCGGCGGGCAACCTGAAGACCCGCTCGAACGACACGGAATACCCCTTCCGCGCCTCGGTCGAGTACGCGTACCTCACCGGCAACCTCACCGAGGACGGCGTCCTCGTGCTGGAGCCCGCCGCCGAGGGCCACAAGGCGACGATCTACCTGCTGCCGCGCTCCAACCGTGAGAACGGCGAGTTCTGGCTGTCCGGACAGGGCGAGCTGTGGGTCGGCCGCCGCCACTCCCTGGCCGAGGCCGAGCAGCTGTACGGCATCCCCGCCTCGGACGTCCGCGAACTGCCGGCCGCGCTGACGGAGGCCACCGGTCCCGTCCGCGTCGTGCGCGGTTACGACGCCGCGATCGAGGCCGCGCTGACCGACAAGGTCACCCGCGAGCACGACGACGAACTGCGCGTGTTCCTCTCCGAGGCACGGCTGGTCAAGGACGAGTTCGAGGCCGGCGAGCTCCAGAAGGCCGTCGACTCCACCGTGCGCGGCTTCGAGGACGTCGTGAAGGTCCTCGACAAGGCCGAGGCCACCAGCGAGCGCTTCATCGAGGGCACCTTCTTCCTGCGCGCGCGGGTCGAGGGCAACGACATCGGCTACGGCTCCATCTGCGCCTCCGGCCCGCACGCCTGCACGCTGCACTGGGTCCGCAATGACGGCCCGGTCCGCTCCGGCGATCTGCTGTTGCTGGACGCGGGCGTGGAGACCCACACCCTCTACACCGCCGACGTCACCCGGACGCTGCCGGTCAACGGCACGTACACGGAGATCCAGAAGAAGATCTACGACGCCGTGTACGACGCCCAGGAGGCCGGTATCGCGGCCGTCCAGCCGGGCGCCAAGTACCGCGACTTCCACGACGCCGCGCAGCACGTGCTGGCCGAGCGGCTCGTCGAGTGGGGTCTGCTCGAGGGCCCGGTCGAGCGCGTCCTGGAGCTGGGCCTCCAGCGCCGCTGGACCCTGCACGGCACCGGCCACATGCTCGGCATGGACGTCCACGACTGCGCCGCCGCGCGCACCGAGACGTATGTCGAGGGCACGCTGGAGCCGGGCATGTGCCTGACGGTCGAGCCGGGCCTGTACTTCCAGGCGGACGACCTGACCGTGCCCGAGGAATACCGCGGCATCGGCGTCCGCATCGAGGACGACCTGCTCGTCACCGAGGACGGCAACCGGAACCTGTCGGCCGGCCTGCCGCGCCGCTCCGACGAGGTCGAGGCCTGGATGGCGTCCCTCAAGGACTGATGCTGGGCCCGCGAGGGCTGATACGAGACCGGTGGCCGGGTTCCCTTCGGGGTACCCGGCCACCGGTGCGTCCGGGAGCGGCCTCCCCGCACTCCCGCTCGTCCGGTGACGGGCCTTCGCGGACTTGGGCCTCCGGTGCGGTGGCGGGTCTTCGCGGACGACAGCCTCCGGTGCGGTGGCCGACCTTCGTGGACGACGGCCTCCAGCGCGACGGCGAGCGATTGCGGACCAGGACCTCCGGTGCGGTGGCCGACCTTCGTGGACGACGTGGCCTCCGGTGCGGTGGCCGGTTGTCAGGCTGGTGGGACCGGCAGGGTGTCCACGAACAGCGCGCCCGCGAGCAGGGCACCGCTGCCCCGGGGGCTCCACCCGCGGGCGTGGAGATCGTCGTCGAGGGCGGCCAGTCCCGAACGCCCCGCCTCCGTCGACGTGCCCCCCGCTTCGAGCACCCCCCGGGCGCCGGCCTGCACATGGCGGAGGCCATGGGGACCGGCCGTGTACAGCAACTCGGTGTCCTGGAGCGTGGACATGACGGTGAGGAGGGCGTCGAGACGGGCGCACGGCTCGGGCACACGGGCCGAGCGGGCGGCGGCGAGCGCGTCCAACGCCCTACGCACGTGAGGGAATCCGGCCCGCGCCTCACCGCGCGCACCGGCCGCGCCGTACTTCGCCGAGACGGACGAGCCGCGGGAGGGCCGCCGCGGTGCCCGCCGGTCCGCGTGCGCCGCGATCCGCTTGGCCGTCGCGGTGACCCCGGTTCCGTGGGCCCCGGGATCCAGAGCCGCCGCGGCGACCAGCAGCCCCAGAGCCCACAGGGCGCCCCGGTGGCCGCCGCCCGTCAGGGCCACCGAGTGCTCGGTGCACCGGCCGATCGAGCCCAGCTCCGCGCGGAGTTCGGGCGTGGCCCGGCCGGTGCGGCGGGCGGCGGCGGCCATGGCCGTGAGGCCGGGCGTGAGCGCCTTGGCTGACCAGCGCAGGGAACACAGGTCCCGGCGGGTGGCCCGGGCGCCGAGGTCGCGGGGGTCGGGCAGCCCGGGTTTGGGAGTCAGCTCCAGTTGCCGGGTCAGCGCGGCCACCGCGGCCCGGGCCAGCGCCTCGTCGTCCTCGCGGCCGCTCATCGACGTATCCCTTCCCCCGAGGGCGCCGGCGGTGAAGGCACCGGAGCCGAACCCTGCTGCGTGGGAAGCGAAGCTAGCCGCGTCAGCCCTCAAGAGCCTGGGCGCACGCTGTCACCTGGCTGTGGACTCCGGGACGCGGGAAGCCGGCGGCGCGTCAGGCCGGCAGCAGCGAGGGGACCGTCCTCCACTTGAGGATCTTGTCGAAGCTCACCACCGCACCGCCGCGCCCCGGCCTGTTGCCGATGTGGACGTGGTCGGCGAGCTCACGGATCAGACACAGCCCCCGGCCGTGCTCCGCGTCCTCGCCGGCCTGGCGGAGCAGGGTGCGCGTGTTCCCGGCCGGAAAACCGGGGCCGAAGTCGGCGACCTCGATACGGCACTGGTCTCCGTCGAGGTAGGCCGTCACCCGGTACGCCTCGCAGGAGGGGTCCCTCACGTCGTCCCCGCCGTGCTCGACGGCGTTGGCGCAGGCCTCGGTGAGAGCCACGGAGAGGTCGTACGAGATGTCCGGGTCGACGCCGGCGCTCTCCATCGTGCCGAGCAACAGACGTCTGGCGAGCGGAACACTCGCAGCCTCGCGCCGCAAATGGAGTGACCACCAGATGCTCATGCTCCAGCCTCCCGGCCGCGGCTCGACATACCGTTACGTATTGCCGCAACGACCCGTGCGCAATCGCATACGCGACGTGATGCCGCCCATACGGCCGACGCGCTCACATGAGGGAGCGGTGTATGCGCGAGCGATCGGACGCCGGCCGTCGGCCCTTCGGCCGCCCGCCGTACGGCGGACGGACCGGTCACAAGCCGTCAATCGGACCTGCCGCACGAGACACGGGCGCCCAGTGCGATGATGAGCCGGCCATGACTGCCCCCCACCAGCGTTCGGCGCGCTCCGGAGCAGGCCTCCGGACCCTGAGGGCCGCGGTGTTCGCCGCGGTCTGCGTCGTGCTGGCCGCGGCCGGACACGGGATCGCCTCCTGCGCCACGGCCCCCCTGTGGACACTGGGCGCCGGATTCCTCGCGGTCTTCGCCGTCGCCGCGGCGCTGGCGGGCCGCGAGCGCGCGCTGCCGGGCATCGTGGCGCTTCTCGCGCTCGGCCAGACGGTGCTGCACACACTCTTCGGACTCGGTCTTCAGGCCTCCGCGACGGCCACCGGTTCCATGGGCTCGATGGCGTCGGGCATGCCGATGTCCGACGCCACGCTCGTGGCCCGGGCCGCCCGCCTGGTGTGCGGTACGGCCGCGGCGGCGATCACCCCCACGCAGGCCATGAAGATCCTCGCCGACGCGCGGATCGACACGGGCATGACGGGGATGACGGGCATGACGTCGTCCATGCGCCATGCCGCGGACGCGGTGCCCGCCGGCGCGGGTACCGCGATGCCGGTGCTGCCCTCCCTGCCGATGCTGCTCGGCCACGTACTCGCGGCCGTCACCGCCGGATGGGTGCTGCGCCACGGCGACCTGGCCCTCCTGCGGCTCATGCGCCTGTCGGCGCAGGGAGTCACCGAAGCGGCGCTCGTACGGTCCTTGCGCGCCGCGCTGACACTCGTACGCGCCCTGCGTACGGGACTTCCCGGGGCGCCCGAGATCGCGCGCACGCCTCGCACCGCGCTGCTCGCGCCCCTCGCTCCACGGACGACCGCTCTTCAGCACACCGTCGTCCGGCGCGGGCCGCCCGCCTCCACCGCGCTCGCCCTCGTCGCCTGACACGACGCGCCGCTTCACGGAGATCCACGGAACGCCCCGGTCCCGGAGTCCTCGACTTCAGGGATCCGACGGGCTTCACGGACCTTCTCGAAGGGACGCGGTCGTGCCGCACGCGCGCGTGCCCGCCGGTCTCCCCGGGGCGCCGTTCGGCCCCCCGCGCGGGACACCTCGGCGCACACGCGTCCCCTTCGTCATCGGATGAAAGTGGAGTGTTTCCTTCCATGAAGGTTTCTCGTCTCGCCGCCGCCGGCACCGTCGCCGCCACGGCCGTTCTCGCCCTGTCCGCCCCCGCGTTCGCGCACGTCAGCGTGCAGCCCGAGGGGGTCGCCGCCAAGGGCGGCTACACGGTCGTCGACTTCAAGGTGCCCAACGAGCGCGACAACGCCTCGACCACCCAGGTCGAGGTGAACCTCCCGGCCGACCACCCGCTGGCCTCCGTCATGCCGCAGCCGCTCGACGGCTGGACCGTGAAGGTCACCAAGTCCAAGCTGGACAAGCCGGTCACCGCGCACGGCGAGAAGATCAGCGAGGCCGTCACGAAGGTCACCTGGACCGCCGACGGCAAGGGCATCGAGCCGGGCTTCTTCCAGAAGTTCCCGCTCTCCATCGGCGCACTGCCCGAGGACACCGACTCCCTCGTCTTCAAGGCCGTCCAGACGTACTCCGACAAGGAGATCGTGCGCTGGATCGAGCCGCAGAAGGAGGGCGCGGACGAGCCCGAGCACCCGGCTCCGACGCTCGCGCTCTCGGCCGCGACCGAGGCGGGTCACCACGGCGGCACCGCCGCGAAGGACGCCTCCCACACGGAGGAGACGGCGGAGCACACCACCGGGACGGCTGCTGCCGCCGCCGCGGACGGCAGCGACACCACGGCGCGCGTACTCGGCGCCGCGGGCATCGTCGTCGGCCTGGCGGGCGTGGCGTACGGCGTTCTGGCCGGCCGGCGGCGTACGAACGCCTGAGGTGCCGGCACCCGCCTGAGGTACTGAGACACACCCGCTCCTGGTGGGCACCGGAGGGTCGCGGACGCGGCTCTCCGGACCGGCCGGACCGGATCGGACCCGCTTGCGGTCCCGTCCCGCCCGGCCCTTCGGCCTCGCCCGACCCCCGGTGTCCACCGGAGCACTCACATCTGGGACATTTTCCTATGCGCAAGAAGACGTACGCGACGGCCGCCCTGTTCGTCGCCGCCGCACTGGCCCTCTCCGCCTGCGGCAGTGGCGACGACAGCGCCGAGCCGGTCGCCGTCGTGTCCGCCGAGGCCGGCTCCGCCAAGGCCGCCACGGTCCTCGACAACCCGTTCGAGAAGCCGGACCTCGTGCTCACCGACACGACCGGCAAGAAGTACGACCTGCGCGCGCGGACCAAGGGCAGGCCGACGCTCGTCTACTTCGGCTACACCCACTGCCCCGACGTCTGCCCCCTGACGATGAACAACCTCGCCGTCGCCAGGAAGCAGCTGCCGAAGGCCGAACAGGACAAGCTGCGCGTCGTGTTCGTCACCACCGACCCGGCCCGCGACACACCCGCCGCGCTCGGCACCTGGCTCAAGGGCATCGACCCCGACTTCATCGGCCTGACCGGCGACTTCGCCACCATCCAGGCCGGCGCCCGCAGGCTCGGCATCACCATCGAGCCGACGACCAAGGACAAGAACGGCAAGACCGTCTCCGTCCACGGCACCCAGGTCATCGCCTTCTCCCCGAAGACCGACGCGGGCTATGTGCTGTACGGCGAGAGCGCCACCGTCGACGACTACACCAAGGACCTGCCCAAGATCGTCGAGGGGAAGAACCCGTGAGCCGCCGTACGGGCCGCCGCGCGGGGCTCCTCGCCTCCTGCGCCCTGGTCATGGCCGCCGCCGGGACCCTCTCGGGCTGCGGCCCGGACGGCTCCTCCTCGTCCCCGGCCCGTCCCGAACTCGAGGTCACCGGCGCCTACATGCCCGTCCCTGGCATGGCCACGATGGCGGCGGGCTTCTTCACCGTCACCAACTCCGGCGGCGCCGACACCCTCACCTCCGTCACCAGCGACCTCTCGGACGACGTGACCATGCACGCCACCGTGGACGGCGCGATGGAGGAGAAGAAGTCCTTCGCCGTGCCCGCCGACGGCACCCTGGACTTCGCCAGCGGCGGCAACCACCTCATGTTCGAAAAGCTCACCCACAAGCCCGGACAGGGCGAGAAGGTGTCCGTGAAACTGCACTTCGCCAAGTCCGGCACCGTCAGGATCTCCATGCCGGTGAAGCCGGCGACCTACAACCCGAAGACCGGACACTGAGGGAGGCCTCACCGTGAAACCGACCATCGCCCCCCGCTTCAGGACCCTTCTGCTGCTGTTCCTCGCCGTCTGCGGCGCGCTCCTCGTGGGCGCCGCGCCCGCCTCCGCGCACGCCGCGCTGACCGGGAGCAACCCGACGCAGGGATCGGTGGTCGACCAGGCTCCCACCCAGGTCTCGCTCACCTTCTCCGAGCAGGTCTCGCTGAACGGCAACTCGCTCCAGGTGCTCGACCCCAAGGGCGACCGGGTCGACGCCGGCGGCGCGAGCGACCTGGGCGGCGACACCTACGGCCTGAAGATGCGCCCGGGGCTGCCCGACGGCACGTACACCGTCACCTATCAGGTGGTGTCGGCGGACAGCCACCCCGTCTCCGGCGCCTTCACCTTCTCCGTCGGCGCCCCCTCGCAGACCTCCGTCGCGCTGTCCGGCCAGGCGGTGGGCGGCGGCGTGGTGGGCTTCCTCTACGGAACCGCGCGCTACTTCTCGTACGCGGGATTCATCCTGCTCGTCGGCGGCGCCGCCTTCGTCCTGGCCTGCTGGCAGCGGGGCTCGGGCATCCGGCCGGTGCAGCGGCTCGTGGTCGGCGGATGGCTCACCCTGACCGCCTCCACCCTCGCCCTGCTGCTCCTGCGCGGTTCGTACGTCGGGTCCGGCAAGGCCGGCGACATCTTCGACATGACCCTGCTCGGCGAGGTGCTCCAGACCAAGTCGGGCGCCGCGCTGGTGTCGAGGCTGCTGCTGCTCGCCGCGGCGGCGCTGTTCATCGCGGTGCTGTTCGGCGCGTACGCGAGGCGCGACGAGGACGAACGGGCGGACGGCACGGACGACGGTTACGGCGAACCGGCCGAGACCGCGGAGGCCCGCGCCGGTGACGGCGAGGACCGGGCCACGCACGGCCAGGAACCGGCCGAGGACCCGGCCGACGAGGCCGGTCGTTCGGCCGCGGAGAAGAACGACCTCACCTTCGGGCTCGCCGTCGGCGGCGCGGTCGTCGCGGCCGGTCTCGCCGCGACCTGGGCCATGGCCGAGCACGCCTCGACCGGCCTCCAGCCGGGCATCGCGATGCCCGTCGACGTCCTGCACCTGCTGGCCGTCGCCGTCTGGCTCGGCGGTCTGTCGACCCTGGTGGTGGCCCTGTTCCGGGCTCCCGCTGAAGCACCGATCGAGGCGGCGGCCGTGCGCCGGTTCTCCCGCTTCGCGTTCGGCGCCGTCCTCGTGCTGGTCTCGACCGGGATCTACCAGTCGTGGCGCCAGCTCGGATCCTGGTCGGCTCTCACCGGCACCGGGTACGGGCAGCTGCTGCTCGTGAAGGTCGCTCTGGTGGCCGTCCTCGTGGGCATCGCGTGGTTCTCACGGCGCTGGACGGCCCAGCTGGCGGAGGCGACGGTCCCCGAGGCCGCCGCCGTCGTCGTGGAGCAGCGCTCCGAGGTGAGGACACCCGCCACGGTCCCCGCCGACTCCCGGCGCGCCGCCCAGCTCGCCCGGCAGCGGGCCGCCATGGACTCCACCCGCGACAAGCGGGTCCGCGAAGCCGACCCGCACCGCTCGGGCCTGCGGCGCTCGGTCCTCGCCGAGGCCGGGGTCGCGGTCGTGCTGCTCGCGGTCACGACCGTGCTCACGGCCACCGAACCGGGACGCACGGCCGAGGCGGCCCGGCAGGCCACCGCGTCCGCCTCCCGGCGCTCCGGACCGCTGTCGCTGAAGATGCCGTTCGACACGGGCGGCCAGGACGGCAAGGGCACGGTGGAGGTCACCCTCGACCCGGCCCGCGTCGGCGGCAACCAGATGCACGTCTTCGTGCTCCGGCCGAACGGCAAGGCCTTCGACGTGCCCGAGGTGAAGGTCGCCTTCACGCTCACCGCGCGGAATGTCGGCCCGCTGCCCGTCGCCCCCGACCGGGTCGCCACCGGACACTGGGCGGCGAGCGGAGTACAGATCCCCATGGCGGGCGACTGGAAGATCGCGGTGACCGTGCGCACCTCCGACATCGACCAGGCCACCGTGAACAAGACCGCGCAGATCGGCTGAACCTGACCATGGCTGACCAGTCCACCCCGGGGCCCTCCTCCCCCTCCGCCCGAAAGGGCCCGCCGACCGAGACCTCCCCCGGCGTCACCTCGTCGGGCGATTCCACGCAGGGGGTCATGTCGCGACGCCGACTGCTCGGCACGGCCGGCGCCACCGGGCTCGCGCTCGGAGCGGCGGGAGCGGCCGTGGGGTACGCGGCGGCGCCCTCTCCCGTGACGGCCGTCCCGCTGACCTCCGTCGGCGCGGACATGGCAATGTTTCACGGGAAACATCAGCCGGGCATCACCAGCACGCTCCAGGCGCGCGGCCACCTCGTAGCCTTCGACCTCACGGCGGGCGCGGGGCGCAGGGAGGCGGCCGCACTGCTGCGCCGCTGGTCGGTGACCGCCCAGCGGCTGATGGCGGGCGAGGCCGCGGCCCATGAGGACACCGATGTCGCGCGTAACGCCGGCCCGTCGTCCCTCACCGTCACCTTTGGCTTCGGACACAGCTTCTTCGCGCGTACGGGCCTGGAGAAGCAGCGCCCGGTCGCTCTGGACCCGCTGCCCGACTTCTCCTCCGACCGCCTCGACAAGGCCCGCAGCGACGGCGACCTGTGGGTGCAGATCGGAGCGAACGACGCCCTCGTCGCCTTCCACGCCCTGCGCGCGATCCAGAAGGACGCCGGCGCCGCCGCGCGAGTGCGCTGGCAGATGAACGGCTTCAACCGCTCGCCCGGAGCCACCGCCGGGCCGATGACCGCCCGCAACCTGATGGGCCAGATCGACGGCACCCGCAATCCGAAGCCGTCCGAGCCCGACTTCGACCGGCGGATCTTCGTCCCCGCCTCCGGCACCCCGGAGTGGATGGGGAACGGCTCCTACGCCGTGGTCCGCCGTATCCGGATGCTTCTCGACGACTGGGAGAAGCTCTCGGGCAAGGCCCAGGAGGACGTCGTCGGGCGGAAGAAGTCCACCGGGGCGCCGCTGAGCGGGGGCACCGAGACCACCACGATGGACCTGGACAGGGCCGACGCCGACGGCAATCCGGTCGTGCCGGTCAACGCGCACGCCCGCATCACCAGGCCCGACCAGAACGGCGGCGCCGCCATGCTGCGCCGCCCGTTCTCCTTCCACGACGGCATCGGGACCGACGGGACCCCCGACGCCGGGCTGCTCTTCGTGTGCTGGCAGGCCGACCCGGTGCGCGGCTTCGTCCCCGTCCAGCGCAAGCTCGACCGCGGCGACGCGCTCTCGACGTTCATCCGCCACGAGTCGAGCGGCCTCTTCGCGGTGCCGGGCGGCGCGGCGGAGGGGGAGTACGTGGGGCAGCGGCTGCTGGAGGGGTGAGGGGGCGCTGTCCGACCGGGCTTCGTACGAGCCTCGGCGCCCGGGTCCGAGCGGGCTCGGCGTAGACGCCCGTACGGCGTTCCGTACCGCAGTACCGGGCTCCGTATCGGGCTCTGTAGCGGCCTCTGTATCGGGCTCGGGGCCGGGGGTCCGCGGGCGTCGGACGCTTCGGGCGAGGCCCATTAGGGTGACGGTATGTCGGCGACGCGCTACACCTATCTCGGCCCCGAGGGTACGTTCACCGAGGCCGCCCTTCGCACGCTTCCCGAGGCCGCGACGCGGGAACTGGTCCCCATGGTGTCCGTCCCCGCCGCGCTCGACGCGGTACGCGGCGGCAAGGCCGCGGGCGCGCTCGTCCCGATCGAGAACTCCGTCGAGGGCGGTGTCACGGCCACCCTCGACGAGCTGGCCAAGGGCGACCCGCTGATGATCTACCGCGAGGTCGTGCTGCCGATCGCCTTCGCCCTGCTGGTCAGGCCCGGCACGGCGCTGAAGGACGTCAAGACCGTCACCGGGCACCCGGTCGCCCAGCCCCAGGTGCGCAACTGGCTGGCCGCGCAGCTGCCGGACGCCGTGTGGGAGTCGGCGGCGTCGAACGCGGACGGCGCCCGGCTGGTCCAGGAGGGCCGTTTCGACGCGGCCTTCGCGGGCGAGTTCGCCGCGTCCACGTACGGCCTCGAACCGCTGGTGACCGAGATCCACGACGCGGCGAACGCCGAGACCCGCTTCGTGCTGGTCGGCCGCCCGGCCCGGCCCGCCGCGCCCACCGGCGCCGACAAGACGTCCTTGGTCATCTGGCTCGGCGACGACCACCCCGGAGCGCTGCTCGAACTGCTCCAGGAATTCGCCGTCCGCGGCGTCAACCTGATGCGGATCGAATCCCGTCCGACCGGCCGCGGCATCGGCAATTACTGCTTCTCGGTCGACGCCGAGGGCCACATCACGGACCGTCGCGTGGGCGAGGCGTTGATGGGCCTCAAGCGGATCTGCCCCCAGGTGCGCTTCCTCGGTTCCTATCCGCGGGCCGGTGTCGCCCTGGAAAACGTACGGCCGCTGCGGCCCGGTACGTCGGACGACGAGTTCTCCGTGGCCTCGGACTGGCTGGCCCGCTGCGCCGACGGCCGGTTCTGAGCGGCGGATCCACGCCCGTCCCAGCGTTTCCCGCAGGTCCCGCCTGCTGATTTCCGTCATCCACAAAGTTATCCACAGGCATGCTTCTCGACCTGGGGACAAGTCGACAACGAAGCACTACATCATCGACAAATCGGCTACTCGACCCAAGTCCGTCCACACCCCTACGCGTCCCTCTTCGTCTACCCTTTTCCATTGATCAACCCTATAGAGCGAATCGTTTACACCCGAAAGTGGCTGTACAGAGGGTTTGGACCGGGAATTCCTCAGCCGACGAAGAGGGATCGGAATGATCAATTCCGACATCCACAGATCTTCCACACAGCCTGTGGATAACTAGCGGCGGGGCCCGCCCCCTGTGGACAACCCGGCCCGCAAGTCCCGCCCCGCGCAAGGAAATCCGGTCAACCGACAAAGCGCCGTCTGCCCCGTTTCAGGGAGTAGGCCCCTTTTCCTTGACGTCGTTCGGTGATCAAGAGATCCGGTCCGGCATTTCACTCATACCGTGACAGCCCTCACTCTCTGGAATATCGGGTCGTTGACGGGAAGCGGGCACCGGTAGCCTTGGAGGGTGATTGACCTTCGCCTGCTTCGTGAGGACCCCGACCGTGTTCGCGCCTCCCAGCGCGCCCGTGGAGAGGATGTCGCGCTCGTCGACTCCCTCGTCTCCGCCGACGAGCGGCGCAGGTCGTCCGGCGTCCGCTTCGACGAGCTGCGTTCCGAGCAGAAGTCGCTCGGCAAACTGATCCCCAAGGCGTCCCCGGACGAGCGCGCCGAGCTGCTGAAGAAGGCCGAGCAGCTCAAGACCGACGTCAAGGCCGCCGAGGCCGAACAGAACGAGGCGGACGAGGAGACCAAGCGGCTCCTGCTCCGGCTCGGCAACCTGGTGCACCCCGACGTCCCGGTCGGCGGCGAGGAGGACTTCGTCGTCCTGGAGACGCACGGGATCATCCGCGACTTCGCCGCCGAGGGCTTCGAGCCCAAGGACCACCTGGAACTCGGCGAGTCCCTGGGCGCCATCGACGTCGAGCGCGGCGCCAAGGTCTCCGGCTCCCGCTTCTACTACCTGACCGGCGTCGGCGCGCTCCTGGAGCTCGCCCTCGTCAACGCCGCGATCGCCCAGGCCACCGAGGCCGGCTTCACGCCGATGCTGACCCCGGCCCTGGTCCGCCCGCGCGCCATGGAGGGCACCGGATTCCTCGGCCAGGCCGCGGAGAACGTGTACCACCTGGAGAAGGACGACTACTACCTGGTCGGCACCTCCGAGGTCCCCCTCGCCGCGTACCACATGGACGAGATCCTCGACGCCGACAAGCTGCCGATGCGCTACGCCGGCTTCTCGCCGTGCTTCCGCCGCGAGGCGGGCACGTACGGCAAGGACACCCGCGGCATCTTCCGCGTGCACCAGTTCGACAAGGTCGAGATGTTCTCGTACGTCGACCCGGCGGACGCCGAGAACGAGCACAAGCGGCTCCTCGACTGGGAGAAGCAGTGGCTCACCGGCCTCGAGCTGCCCTTCCAGGTGATCGACGTGGCCAGCGGCGACCTGGGCGCCTCGGCGTCCCGCAAGTTCGACTGCGAGGCGTGGATCCCGACCCAGGGCAAGTACCGCGAGCTGACCTCGGCCTCCAACTGCGACAGCTTCCAGGCCCGCCGCCTGTCCGTCCGTATGCGCGACGGCAAGAAGGTCCAGCCGCTCGCCACCCTGAACGGCACGCTGTGCGCCGTCCCGCGCACCATCGTCGCGATCCTGGAGAACCACCAGCTCGCCGACGGTTCGGTCCGGGTCCCCGAGCTGCTGCGGCCCTACCTGGGCGGCCGTGAGGTTCTGGAGCCGATCTCCAAGTGACCAGCACCACCGGTTCGGCGGGAGCGTCCGGGGCCACCGCGCCCGGGACGTTCCCGTACCGGCTCGTCGCGACCGATCTCGACGGGACGCTGCTGCGTTCCGACGAGACGGTCTCGGCGCGTACGCGTGACGCGCTGGCCGCGGTGACCGAGGCGGGCGCGGCCCACATCGTCGTCACCGGGCGCGCGGTGCCCTGGACGCGGCACATCCTCGACGAGCTCGGCTACCGCGGTCTCGCGGTCTGCGGTCAGGGCGCGCAGGTCTACGACGCGGGGGAGCACCGGCTGCTCACGTCGGTGACGCTGGACCGGCAGCTGGCCGGTCTCGCGCTCGCCAAGATCGAGGCGGAGGTCGGGCCGCTGCTGCTGGCCGCGAGCCGCGACGGGCTCGACGGCGACGTGCTGGTGGGTCCTGGCTACCGCAGGCTGGAGGGCGCGCTGCCGGTCGTACCGATCAAGGACGCGGCGGACCTCTGGTCGGCCCCTCTGAACAAGGTGTACGTCCAGCATCCGACGCTCTCCGACGACGAGCTCGCGGCCGTGGCCGTGAAGGTCGCGGGCGGACTCGTCGGCGTCACGATGGCGGGCCCCGGAGTCGTGGAGCTGCTCCCGCTCGGCCTCTCCAAGGCGACGGGGCTGTCCCTGGCGGCCAGGCGACTGGGCGTCAAGGCCGCCGGCACCATCGCCTTCGGCGACATGCCGAACGACCTTCCGATGTTCGCCTGGGCGGCCCACTCGGTGGCCATGGCCAACGCCCACGACGATCTCAAGGCGATCGCGGACGAGGTGACGTCCTCGAACGAGGAGGACGGGATTGCGCTCGTACTGGAGCGGTTGCTGACGGGGCCGTAGCTCGGTTCCGGCCGGTTCTTCTGTCTCGTGCGGAGGATGCGCGGATCGAACGCGCGCGGGGTTTCACCCCCGACCACGGCTTAGCAAGCCGGTGCCTTCCCACTCGGCCAATCCTCCGGGTGGGCGGCCCGCGCGGTGACGCGCGCTCGAAGCGGCCGCCCCGGGCAACTCCCCCTGCGAGCGGGTTCGACGGAGGGGTAACTACTCCGGAACCCGCCGTGGGCTGCCCTGTCGGGAGCTCGACGAACTGCTCCTGATGAACATCGTCGCGCTCCTCTCCCGGACCGTGGCGCCGGCTCGACGCGGCGGCGTGTACACAACCACTGTGCCCGTACGCCGACTTGGGCGCCACCGATTAAAGGGCGGGTCCGCGGGGGCTCACTTGCGGCGCCATCTGCGCCGGCGGCCCTTTCCGAAGAACCACCCGGCGGGCGGCTCGTCGGAGCGCCAGGGCTGCGGATCAGGACCGCCCTCACGCCACCGGGCGGCGAGCATGCGCGCGCGGGCCGACGGCTCGGTCGTCTCCGCGGAGCGTATGAAGTACTCGTCGAGCACCAGGTCCTCCCACGGCTCCCCCACCGTGTCCCCGGGCCCGTCCCCGGACCCCTCACCGGAGCCGTTCCCGGCCTGGTCCCTGCCGCCGGCTCCTGGTTCCTCGGTCGTCATCCCCGTTCCTCCCGGCCGTGCGTCCCCGTTCCGGCCAGTGTGCCCGGACCCGGGTGAAGCCGCTGTCAAGGAAAAGAGGGCTCCCACGCGCGGGTGCCCGTGACGGACACCGCGCGCGTGGGAGCCCTCGTTCACTCCTCGCCGGCCACCTTCAGCGACCGCAGCCGCTGCCCCGCGTACCAGGTGGCGAGGACGGTGACCACGACCAGCAGGACCGTCGCGGTCGGCAGGCTCACGTCGGAGGTGACGAGGTCACCGCCGGTCACCTTGTGGCCCACGGCGAGCGCCCACTGCTGGACGCTGAGCGTGCGCGCGCCGGACACCAGGGACCCGAACAGGGCCTCCCAGACGAGCGCGTAGACGAGCCCGAAGACCACCGCGTGCCGGGTCACGGTCCCGAGGAGCAGGAACATGGCGGCGTAGGCGATCGAGGCGACCAGGGCGGCGACGGTGTAGGCGACGGCGATCTGCTGGCCGTTGCCGTTCAGGATCATGCCCGCGATGAAGGTCGGCACCGCCGAGAAGGCCATGGTGACGGCGACCGCGACGATGAGCTTGGTGAAGATGATCGTGGGCCGCTTCAGGGGCTTGGCCAGCAGATACACCACCGAGCCGTCGTCGATCTCGGGCCCGATCGCGCCCGTGCCGGCGATGACGCCGATGATCGGCACCATGGTGGCGAGGGCGAACCCGCCGAGCAGGTCCGAGGCCACCTGGTCGTCGGCTCCGGAGAAGCTCCGGACGGCCAGGGAGATCACGATGAGCAGGACGGGCAGGACGCCGAGGATGAGGGCCCTCCGGCGGCCGAGCAGGCCCCGGTAGGTGAGCCGGGCGACTGTGGGGTCGTACATCTTCGGCCTCCTACGCCGCGACGAGATACGAGAAGACGGATTCGAGCGACTCGTCGGACGGCGACACGGTCAGCAGCCGGATGCCGTGCTCGCGCGCGAGCTTCGGCAACAGGGCGGTGAACCGGCCGAAGTCGACGGCCTGGACGCGCAACGCGCCTTCGGCGAGGTCTACTTCGATGCCGGACGTCGACGGGTCCGCGATGAGCGCCGCGGCCAGTGCCCGGTCGTCGCTCGAGCGGACCAGGTAGCGGTGCGGGCGGTCGGTCATCAGCCGGCGGATGCGCCGGAAGTCGCCGCTGGCCGCGTGCCGTCCGGCGACGATCACCTCGATGTGGGCGGCGAGTTGCTCCACCTCTTCGAGGATGTGGGACGAGAACAGCACGGTGCGGCCCTCGTCGCCCATGCGGCGCAACAGGTCCATGAGCTGCATGCGCTGGCGCGGGTCCATGCCGTTGAACGGCTCGTCGAGCAGGAGCAGCGAGGGGTCGTGGACCAGCGCGGACGCCATCTTCACGCGCTGGCGCATGCCCTTGGAGTACGTGGAGATCTTGCGGTCCTGCGCGTACTCCATCTCGACGGTGGCCAGCGCGCGGTCGGCGGCCTTGGTACCGAGGCCGTGCAATTCGGCGTTGGCGACGACGAATTCGCGTCCGGTGAGGAAGTCGTACATCGCCTCACGTTCGGGGACGATGCCGATGTGGCGGTAGATGTCCTCGTTGCGCCAGGTCGGGCGGCCGTCGAGGGTGACGGTGCCCGTGGAGGGGGCGAGGAAGCCGCCCATCATGTTGATGAGGGTGGACTTGCCGGCGCCGTTCGGGCCGAGCAGGCCGGTGACCCCGGGGCCGATCGTCATCGTGATGTCGTTGACCGCCACCACGTTGCCGAACCAGCGCGAGACGTGGTCGATGCTGAGCGTGGTCACAGCCCCGCCTTTCGGTAGCGGCGCATCAGGAGGCCATAGCAGCCCGCGATGAGACCGAGGACGACGACGAGGTAGACGACGCCCTGCGCGGACGAGGGGCCCACCTCGCCGGGGAAGGCGGAGGAGGCGCCCAGGAAGGCCGTCTGGACTCCGTCGATGAGCGTGATCGGCGAGAAGAGCCCGATCCACGGGACGGCTCCGCTGCTGGACCGCTCGAAGGCGATGGCCTGGACGGTGGAGACCGCTCCGTAGGAGATGGTCAGGGCGGCGATGACGGCGGCGATGCCGAAGCCGCGGCGCGGGGTGATCGCCGAGATGACCAGGGCGATGCCGGCGAAGAGCAGGGACAGCAGGGCCACGGAGAGCAGCCCCTGTCCGAAACCCTTGCTCTGGTCGGCGAAGTCGAGCTTGGCCAGCAGCGCCCCTACGTAGAGCACGATCAGCGGAGCGGCCGTGAGGACGAACAGCGCCGAGGCCAGGGCCGCGTACTTGGCGCGCACGTAGTCGGCTGTCTCTATGGGGCGCGAGAAGTACAGCGGAATGGTCTTGAAGCGCAGGTCCCGTGAGACCGCCTGGGGGCCCTGGGAGGCGACGTACAGGCCGATGACCGCCTGCATGATCACCGCGTAGCGCGTGTAGTCGACGGGCAGGTCCTTCGCCTTGGTGGCGACCGCGACGGCCACCATGATCAGCGCGGGGACGCACATGACCACGAAGAGCAGCATCGGCAGGACCTTGGACTTGACCGAGCGGCCGAGGCCGTAGGCGCCGCGCAGGGACTGCGAGTAGAGGGAACGGCGGGCATAGGCGCGGCCGAGTCGCGGGCCGTCGTAGTTGCGGTAGCCGATGTTGTGGATACGGGTCTGCTCACCCGGCTGGGTGAGGGGGTTCTCAACTGCCATGGCCGACCGCCTCCTTCCGCTGGTCGTCGCTCTCGGTGAAGACCTCGGCGATGTGGTGCCTGCGCTGTTCCATGCGGACCAGTCCGAGGCCGAGGTCGGCGACCACGTCGCGGACGAGGTCGTACGTGTCCTCGCTCTCGGCGGTGAGCAGCAGGATGTGTCCGGCGCCCGGCAGTCCGCCGCCGTCGTGGGTCTCGATCCCGCGCGCGTGGAGCACCTCGCGCATCGCGCCCGTGCCGTCCGGGTGTTCGTCGCTGTCGGTGACCTCGACGGCGAGGGTGGTGGTGGTCTTGGTGAAGTCCATGGTGGAGCTGGAGCGCAGCAGCTTGCCGCCGTCGACGACCACGACGTGGTCGCAGGTCCGCTCCAGTTCGCCCAGGAGGTGCGAGGTGACCAGCACCGAGATGCCGAAGTCCGTGTGGATGCGGCGGATCAGTCCGAGCATGTCGTCGCGGCCGACCGGGTCGAGGCCGTTGGTCGGCTCGTCGAGGAAGACCAGCCGGGGGTCGTGGACGAGGGCCTGCGCGAGTTTGACGCGCTGCTTCATGCCGGTCGAGTAGCCGCCGATGGGACGGTAGCGCTCCTCGTACAGGCCGACATGGCGCAGGGTGTCCGCGGTGCGCTCGCGGGCCGCGGCCGGCGGCAGCCCGGACATCCGCGCCATGTGGACGACGAACTCGGTGGCCGAGACGTCGGGCGGCAGGCAGTCGTGCTCGGGCATGTACCCGACCCGCTCACGGATGGCGGCGCCCTCGGTGGCGACGTCGAGGCCGAGCACATGTGCGCGGCCCTCGGTGGCGGGGGACAGACCCAGCAGGATCTTGATCAGTGTGGACTTGCCGGCTCCATTGGCTCCGACGAGTCCGGTCACACCGGGCCCGACGTCCACGGAGAGCCGGTCAAGCGCGGTCACCCGTGGGTACCGCTTGCTCAGGCTTTCGGTCGCGATCACAGTCACGCTTCGACGGTAGTGGCGCACACCACAGGGGTCGTCAGCCCACGGAGGTGGATCCGCGTCAGCCTCCAGGCGTACGGGCCCGTAGGGGTCACCCTCAGGTACGGGTACCGGGCGCCCGGCCGGACCCGCGCCGCCGGTTGTCCACAGGCGGACCACGGGCCTATTGACGCAGCCTCTAACAACTGTCACATTCGCCAGTGTCACGTTACGGGCACGTACCGCAGTCGGTGCGGACAGGTGGGGCGGTGGCATGACGACGGCCATGACAGGCGAACTCTCGGCGGAGCTGCGGGGGTTCAGAGAGGTCCAGCGGCTCGCGTACGAGTGCGCGGAGGCGGTCGCGGCGCAGCTGAAGCCGGGCGTCACCGAGCGGGAGGCGGCGCGCATGCAGCGGGTGTGGCTGCGTGAGCGCGGGGTGCGGGACTGGTTCCATCTGCCGTTCGCCTGGTTCGGCGACCGCACGGCCTTCGCCGGTTTCCGGATCCCGTTGCAGTTCTTTCCCACCGACCGCCGGCTGGAGCCGGGGATGCCCTTCATCCTCGACATGGCGCCGGTGCACCGGGGCTTCACGGCGGACATCGGGTACGCGGGCTCGCTCGGGCCGAACCCCGTGCAGGACAGACTGCTGGCCGATCTGGAGGCGCACCGCGAGCTGATCCTGCGCGAGGTGCGCGAGCGGCGGCCCCTGCGCGAGATCTACGAGGACGTCGACCGCCTGATGGTCCGCCAGGGCTGTGCCAACCGGCACCGCGCGTATCCGTTCGGCGTGATCGCGCACAAGGTGGACCGGGTGCGGGAGCGGCCCTGGTCCCCGCATCTGTTCGGGTTCGGCGTCCAATCCCTGAAGGGGCTGGCGAGCGACGCGCTGCGCGGGCACCGGGAGGGCTGGTCCCCGCTGTGGTCGCCGTACACATTCTCCGACCACCCTCCCCGGCCGGGGCTGTGGGCGGTCGAACCGCACCTCGGTTTCCGGGGTACGGGCGCGAAGTTCGAGGAGCTCCTGGTCGTCACGGACTCCCGGGACCCCGAACAGAGCGCGTTCTGGCTCGACGACGATCTGCCGCACGTGCGGCGCTGGGCGGAGGACGAGTGAGTCTCGTGGGGGCGCGCGAGCGCCGGGTACGGACGGGCGGGATCGAACTGTGTGTCGCCGAGCTGGGTGACGCGAGGCAGCCGACCGTGGTGCTCGTGCACGGTTATCCGGACTCCAAGGAGGTGTGGTCCGAGGTCGCCGTGCGGCTCGCGGACCGCTTCCATGTCGTGCTGTACGACGTGCGGGGGCACGGCCGGTCGACGGCGCCGCGGCCCCTGCGCGGCGGGTTCACGCTGGAGAAGCTGACGGACGACTTCCTCGCGGTGATCGACGCGGTCAGCCCCGGCGAGGCGGTGCATCTCGTGGGCCACGACTGGGGTTCGGTGCAGTCGTGGGAGTTCGTCACGGTCGCCCGCACCGAGGGCCGGATCGCGTCCTTCACCTCCCTGTCCGGTCCGTCCCTGGACCACTTCGGTCACTGGATCAAGCGGCGGATGCGACGGCCCACCCCGCGAAGGATCGGCCAGCTCCTCGGCCAGGGCGCCAAGTCCTGGTACGTGTACATGCTGCACACACCGGTGCTGCCCGAACTGGCCTGGCGCGGACCTCTGGGCAAGCGGTGGCCGAAGATCCTCCAGCGGCTGGAGAAGGTACCCGCGGGTGACTATCCGACCCCGTCGCTGCCGTCCGACGCCGCGCACGGCGCGTGGCTCTACCGCGACAACGTACGGTCGCGGCTCGGCCGCCCCCGCGAGGACGCGTACGCGCACGCGCCCGTGCAGCTCATCACGCCCCTGGACGACGCCTTTCTCTCCGAGCGGCTCTACGACGAACTGGAGAAGTGGGCCCCCGATTCTGTGCGCCGCACGCTGCCCGCCAAGCACTGGGTCCCACGGACCCGTCCCGACCGATTGGCCGCCTGGATATCGGAGTTCGTGACGGCCAACGAGGGCCGGGAGACCGGAGTGCCGGCGCCCGGGCCGGTGGCCTCCGGAAAGCACGCGGACCGGTTCGGCGGGCAGCTCGTGCTGGTCACCGGCGCCGGCAGCGGCATCGGGCGGGCCACCGCGTTCGCGTTCGCCGAGGCCGGTGCGCGGGTGGTGGCCGTCGACCGGGACGCGGAGGCCGCAGCCCGCACGGCGCAGATGTCCCTGCTGATCGGCTCGCCCGCGGCCTGGGCGGAGACGGCCGACGTCAGCGACGAGCAGGCCATGGAGAAGCTCGCCGACAAGGTCTCCACCGAGTACGGCGTGGTGGACGTGCTGGTGAACAACGCCGGGATCGGACTCTCCGGTTCCTTCTTCGACACGACGACGGAGGACTGGAGGAAAGTCCTCGACGTCAATCTGTGGGGGGTGATCCACGGCTGCCGGCTCTTCGGGAAGCGGATGGCCGAGCGCGGGCAGGGCGGTCACATCGTCAACATCGCGTCGGCGGCGGCGTATCAGCCCTCGAAGGCGCTGCCCGCCTACAGCACCTCCAAGGCGGCCGTACTGATGCTGAGCGAGTGTCTGCGCGCGGAGCTGGCCGGACAGGACATCGGCGTCTCGGCGGTCTGCCCCGGCTTCGTCAACACGAACATCACCTCGACCGCGCGGTTCGCCGGGGTCGACGCGGCCGAGGAGAAGCGGCGCCAGAAGAAGTCGGCGCGGCTCTACGGGCTGCGCAACTATCCGCCGGAGAAGGTCGCCGACGCGATCCTGCGCGCGGTCGTCCGCGACGAGGCGGTGGTTCCGGTGACCCCGGAGGCGCGCGGCGCCCACCTCCTGCACCGCTTCGCGCCGAGGGCGCTGCGGGCGATCGCCCGCATGGAGCCGCCCCTGTGAGCGAACGGGCGGCAGACGCGGCGGACAGCCCGCCGGAACCGCCCGCCCCGGCTCGGGCCGCCGCCGGCCCGCGGCACGCCGCCGCCGCTCGCAACAGGGCTTTCCGGGAAGGGCTGTTGCCAGGGCGCAAGCGGTTCGGCGCGGCCATATCGCCCTGTCCGCGCCGGTCGTACCATCCGTCGCGGAAGGGTTCACCGCTCGGGCCGTCGGTTGTCCTGCGAGGTCACCCGCGGCGCGGTCGGCCGTGGAGGGCAGTCGGCGGTCAGTCGGTCGGCGGTCAGTCGGTCCGCGGGTGGGGGCGGTCAGCGTCGGGCGGTCGGGCAGCGGCTTCCCGGGGGCCGGGGCGGAGGCGGGAGGGGCGGGAGAGATGAGCGACGAGGCGGGCGGGGTCGCGTACCGCATCGAGGACCTGGCGCACCGCAGTGGCGCCACGGTCCGGACGATCCGCGCCTATCAGGACCGCGGACTGCTGCCCCGCCCGGAGCGGCGCGGGCGTGCCAATGTGTACGCGGACGCCCATCTGGCGCGGCTGCGGCAGATCGCCGAACTCCTGGACCGCGGCTACACGCTGGCCTCGATCAAGGAGCTCCTGGAGGCCTGGGACGCGGGCCGGGGACTCGGCGGGATACTCGGCCTGGTCGCGGAGGTCGACGGACCGTGGACCGACGAGGAGGCCGCCCGGATCTCCCGGAGCGAGCTGGCGGAGCGGTTCGGCGGCCGTCCCGACGACGCTGCGGTGGCGGAGGCCGTGGAGCTGGGCGTGCTGGAGCCCGTCCCGGGGGACGAGGACATCTTCCTCGTCCCGAGTCCTCAAGAGCTCTCCGCGGCGGTCGAGTTGTACAACGCGGGAGTTCCGCTGTCCGCGATCGCCTGCCATTTGCGGGAGTTGAGGGGTCAGGTCGAGCACATCGCCTCCCGGTTCCTGGAGTTCACCACCGAGCACGTCTTCGCGCGCTATCTGGGGGAGAGCCCGCCGAGCGACGCGGAAGCGGCCGAGGCCGCCTCGCTCGTACGGCGGCTGCGACCTCTCGCGCAGCAGGCGGTGGACGCCGAACTGGCCCGTGCCATGCGCCATTTCGCGACTCGTCACCTGAGCCGGCAGCTCGCGGCGGGACCGTTCCCGGTGGAGCCCGGGGGCGCACGTCCGGTGGAGATGGCCGCCGGGACAATGCGGGCCGTGGAGCGGCTTGTTGGTGTTGAACATGCGGCCGCGTTCGTGACGGCTGCGACCGAACGGGAGCTACAGACACGTACGTTGGACCGGCTGACGGCAAACACCGCTCATCGCACCATTGTTGACGAAACACCTTGAACCGCATGCCCGTTGTCCACAGCTTCGCCAATTCGCCTGTGGATAACGCGACTTGGTTGTGGATCAAACCTCCTATCCAAAATCAAATGCGTGATCCGCCTCTCTCCAGGCACGCTGTGAGGATGAAGGAACACGGCAATGAACAGACGCCCGAGCGCACGCGTGACCGAACGCGGGGCCGGGCGCATGAGCAGACAGATGATCGGACGGAAAGACAGGCCGATGAACCGATGGATGAAAAACGCACCGTGAAGGTGTCGAAGTACCTCTCGAAACATCTGCGGCACCAGCCCGAACGGATCGGGCTCACCCTCGGCGAGGGCGGCTGGGTCGAGATCGACGTGCTGATCTCCGCGGCGACCGCGCACGGCTTCCGGTTCACCCGTGCCGAGCTCGATCATGTGGTGGCCGCCAACGACAAGCAGCGCTTCGCCGTCGAGGGGACCCGGATCCGGGCGAGCCAGGGCCACTCCGTCGAGGTCGACCTCGGACTGCCCCCGGTGACCCCACCGGCGTACCTCTACCACGGGACCGTGGCCCGCAGCCTGGACCAGATCCGCGCCGAGGGTCTCAGACCCATGAACCGGCACGACGTGCACCTCTCGGCGGACCGGGAGACGGCCACCCGCGTCGGCGCCCGCCGCGGCCGCCCGGTCGTCCTCGGGGTGGACGCCGCCGCCATGCACCGCGACGGCCATGTCTTCCGGGTCAGCACCAACGGTGTCTGGCTGGCACAGGCCGTACCCCCGGGCTATCTGCGGTTCCCCGGCCCGCACTGATCCGGCTCGCCGCGCTCTCTCGGGCCCCGGGCACCGGGCACGTCCTGATCCCGGGTGCGGGCCGGCGGGCGGACCGCCCTGAGGCGTCCACGTCCCGGCTCCGTCTACGCTCGAGGCATGAGTCTGCGTCTGAGCACCGTGATCCTGCCCTACGTCCGCTGGCACGAGGGCGGGCGTTCCGCATGGCAGCGCGCGGAGCAGCTCGGCTTCCACACCGCGTTCACCTACGACCATCTCTCCTGGCGGACCTTCCGGGACGGCCCGTGGTTCGGGGCCGTGCCGACACTGACCGCGGCGGCGGCCGTCACCGACCGGCTGCGCCTCGGCACGCTCGTGACCTCGCCGAACTTCCGGCACCCGGTGACCCTCGCCAAGGATCTGATCTCCCTCGACGACATCTCGAACGGCCGGGTCACGCTGGGCATCGGAGCCGGCGGCACCGGTTTCGACGCCACCGCCCTCGGACAGGATCCGTGGACCCCGCGTGAGCGCGCCGACCGCTTCGGCGAGTTCGTCCCGCTGCTCGACCGGCTCCTCACCGAGGAATCCGTCTCCTACGGCGGCAATTTCTACTCGGCGCACGAGGCACGCAACATCCCGGGCTGTGTCCAGCGCCCCCGGCTGCCGTTCGCCGTGGCCGCCACAGGCCCGCGCGGACTGAAGCTCGCCGCCCGTCACGGGCAGGCCTGGGTGACGACGGGCGACCCGAAGCTGTACGAGACGGGCACCTCCGAGCAGTCGGTTCAAGCCATTCACGGACAGGTCTCCAAGCTCGCGGACGCGTGTGCCGAGATCGGCAGGGACGTGGCGGAGATCGACAAGATCCTGCTCACCGGCTTCACCCCCGACCGAGGCCGCCCTCTGGAGTCCCTCGACGCGTTCGTCGACTTCGCGGGCCGGCATGCCGAACTGGGCTTCACCGACATCGTGATCCACTGGCCCATCCCCGACTCGGAGTTCGCCGCCGACGCGAAGGTCTTCGAGCGGATCGCCATGGAAGCGGTGGCCCAGCTGCGCTGAACCGTGCGGCCGTGTCCCGGGGTCCGACCGGTCGGGACGGCACGGGCCAGATGAGGCGGTAACCACTCAAGTGTGCGCACCGCCGCACGGCCGTGCGCATATATGCGGGAGAATGAGCCCGTGACCTCAGCGACTCGCCGGCCCGAGACTCCGGCCTCCACCGTCCCGCCCCGGCTGATCGCCACGGACCTCGACGGCACCTTGTTGCGCGACGACAAATCGGTGTCCGACCGCACGATCGCCGCCCTCGCCGCCGCCGAACAGGCCGGTATCGAGGTCTTCTTCGTCACCGGCCGCCCGGCCCGCTGGATGGACGTCGTCAGCGACCATGTCCACGGGCACGGCCTCGCCATCTGCGGCAACGGTGCCGCCGTGGTCGACCTGCACGGCGGCCCCGGCGCCCACCGCTTCGTCAAGATCCGTGAACTGACCCCCGACATCGCCCTGGACGTCATCCGGATCCTGCGTTCCGCCGCGCCCGGCACGGTGTGCGCCGTCGAGCGGACGTACGGCCTCCATCTCGAACCGGGTTATCCCCTCATGCACATGGAGCCCCCGGAGATCGTCCTGCCCGCCGAGAAGCTCCTCGCCAAGGACGCGCTGGACGCCGATCAGCCGGTGCTGAAGGTGCTCGCCTACCACCCCGAGATGGACCCGGACGCGTTCCTCGCCGTCGCGCGCCCGGCCATCGGCGACCGGGCCAACGTGACCCGGTCGAGCCCCAGCGCCCTGCTGGAGATCAGCGGCCCCGGCATCTCCAAGGCCAGCACCCTCGCGCTGTGCTGTGCGGAGCGCGGCATCTCGCCCGAGGAGGTCGTCGCCTTCGGTGACATGCCGAACGACGTCGAGATGCTCACCTGGGCCGGCCGGTCGTACGCGATGGGCAACGCCCACCCCGACGTGATCGCCGCCGCCTCCGGACGCACGGTCGCGAACAACGAGGACGGGGTGGCGGTGGTGATCGAGCAGATCCTGGCGGACCGCTCGTAGCCCTCCGACAGCGGGGCCGCGGGGCCCTCCGGCGCGGCACCTCCGGGCCCCACCGGCAACACGGCCGCAGGCTCGTCCGACGTGACGGCCACGGGCCAGTCCGACGGCACGGCCACGGGGCCCTCCGGTCACATCCGCCAGAGGGCCTAGACGACGACCCCGTGCTCCGCCAGCCACGGCACCGGGTCGATCGCCGATCCCATCTCCGGGGTCACCCGCACCTCGAAGTGCAGATGCGGGCCGGTCGAGTTGCCGCTCGTGCCCGACTGCCCGATCCACTCCCCGGTCGAGACCCGCTGCCCCTGGTCGACGGCGACGGCCGCGAGATGCGCGTACTGCGTGTAGTAGCCGTCGGGGTGCTCGATCACGACCTCGATGCCGAAGGCACCGCCGCAGGACACGCTCACCACCCGGCCAGCTCCCGCCGCCCGCACCGGGGTGCCGATGGGCACCGCGAAGTCCTGCCCGGTGTGCCGGTGCGCCCAGTGCTCACCCCCGCTGCCGAAACCCGCCGAGAGTTCGTACGTCTCCACCGGAGCGACCCACGCGCGCGTGAGTTCCACCGGCGGCTGGTCGAGACGGACCGCCCCGCGGCACGCGCCGGCCGCCACGGAGGCGTCGGCCCGGCTCTGCAACGACGACCGCGCCTCGTCGAGCTTCGCCTCGATGGTCCTCTTGATCGCGGCGAGCTCCGCGGTCCGTTTCTCCAGCACCTGCCACTCGGAGCGGGCCTTCGCCTCGTCCGTGGCGAGCCTGCTCTCGGCGCGCCTGCTCCTCGTGACGGCGCCGGCGACGGCCAGATCGGCCCGCCGCACGGCATGCTGACCGCGCATCAGGCCGTCGGGGTCCTTCGCGAACAGGATCTGCGCCGTGTACGGCAGCCCGCCGCCCTGCCGGTACTGGGCGCGCACGATACGGCCCAGGTCCTCGTGCAGCACCGCGATCTCCTGCCGCTCCTGCACGAGGAGGCGTTCGGCCCGCTCCGCCCGGCCGCGCTGCGCCTCGGCGTCCTGCCGCCCTGCCTCGTACTGTCCCGTCGCCACGGAGGCGTCCTCGTACAGCCGCGCCACCTGGGCGCTGATGTCGAGTTCGGCGCCGTCGCCGTCGGCCGCCGCGGGCCGGGCCGCGAGGACCACGAGCGCGGACAACAGGGCCGGGACGAGGAGGGGATGGCGGCGAGATGAGCGCATGACAGCGATCGTGGCCCGGGCAGTCCGGCCCGGCCTGTTCAAGGCGTACACCTGGGGGACAGGACGTCACGAATGGCGCAGCGCCGCCACCGAACGGTCCCGTCCCGGCGGGGCCGCCCGCGCACGGGGCGCCCGCCCCTCTCGCGAACAGGTCTCCCGTACAAGGGGGTTCAGTAGGGGACCTGCCACACCACCGTCGTGCCGCCGCCGTCCGCGCCGATGCCCGGCCCGTGCCAACTCGCGCCGCCCAGCGACTCGGCACGCCGCTTGAGGTTCTTCAGGCCGCTGCGCCTGCCCCCGTCGGGGATGCCGACGCCGTCGTCCGCGACGGCGAGACGCACGCCCGGACGCCCGTCCGGCAGAAGGACGTCCGCGTCGACGGAGACCTCGATCCGGGAGGCCCCCGCGTGCCGGAAGGCGTTGGAGAGGGCTTCGCGCAGCGCGGCGATGAGGTTCTTGCCCGTGAGTTCGCCGACCGCCGTGTCGACGGAGCCGGTGAAGCGGTGCCCTGGGTGAAAACCGAGGGGCACGGCGGCCATGTTGATCTCGCGCAGGACACGGGTGCGCAGCCCGGACGGCGTCTCGGCGGGGCCCTGCCGGAGCGCGAAGATCGCGGTGCGGATCTCCTGGATGGTGACGTCGAGTTCGTCGACCGCCTTGCCGACGCCCCGCCGCACCTCGGGCACGTTCGACCTGCGCTGCGCGCCCTCCAGCATCATTCCGGTGGCGAACAACCGCTGGATGACCAGGTCGTGCAGGTCGCGGGCGATCCGGTCGCGGTCCTCGTACACCGCGAGGCGTTCCCGGTCGCGCTGGGTCTCGGCCATCATCAGCGCCAGGGCCGCCTGCGAGGCGAACTGCGCGGCGACGGTCCGCTCGGTCCCGGTGAACTGTCGTCCGTCGCGGGACCGCGGGGTGAGCAGGGCGCCGAGGACCCGGCCGTCGCTCTCCAGGGGGAGCATCATCACGGGTCCGTAGGCGTGGGTGAGATCCGTGCGCATGCGCGGGTCGGCGGACGCGTCCGCCAAGAACACCGGGTTGCCGTCGAGGAGTGCGGCGACGAGCTCGCTCTCCGGAGGGACGACCACGCCGAGCAGTTTCGTCGGGCGGTCCGACGCCACCGCGACGACCTCCAGGCCGGCCTCCTCCGTCGGCAGCAGCACGATCCCGGCCGCGGAACCGGAGAGCCGGCGGGCCTGCTCGGCGACGGTCTGCAACACGTCCTCGGCGTCGCCGCCCGCCAGCAGCGCGGTCGTGACGGCCACCGAGCCGTCGATCCAGCGCTCACGCAGCTTCGCCTCCTCGTACAGACGGGCGTTGCCGATGGCGATGCCGGCCTCCGTGGCGAGCACCTGGAGCATGTCGAGATCGTCGTCGTCGAAGCCGGCGCCGCCTCGCTTCTCCGCGAGATACAGGTTCCCGAAGATCTCCCCCCGCACCCGGATCGGTACCCCGAGGAAGCTGCGCATCGGCGGATGGCCGGCCGGGAACCCGCAGGAGCGCGGGTCCTCGGTCAGGTTCGCGAGGCGCACCGGGTCGGGGTCGCGGATGAGCGCGCCCAGCAGCCCTTGACGGCCGTCCGGCCTTCGCCCGATCCTGCGGGCGGTCTCCTCGTCGACGCCGTACTGGACGAAGTCGGCGAGCCCCTCCCCGCTCTCGTCCACGACTCCGATGGCCGCGTATCGAGCGTCTGTGAGTTCGGCCGCGGTCTCGCAGATCCGGTCCAGCTTGGAGTGCAGCTCGAGCCCTGATCCGACCGACCGCACGGCTTCCAGCAGTCGCGGAACCCGTGCGGCGGAATCGCCGGACAGCCCTGCCCGAGCACGGGCCGCGAGGGAGGCCACGCCCGTGTCGTCGTCGCCCGGGACGGGAGAGCCCCTCGCCGCTGACATCCTTCGAGCCTAGTGAGGGCCCTTCGCGACGGAAAGTCGGCCGGTTCACGGAAGACCGGGAACGCGACACCGCCGACACATCCGCGAACCGCCCACACCCGCCCGCAGGGGGCGCCGCGCCCCGGACCATCCACACCTGATGACAGCGGGCGCCACGCCCTGGATCGCCTCCGCCCGATCACAGGGGGCGCCACACTCGCGACCGCATCAGCCCAACCACAACAGGCGCCACACTCTCGACCGCATCAGCCCAACCACAGGGGCGCGCATCGCCCACGATCCGCCCGTGCGGCGCTCAGCGGGCCCCCGCGCGCACCAGCAGATCCGCCGCGTTCTCCCGTTCCGCCATCTCCCGCAGAGGCCCCTCGACCGCCGCCAGCTCCGCGAACGCCCCGCGCTGGACCACCCGTCCCCGCGCGAGCACGATCACCTCGTCCACCGCGTCGAGCCCGGCCAGCCTGTGCGTGATCAGCAGCGTCGTGCGGCCCTCGGTCGCGGCCAGCAGGTCCGCGGTGAGCGCGTCGGCCGTCGGCAGATCGAGGTGCTCAGCCGGTTCGTCGAGAACGAGGACCGGGAAGTCGGCGAGCAGCGCGCGTGCCAGCGCGAGCCGCTGACGCTGACCGCCGGACAGCCTGGCCCCGTGTTCTCCGATCAGGGTGTCGAGCCCGTCGGGCAGCCCGTCGACCCAGTCGAGGAGCCGGGCCCGCCCGAGCGCGTCACGCACAGCGGCCTCGGTCGCGTCCTTGCGGGCGAGCAGCAGATTCTCGCGCACGGTGCTGTCGAAGAGGTGCGCGTCCTGTGCGCACAGCCCGACCAGCCGGCGCACCGCGTCCCCGTCCAGCCCGTACGCGTCCGTCCCTCCCAGCGTGTACGTCCCCGCCTGCGGGTCCAGGAACCGCAGCAGCACCTGCGCGAGCGTGGTCTTGCCGGCTCCGGACATGCCGACCACGGCGGTCCTGCGGCCCTCTTCGAGGGTCAGCTCGATTCCGGCCAGCGCGTCACGGTCCTGCCCGTCGTGACGGGCCCGGAGTCCGGACACGCGGAGCGGGAACGGTGACGTGGGCGCCGGGAGCGGCTGTCCGGGCTCGTGTACGGGATCGGCGGCGTCCAGCACCTCGTACACGCGCTCGGCGCACTTGCGCACCCGCTGCCGGTACTGCACGGCGAGCGGCAGTCCCATGACGGCCTCGAAGGCCGCGAGCGGGGTGAGGACCACGACGGCCATGAGCACGCCGTGCAACCGCCCCTCGGCGACCGCCTGGGCGCCCACGAGAGCGGTGGCCGCGACGGTTAGCCCGCAGACGAGTGCCGTGAGTCCGTCACCGAGGGCGGTCGCGGTGGCGGCTCGGGAGGCGATGCCCGTGAGGACGCCGTCGGCCTGCCGTGCTTCGGCCGTACGGGCGGGCAGGGCGCCCGCGACGGTCAGTTCGGCGGTCCCGGTGAGCAGGTCGGTCACCTGGGTCGCCAGCGCGCCGCGCGCGGGAGCCAGTCGCCGCTCGGCGCGCCGGGCCACGGCGCCGGTCACCAGGGGGACTCCGGCACCGGCGGCCAGCAGACCGGCGGCGAGGACGGCGCCGGCCTCGGGCAGCAGCCAGGCGGTGAACCCGACGGAGGCGGCGGAGACCAGGACCGCGGCTCCGGCCGGCAGCAGCCAGCGCAGCCAGTAGTCCTGAAGGGTGTCCACGTCGGCGACGAGCCGCGACAGCAGGTCACCGCGCCGGGTCGTCCGCAGCCCGGCGGGCGCGAGCCGTTCCAGGCGCCGGTAGACGGCGACTCGGGTGTCGGCCAGCATCCGCAGCACGGCGTCGTGCGACACGAGCCGCTCCGCGTACCGGAACACCGCCCTTCCGATGCCGAACGTCCGGGTGGCCGTCACGGCCACCATCAGATAGAAGACCGGCGGTTGCTGGGAGGCACGGGAGATGAGCCATCCGGAGGTCGCCATGAGGCCGACGGCGCTCCCGAGCGCGAGGCCGCCGAGGAGCAGGGCGAGCGCCAGCGGCCGACGTCGGGGAGCCGCCATCGACCGGACCCGGGCGAGCACGCCGGTCCGGCCCCGGGACATCGCGGCGAGCGCTTCGGCGTCCGCCGCCGGGGGCGTTCCCTGCGGCTCGGCTCCCCGGAAAGGCTGGTTGAGTGACGGCTCCGCGGAGCCGGTAACGCGGGCCTCGGGTGTCGGCCGTGGCGCGCCGACGACAGTATTTTCCAGGCGGACCACCCGGTCCGCGACGTCCAGCAGGGCCGGCCGGTGCACGACCAGCAGGACGGTCCGTCCCACGGCCAGCCGCCGGACCGCCGCGACGACCTCGGCCTCGGTCGCACCGTCGAGCGAGGCCATCGGCTCGTCGAGCAGCAGCACGGGCCTGTCCGCGAGGAACGCCCGTGCGAGTGCCAGGCGTTGGCGCTGGCCGGCCGACAGTCCGGCACCGTCCTCGCCGAGGAGCGTGTCTGCCCCGGCGGGCAGTGCGTCGACGAACTCTGCCGCCCCAGCGTCGACGAGAGCTCTGCGCAGCGCGGTGTCGTCGGCGTCGGGTCGCGCCAGCCGTACGTTCTCCGCGATGGATCCGGCGTACAGGTGCGGTCGTTGCGGTACCCAGGCGATCCGCGAACGCCACTGGGCGAGGTCGGCCTCGGCGAGATCGGCTCCCCCGGCCCGGACGTGGCCGGCGGTGGGCTCGACGAACCCGAGCAGGACGCTCAGCAGCGTCGACTTGCCCACCCCGCTGGGTCCGACGAGGGCGATCGTCTCACCGGGCTCGACCGTGAAGGAGACGCCTGAGACCGCGTCCGTGGAACGCCCCGGATAGCGCACGGTCACGCCCTCGAAGGCGATCTCCCCCACGGGCATGCGCAGTGAGCCGGACCTCGGGTCAGGGGTCTCCAGAACCGCGAAGATCGCCTCGGCGGCCGCGAGCCCCTCGGCGGCGGCGTGGTACTGGGCGCCCACCTGCCGCAGCGGCAGATAGGCCTCGGGCGCCAGCACGAGGACGACGAGCCCCGTGTACAGGTCCATCTCGCCACGGACGAGCCGCATTCCGATGGTCACCGCGACCAGGGCGACCGAGATGGTGGCGAGCAGTTCCAGTGCGAAGGAGGACAGGAAGGCGATCCGGAGCGTCCGCATGGTCGCCTGCCGGTACTCGCCGGTGATCTTCCGGATGGACTCGGCCTGCGCCTTGGCCCGGCCGAACACCTTGAGCGTGGGCAGTCCCGCGACCACGTCCAGGAAGTGTCCGGACAGCCGGGACAGCATCCGCCACTGGCGGTCCATCTGGCTGCGCGTGGCCCAGCCGATCAGCACCATGAACAGGGGGATGAGTGGCAGGGTGCAGACGATGATCGTCGCCGACACCCAGTCCTCGGTGACGATCCGGGCCAGTACGGCGACCGGTACGACCAGCGCGAGTCCCAACTGCGGCAGATAGCGCGAGAAGTAGTCGTCGAGCGCGTCGACACCCCGGGTCGCGAGAGCGACCAGGGAACCCGTCCGCTGGCCGCTGAGCCACCCCGGCCCGAGCGAGGCGGCCTTCTCCACCAGCCGGCCCCTCAGCTCCGACTTGACCGCGGCACTCGCGCGGTGCGCGGCGAGCTCGGTGAGCCAGCCCACCACGGCACGGCCGAGCGCCACGGCCGTCAACAGCAACAAGGGATTGCGTAGTTCGGTAGCGGAAAACCCGTGCTGGAAGGCCCCGACCACCACTTCGGCGATGAGCATCGCCTGGACGATGACCAGAGCCGCTCCGGCGACGCCCAGCCCCACGACCGCCGCAAGAAAGAGGCGGGTGGCTCGGGCGTACCGAAGCAGGCGCAGATCGATTGGTTTCACGTGAAACACACCTTTGGCCCATCAGGCATGTTTCACGTGAAACATGCCGTTACATCGGATTCAGTGCGACACGTCCACGGCGATGTGGTGCGTGCCGATGCGCTTGCGGAACACCCAGTAGGTCCAGCTCTGGTAGAGCAGAACGATCGGTGTGGCGATCACGGCACACCAAGTCATGATCGTCAGGGTGTAGTGACTCGACGAGGCGTTGGTGACCGTGAGGCTCCAGTCCGCGTTGAGCGAGGACGGCATGACGTCCGGGAAGAGCGACAGGAAGAGCATCGCGACGGCGGCCACGATGGTGAGCCCCGAGAGGATGAACGCCCATCCCTCGCGCCCACCGCTGACCATCGCCAGCGCCCCGACGAGGGCGACCACGGCCACGATCAGCGCGACCAGCGAGGCACCGTCACCATTGTCGACCTGGGTCCAGATGAGGAAGACCAGCGCCAGCACGGCGGTTGCCAGGCCGACCAGCAGCGCCAGCTTCCGCGACCGCTCCCGGATGTCGCCCACCGTCTTGAGTCCGACGAACACCGTTCCGTGGAAGGTGAACAGCGTGAGGGTGACCAGACCACCGAGGATCGCGTACGGATTGAGCAGGTCCCAGAAGGTGCCCACGTACTCGAAGTTCCGGTCGATCTTCACTCCGCGGACGATGTTGCCGAAGGCCACCCCCCACAGGAACGCGGGGATCAGCGAGGTCCAGAAGATCGCCGTCTCCCAGTTGCGCTGCCAGTGCTCCTCGGGCCGCTTCGCCCGGTACTCGAAGGCGACACCGCGCACGATCAGACAGACCAGAATGATCAGCAGGGGCAGATAGAAGCCCGAGAAGAGGGTGGCGTACCAGTCGGGGAAGGCGGCGAAGGTCGCGCCGCCGGCCGTGAGCAGCCACACCTCGTTGCCGTCCCAGACAGGGCCGATCGTATTGATCAGCACCCGCTTCTCGATGCGGTCGCGGGCCAGCAGTTTGGTGAGGATGCCGACCCCGAAGTCAAAGCCCTCCAGGAAGAAGTAGCCGGTCCAGAGGACCGCGATGAGGACGAACCAGACGTCGTGAAGTTCCATGACTCAGCAGCTCCCTGAGCCTAGTAGGAGAAGGCCATCGGCTTGTCGGCGTCACCCGAGTCGCCGCCGATCCTGGTGGGCGGGTTGAGGTCGGACTCGGTGAGCTCGGGAGGCCCGGCCTTCACGTACTTCGCGAGCAGCTTGACCTCCACCACGGCGAGGATCGCGTAGATCAGCGAGTAGACGGTCAGCGATGTGATGACCTCGCCCTGGGAGACGGTGGGGGAGACCGCGTAGCGGGTCTGCAGAACTCCGTAGACGACCCACGGCTGACGGCCCATCTCGGTGAAGATCCAACCCCAGGAGTTGGCGATCAGCGGGAAGGCCAGCGTCCAGATGGCGATGCGCCAGCCCCACTTGGTGAGGTTCGGTCCGAGTGCCTTCTTCTTGAACAGGACCAGATGCGGCACCTCGTCCTCACCGACCCTCAGATGCTCCGGCAGCATGAACTTCTTGCGGGTCAGCCAGAGCCCGATGATGCCGATCACGAAGGACGCCATGCCGAAGCCGATCATCCAGCGGAACGCCCAGAAGGTGACCGGGATGATGGGCCGGTAGTCGCCGGGACCGTATTTCTCCTGCTCGGCCTTGTTCGTGTCGTTGATGCCGGGGACATACGAGTTGAAGTTGTCGTCGGCGAGGAACGACAGTATCCCCGGGATCGACAGCTCGACGGAGTTGTGGCCCTTGCTGACATCTCCGTACGCGAAGATCGAGAACGGCGCGGAGTCCTGGCCGTCCCACAGCGCCTCGGCGGCGGCCATCTTCATCGGCTGCTGCTTGAACATGATCTTGCCGAGGGTGTCACCGCTGATCGCCGTGAGCAGACCGGCGATGACGACGGTGACGAGGCCGAGCCGCAGCGAGGTCTTCATGACGGCGACGTGCCGCTTGCGCGCCAGGTGGATCGCGGCGATCCCCACCATGAAGGCGCCGCCGGTCAGGAAGGCCGCCGTGAGGGTGTGGAACACCTGGGCGAGCGCGGTGTTCTGGGTCAGCACGTGCCAGAAGTCGGTGAGTTCCGCGCGCCCTCTCGCCTTGTTGATCCGGTAGCCGACGGGGTGCTGCATCCACGAGTTGGCCGCGAGGATGAAGTACGCCGACAGGATGGTGCCGATGGAGACCATCCAGATGCAGGCGAGGTGGAGCTTCTTCGGGAGCCGATCCCAGCCGAAGATCCACAGCCCGATGAAGGTGGACTCGAAGAAGAAGGCGAGCAGGGCCTCGAAGGCGAGCGGCGCACCGAAGATGTCACCGACGAAGCGTGAGTAGGCGGACCAGTTCATGCCGAACTGGAACTCCTGGACGATGCCGGTGACGACACCCATCGCGATGTTGATCAGGAAGAGCTTGCCCCAGAACTTGGTGGCCCTGAGGTACTTCTGATTCTCCGTACGCACCCAGGCGGTCTGCAGGCCGGCGACGAGCGCGGCGAGCGAGATCGTCAGGGGGACGAAGAAGAAGTGGTAGACGGTGATAATGCCGAACTGCCATCGCGCCATGGTCTCCGGCGCCAAAGCCAATTCCACGTCGTCAGTCTCCTTACGTCGCCGTGGTCACAGCGGCAGTTTGCCCGCTTTACAAGAGACATCACGGGAGCAACAGGACACGCTTGTGAACGCGTTCACATTCACAAGCAAGTATGACGCATGCCCGTTCGACGAACGAGGGGTGGGGGGTCCCTAAGCGGGGCCGAAGGGACCCGGCCGGGAGGGACCGGGCGGCCCATCCCGGGGCCGTCCCCGCCCGACTCGCACGGCACCGTACGACCGGCACCGCGCACGCCGAGGGGCCTGTACACGATCAACGCGTACAGGCCCCTCCTCCGCCTCACAGGCGGATCCTTCGCGGGCTACGGCGGACGAGCCAGTCGTCCCTATGGGCAAGGGTGGTCCACCGGGCGGCTACAGCCCCTTGTGGAAGCTCTCGGTCGCCTTGAGGAAGATGTCGTTCGCCTCGGTCTCACCGATGGTGACGCGGACGCCCTCGCCGGCGAAGGGGCGCACGACGACACCGGCCTGCTCGCAGTGCGCGGCGAAGTCGAGGGTGCGCTCCCCCAGCCGCAGCCACACGAAGTTGGCCTGGGTCTCGGGCACCGTCCAGCCCTGACCGCGCAGGGAGTCGACCACCCGGGTGCGCTCACAGACCAGGGAGCCGACCCGGCCGAGCAGTTCGTCCTCGGCGCGCAGGCTCGCCACGGCCGCGTCCTGGGCCAGCTGGCTCACCCCGAACGGCACCGCCGTCTTGCGCAGCGCGGCCGCCACCGGCTCGTGAGCGATCGCGAAGCCCACCCGCAGACCGGCCAGCCCGTACGCCTTGGAGAAGGTCCGCAGCACACACACGTTGGGCCGGTTCCGGTAGATCTCCACACCGTCCGGCACCTCGGCGTCACGGATGAACTCGCGGTACGCCTCGTCCAGGACGACCAGGACGTCGCTCGGCACCCGGTCCAGGAACCGCTCCAGCTCGGCCCGGCGGACCACGGTGCCGGTCGGGTTGTTCGGGTTGCAGAGGAAAATCAGCCGGGTCCGGTCGGTGATGGCGTCGGCCATCGCGTCCAGGTCGTGCACCTCGCCCGGGGTCAGCGGCACCTGCACCGAGGTCGCCCCGCTGACCTGCGTGATGATCGGATACGCCTCGAAGGACCGCCAGGCGTAGATGACCTCGTCACCGGGGCCGCTCGTGGCCTGGAGCAGCTGCTGCGCGACGCCGACCGAGCCGGTGCCGGTCGCCAGGTGGGAGACGGGGACACCGAAACGATCCGCCAGCTCGTTCATCAGCCCGGTGCACGCCATGTCCGGGTAGCGGTTGAACGAACCGGTCGCCGCGGCCAGGCTCTCGACCACCCCGGGCAGCGGCGGATACGGGTTCTCGTTGGAGGACAGCTTGTATGCCACGGCGCCCGCGGCGGCGGGCCTGCCCGGCTTGTAGGTGGGGATACCCGCCAGCTCGGCACGCAGCTTGGGGTTCGTGTCGCTCACCGCAGTCCTCCTCGTGACCACCAGCGGCTCATGACCACCGGCTACCAATACTTCTCACCTTATGAGGATTCCGCGCCGCTGCGAATGGCCTGTGGACAACCTGACACCACCACGTGTCCGGCGGGGTGATCATCCGCGGGCGCCGGAGACACCGGGTCCCGGCCGTCGCGTCGCACGACCCGGCGGCCGCCCTCGTACGAAGTCGTACGAAAAGGGGGCGCGTCGGCGGCCATCCCATGCGCCGGTGGCTCACGCCGTGGCGCGCATCGCTCGTACAGGTGAGTTGAGACCTCTTCGAAACATGGCCCGCTTGGCAGGCTCGCACGCACCGACAGGTCACGTACTGGGATGCGATCGCTCAACTGCCTTCGCTTCAAAGGAAGTTAGTGTCTGTCGATCATGCAGAAACGTGCCTGTCAACGCGTGCATATGCGTCCGCACTACCCCACCGTATGAGCCCTACTATCGGCTCGCCATGACAGCAGCAGGGAAGCACCAGGTGAGCCGGGCGGAGACCTCCCGCCGAGGCGGTCGACCGGGCCGAGCGGGCATCAGAGACGTGGCCGCGGCAGCAGGGGTCTCCATCACAACCGTCTCCGACGCCCTCAACGGCAAGGGACGGCTTCCGGACGCCACCCGACGCCATGTCCGCGAAGTCGCCGACCGACTGGGCTATCGCCCCTCGGCCGCGGCCCGAACCCTCCGTACCGGCAAGTCCGGCCTGATCGGCCTGACCGTCACCACGTACGGGGATGAACCTTTCACCTTCACCGAGTTCGCGTACTTCGCCGAGATGGCCAGAGCCGCCACCTCGGCCGCCCTCGCCCGGGGATACGCCCTGGTCATCCTCCCCGCGACCTCCCGCCACGACGTGTGGTCGAACGTGGCCCTGGACGGAACCGTGGTCATCGACCCCTCCGACCAGGATCCGGTCGTCAGCGAGCTGGTCCGCCAGGGGCTGCCCGTCGTCTCCGACGGCCGGCCCGTGGGATCGCTCCCGGTCACCGCCTGGGTGGACAACGACCACGAGGCCGCGGTCCTCGGCATCCTGGACCATCTGGCGGACGCGGGTGCCCGCCGCATCGGCCTTCTCACCGGCACCACCACGGACACGTACACCCGCCTCTCCACCACCGCATACCTGCGCTGGTGCGAGCGCGTGGGCCAGGATCCGGTGTACGAGGCCTACCCGGCGCACGATCCGTGCGCGGGAGCCGTGGCCGCCGACCGGCTCCTCGCCCGGCCCGACCGCCCGGACGCCGTCTACGGCCTCTTCGACCCGAACGGCACCGACCTGCTGGCCGCCGCCCGCCGCTACGGACTGCGCGTACCCGACGACCTGCTGCTCGTCTGCTGCAGCGAGTCGACCGTCTACGCCAGCACCGAGCCGCCCGTCACGACCCTCTCCCTCAAACCGCGCAGAATCGGCACGGCTGTCGTCCAGCTGCTGATCGACGCGATCGAAGGGGTCGAATCGGACCAACCGGTCGAGCAGGTGATACCTACGGAGCTGATCGTGCGGACCTCGTCGCAGCGCCGGTCGCCCCGGACGACCGTCAGTCCGCCCCGATCACCCGAGCAGGGTTGACACCCGATACGACAAGGGCGGGGCGAGCCCCGCCCAATTCGGGCGAAAACCGCGGTGAACTGGGCTCCTGTTCCGATTCACCACCCCTGGGTCATCACATGGCGCGATCCGCATTCCTATGATGGGCGGACGACACCGCGGGCCGCTGCGACCAGGCAGTCCGAACCGGTGCAGATGCGGCGCGATGGTGGTGGAGGGGTCGATGACTCAGGGGGCCGGTCAGGGACCCGAGGTGGTACGGACGGCGACGTTGCGCGACTTCCGGGTACCCGGGTACGTCCACGAGACCGGTCCGTATGCGCAGAACACGCCTCACGGCGAGGGCGCCGGACCCCTCGGGGAGACTGCGCGGTACGCGTCGGGAGAGTCCTCCCCGCACGCGGCCGGGGAGGCTCCGCCGGAGTTCCCGGGAGAGTTCTCCGAGGGATACACGCCCACTCAGCGCGATCTGCCGGTCATCAACCGGGGCGACACCCAACAGGTCGTCGTCGACCCCGCCGGTGCCCCCGCCCCGGCGCCCGGCGCCGGCCCCGGCCCGCTGTACGTCGTAGGGGACGTCCACGGCTACCTCGACCAGCTCGTCGGGGCGCTCCGGGCCAAGGGCCTCGTCGACGCCTCGGGCAGCTGGTCGGCCGGCACTTCGCGGCTGTGGTTCCTCGGCGACTTCACCGACCGCGGCCCGGACGGCATCGGCGTGATCGACCTGGTGATGCGGCTGTCCGCCGAGGCGGCCGCGGCCGGCGGCTACTGCAAGGCGCTCATGGGCAACCACGAGCTGCTGCTGCTCGGCGCCAAGCGGTTCGGCGACACGCCCGTCAGCTCCGGCGCCGGCACCGCGACCTTCCAGGCCGCCTGGCTGCTCAACGGCGGCCAGAAGACGGACATGGACCGCCTCCAGGACCACCACCTCCAGTGGATGGCCCGCCTCGACGCCATGGAACTGGTCGACGGGCACCTCCTGGTGCACTCCGACACCACCGCCTACCTCGACTACGGCGACTCCATCGAAGCGGTCAACGACACCGTCCGCGAGACCCTCACCCGCAACGACGCGGAGGACTGCTGGGACCTCTTCCGCAAGTTCACCCGGCGCTTCGCCTTCCGCGACGACGGCGCCGACGCGGTCCGCGAACTGCTCGACGCGTACGGCGGCACGCGCATCGTCCACGGTCACAGCCCCATTCCGTACCTCCTGGGCGAGGTGGTCCCCGAGGACGGCGAGTCCGGAGCGGGCCCCGTCATCGAAGGACCGCACGTCTACGCCGACGGGCTGGCCATCGCGATGGACGGCGGAGTGACCATGGCCGGAAAGCTGCTGGTCCAACAACTTCCGCTGGACAGCTGAGCGTTCGCCGGGCAGGCCTCCGGCGGACGGACCACTCCGGACGGGGGCCAATTTCCGGAAACCCCCTGTCACGGCGTGCCGTCGCCGCTCTACCATCGGCTTATCCGTAGCAGGCTCCCCTCCGTTTCTGCCCAACGGCTCGTCAGCGTGCGAGCCACCAGCCCTACGGAGCATCGGGGGATGCAGATGAACAGCGTTCCGCAGCACCTGCTGATCGAGGACCGCCAGGAATACGAGCGGATCCTCGATGAGGCGCTGCGCTCCGCACCACACCGCCCGGAACTCGCCGCCGTCGGCAAGCGGCTCAACCTCGAACAACTGCGCACCATGGCGCTCAACGCCACGGCCCTCATCACGACGGCCGCGTCGGACGAGTACGCGCACTATGTGAAGGTCCGCAGCGAACTGCGCCGCCCGGTGCGGTCCGCCCCGGTCATGAGCGAGGAGACCGGCTCCGCGGAGCCCGGTTCGACCGCGATGGGTCTCGCCGCCACCGTGGGGGAGGTCACCGAGACCGCCGGTGCCGGAGCGGTCGCCGTCGTCGCGGTGCTCGCCCCGGTCCTCGCGGGGACGGCCGCGGTGATATTCCTGCTCGTGGGTTACGTCCTGAGGATGCTCGACCCCGAGCCGGCCATCGCCGGAACCCTTCTGACCACCGGATGGGTCTTCGGCGCGGTCACGGCGGCCGCCATTCTGGTCGCCGCGGCAGGACTGCTGCTGACCGCCCTGCGCAACAGCTCGTCCTCCCTCCGTGCCGGGGCGGGCGACGAGCTGACCGAGCAGGTCGTCCGGGCCAAGGAAGCCTGGCGTGACGCCCTGCTGGAGCGCGGCATCCTGCCGTTCCTGCGGGAAGCCCTCGCGGACCCGGGCTCGGTGGCACTGGACCGCCCCGCACCGGCTCCCAGCCGCATACCCCACCTCGGGTACGGCCGGCCGGGTTTCAGCAGCCCCGACGGCGGCCCCGCGGCGGGCCCGCGGCCGAGCTTCTCCAGCCCGGACTTCTCCAGCCCGGACTTCGGGGGGCCTGAACACCAGCCCGAGTGATCCGGCCGGCCGAGGGCCGGGTCCGAGGCGGAGCAGGGCCCGCGCGAGCGCGCGGGCCCGCACACCGCTGCGGGTGCGCCCTCTTCGGGCTGCCGTCATGAGCAATGACATCCGTACGACCGGACCAGGACGGGGCGGTCCTGCCGTCGTACAGCGGGCGTCGTCCGCTGTCTTCCGGCCGGCTCAGATGATGCCCAGTCGCCGCGCCTCCTTCGTCCACGAGGGGAACTCGGACAGCAGCCGGTCGTAGAGTTCCGGATCCGGTACGTCGCTGATGTCGTCGACCGCGAAGAAGCCCACGTTGTCGACGCGCCGGCCCGGCAGGGTGTCGAACCGCTCCAGCACGCCGTAGTTGGAGCGGCCCAGTCCGACGAACTGCCAGAAGACCGGCTCCTCCACCGCCTCCCGCAGCTCGTTCTCGATCTCCTTGTTGCGGTAGACACCGCCGTCGGAGAAGAAGAGCACCAGCGTGGGGTCGGCGGCCGGGTGCTCGCGGACGTACGTCCGGACCTCGGCGATCACCTTCTGCTCCTCGTTCTGGATGCCGACCGCCCGCATGTCCACCTGCCCCGGCAGCAGGCCCTTCCTCGGCTTCTTCCGCCGGAACAGGGTCAGCTCGCCGACCCGGACATGAAGCTCCAGCCACTCGGGCAGATCCCCCAGGGCGAGGTCCGGCAGCCGGGCCGGGCTCGACGCGAAGGTCCAGGCCTGCATCTCCCCGTCGTCGTCCAGCTGGGCCGCCACCGCCGCCATCCGCTCCACCACATCGGCCACGACACCCTTGGAGTACAGGAACGACATCGACCCCGACGCGTCCAGGACCAGGATGACGCGGGCTTTGACGCCCACGGCCCCGTGCTTGCGCAGACTGACCGCCACCTGCTCCTTGCGCAGGGACAGCCGCTTGCGCATGTCCACGGGCAACCGCTCCTCCCCCTTGACGAGACGAGGAGCCGAACCGATGGGCGGGGCCTGGGGTGCCTGCGCCGGGAGTGCCTGGGGCACTGGGGGGACCGGCGCGGTCGGGGGTGCCGCCGCGGGTGCCGGGGGGACGGGCGCGGTCACGGGGACCGGGGCAGGCGGGAACGTGGGCGTCGGTGGGACGGCTCCGGCGGCCGCGCTCGCCGGGGCCGTGCTCCCGGATGTGCCCGGCTCCTCGTCCACGCTGATCCCGAAGTCGGTCGCGAGGCCCGCGAGCCCGGAGGCGTACCCCTGGCCCACCGCGCGGAACTTCCACCGGCCTTCCCGCAGATACAGCTCGCCCCCGATGAACGCCGTCTCCGTCGTCGCGTCCATCTCGAAGACGGCCAGTTCCTCCCCGGTCCCGGCGTCGATCAGCCTCAGTCTCAGATCCGACAACTCGCCGAAGGTGCCCCCGTCGGTGGAGGCACCCAGGACCACCCGCTGGATCTCCGGCTCCAGGGCACGCAGATCCACCTCGACGGTGTCCGTCGTCCCGTCGCCCTCCCGTCGCTTGCCCGAGTGACGCACGGCGCCGGAGGCATGCCCGGGCTGGTTGTAGAAGACGAAGTCACCGTCGTCGCGCACCCGTCCGTCCGCGCGGAGGAGCAGGGCCGAGGCATCGGCGTCCGGCGCGCCGGGGCCTGCGGACCAGCCGAGTACGACCCGCACCCGCTGCGCGGCGACGGGAAGGTTGGCACCCTTGCTCATCGATGTCGGTGTCATGCGCCCAGTCTCCCTGGAGAAGCGGCCGGTGGATCGGACCGATCTGCCCGCGTGTGGGAAGAGGCGGTCGCGTCGGTCGCGGCCCGTACGAACTCACGCAGCCGCTCGGTGGTGTTGCCCTCCATCCACACCAGTCCCCGTTCGATCGGCTGGGCGTCGTGAAGGGGGACGTAGGCGACATCGGGCCGTGGGTAGTACTGCCGGGAGTGTTCTCCGACCGGGAGGACGCCCCGGCCCATGGCGACCAGCGTCAGCATTTCGGAGAACGACCCGCCGACCGGGCCCTTGGGAACGGGCCTGCCCGAGGGGGTGTGGTCCGGTGTGCGGTCCCGTTTGAATCCCGTCGAGGTCACCTGGGGGTACTGCACGACGGGGTGTTCCGCGAGCACCTCGAGCGACAGCCTCTCCTCGCCGGCCAGCGGATGACCGGCCGCGACCGCCAGGACCCGTCTCTCCCGCAGCAGCGCGGGCCCGCGGGCCATCCCGTCGAAGGGGAACGAGGCGAGCAGCAGATCGATCGAGCCGTCCGTGAGACTCGCCCGGGAGTTGGACAGCTGCACCTCCCGCACGTCGACCCGGCAGTCGGGATGCCGCTCGCCGAACAGACCGACGGCCCGGAGAAGTGCGGGCGCCGTCCACTCACCGAGGAAGGCGACCCGCAGCTCTCCCGTGACTCCCCGGCCGGCGTCGGCCGCTTTCCGCAGTGCCGCCTCCATCCCGGCGACCAAGGGGACCAGGTCGTCCGCCAGCTGCCGGCCGATCGGCGTGAGCCGGACGGAACGGCTGGTGCGTTCGAACAGCAGGCCGCCGACTCTGCGCTCCAGCGTCTTGATCACCTGGCTGACCCGCCCGGTCGTGATCCGCAACCGCACGGCGGTGCGGCCGAAGTGCAGTTCCTCGGCCAGCGTCAGAAAGGTCTCGGTCTCCAGTCGCTCCAGCATGAATCCCCCGGCGTTAAATCTGGCTCAACGGTCGTACAGCGATCCTGCCTTGATGGTGTCCGTCCCGCGGCGGATCGTAGAAGGCGTCGGCAGGGCCGTGGGAAAGAACGGGCACGGCCGTGCCGACGAGATCGGCCCCGCCCCGTTCAGCGCGTGGCTCCGCCACGCCGTCGACCTGGAGACGACATGACCACCGTGCGCGTGAAGGCCTTCGACCACCTGGTCCTCAACGTCCGGGACGTCGAAGGGTCCCTGGCCTTCTACAGCGGACTTCTCGGCCTGGAACCCGTACGCGTCGCCGAATGGCGGCGCGGCCGGGCCCCGTTCCCGTCGGTGAGGATCACCTCGGAGACCATCATCGACCTGGTCGCCCATGCCCCCGAGGGGTCCAACGTCGACCACATCTGTCTCACCGTGGAACCGCTGGACTGGGACCAGGTCATCGCGTCGGGAGCCTTCACCGTCCTCGAGGGACCCGTGGAACGCTTCGGCGCGCGGGGCACCGCCACCTCGGTCTACGTCCAGGACCCGGACGGCAACACCGTCGAACTGCGCTGGTACCCGCAGGACGTCACGCCGTGACCGGATCGAGGGCGGCGGTCCGGGTGTGCGCCCCGGACCGCACCCCCGTGGAGTGGCTCAGTCGGCCAGCGGCAGATACACGCGGTTGCCCGCCTCCGCGAACTCCCGGGACTTCTGGAGCATGCCTTCGGAGATCTCCTCGGCCGAGGCACCCTCGGCCACTGCACCGCCGAACCGCTCGTTGATGTTCTGGCTGATCTTCATCGAGCAGAACTTCGGTCCGCACATGGAGCAGAAGTGGGCCGTCTTGGCGGGTTCCGCCGGCAGCGTCTGGTCGTGGAACTCCCGCGCCGTGTCCGGGTCGAGAGCCAGGTTGAACTGGTCCTCCCACCGGAACTCGAAGCGGGCGTCGGAGAGCGCGTCATCCCAGTCCTGGGCACCTGGGTGCCCCTTGGCGAGGTCGGCTGCGTGGGCGGCGATCTTGTAGGTGATGACGCCGGTCTTGACGTCGTCACGATCGGGCAGGCCCAGGTGTTCCTTGGGCGTGACGTAGCAGAGCATGGCCGTGCCCCACCAGGCGATCATCGCGGCGCCGATGCCGGAAGTGATGTGGTCGTAGGCCGGCGCGACGTCCGTCGTCAGCGGGCCGAGGGTATAGAACGGAGCTTCATCACAGATCTCCTGCTGAAGGTCGATGTTCTCCTTGATCTTGTGCATCGGGACGTGGCCCGGGCCTTCGATCATCGTCTGAACCTGAAAACGCTTCGCGACCGTGTTGAGTTCCCCGAGCGTCCTCAACTCCGCGAATTGCGCGGCGTCGTTGGCGTCCGCGATGGAACCCGGCCGCAGCCCGTCGCCGAGCGAGTAGGTGACGTCGTACGCGGCGAGGATCTCGCAGAGCTCCTCGAAGTTCTCGTACAGGAACGACTCCTTGTGGTGCGCGAGGCACCAGGCAGCCATGATCGATCCTCCGCGCGAGACGATGCCGGTCTTTCGGTTCGCGGTGAGCGGCACGTACGCCAGGCGCACGCCCGCGTGGACCGTCATGTAGTCCACGCCCTGCTCGGCCTGCTCGACGACGGTGTCCTTGTAGATCTCCCAGGTCAGCTCCTCGGCACGGCCGTCGACCTTCTCCAATGCCTGGTAGAGCGGCACGGTGCCGATGGGTACGGGGGAGTTGCGCAGCACCCATTCACGTGTGGTGTGGATGTTGCGTCCGGTGGACAGGTCCATGACCGTGTCGGCGCCCCAGCGGGTCGCCCAGGTCATCTTCTCGACCTCCTCCTCGATGGAGGAAGTCACCGCGGAATTGCCGATGTTGGCGTTCACTTTCACCAGGAACCGCTTGCCGATGATCATCGGCTCGATCTCCGGATGGTTGACGTTCACGGGCAGTACCGCCCGGCCCGCGGCGATCTCCTCCCGTACGACCTCGGGGTCGACGTTCTCGCGGACCGCCACGAACTCCATCTCGGGTGTGATCTCACCGCGCCGCGCGTAGGCGAGCTGGGTGACCGCCTGTCCTGTGCGCCCCCGGCGGGGCTGGCGCGGCCGGCCAGGGAAGACCGCGTCGAGATTGCGCAGTCCTCCGCGTGGGGACGTGTGCTTGATCCCGTCGTCCTCGGGACGAACGGGGCGGCCCGCGTACTCCTGGGTGTCGCCGCGGGCGATGATCCAGCTCTCACGCAGCGGCGCCAGCCCCCTGCGTACATCGGTGTCGATGGTCGGATCGGTGTACGGGCCGGAGGTGTCATACAACGTCACGGACTGCCCGTTGGTGAGGTGCACCTGACGAACCGGCACCTGCAGATCGGGACGCGTGCCTCCCACGTACCCCTTGTGCCAGCCGATGGACTGCCTCTCCTGGCCGTTCGGGGACGGCGGGGAAACCCCGTCCGTCCGGTTGGAGGCAGGCGTGCGTACATCCTTGTCGGTCATGAGACCTACTCCCTACGCCGGCATTACCCGGTAACAGGTTCAGCGGTCGACGCAGCGGCTTCCGATCGCCGATGTTTCATGTGAAACATCGCGAAGACGGACGTCAGCGCCCTCTCAGCCCGGTGCTCCGAGCTCCCGCGTGTGCAAAGGTGCCTCCACGCTAGCGTCATGTTTGGCGCGGTGACCAGAGGGCCCTTGACGTTGTTGCGATGATCGGGCGGTGACAACGACCCGGCAGCACCCGTTCCAGCCGTCCGAGCCACCGCGCCGTCCCGGCTCCGACGGCGGCCGTGGGCACGGCCCCGGCGACGGACACGGGCATGAGCACGGGCAGGGGCCGGACAGTGATCATCACGGTTCGGACGATGACCACGGGCCGGGTCCCCGCCGTGGGCACGACGAGCCCCCGAGCGCCGGGCACGGGCACTCCCACAGTCACGGTCCGGCCGCGCCGGTCTCCAAGCATCTGCGCAAGGTCATCGCCGCGGTGCTGATCCCTTTCGCGGTCGCGGTCGCGGTGGGACTCGTGGTGCTGTGGCCCGGCGGCGCGCCGGCTCACGAGCGCACCGGTGTCGGCTTCGACCGGCAGACCCAGCAGGCGACGGTCACGAAGATCGACCAGGTGGACTGCAAGTCCGTGAACGCCTCCTCGGGGACCCCGGGGGGCGCCACCTCCGCCACCGGGGATTCCTCCGCCCAGCGCAGGTCGGCCGGGGAATGCAAGAAGGCGACGGTCCGGATCGACACCGGAAAGGACAAGGGCCGCACGTTCACCGAGATCGTTCAGCCGGATCAGTCACGGCAGTTGCACCAGAGCGAGAAGGTCGTCGTCGCGTACGAGCCCTCCGCCCCCAAGGACCTCCAGTACTCGGTCACGGACGCGAACCGGAAGCTGCCTCTGACGCTGCTCGCTCTGATCTTCGCGGTGGTCGTCGTGGTGATCGGACGGATGCGCGGGGTCATGGCGCTGGTCGCCCTGGCCATCAGCTTCATGATCCTGAACTTCTTCATCCTGCCCGCGATACTGCAGGGCTCGAACCCGCTGCTCGTGGCCGTCGTCGGGTCCAGCGCGATCATGCTGATCGCGCTCTACATGTGTCACGGTCTGTCGGCCAGGACGTCCGTGGCGGTGGTCGGCACCCTGCTCTCCCTGGTGCTGATCGGCCTCCTCGGCTCGGTCTTCATCGACTGGGCCGTGCTGACCGGCAACACCGACGACAGCACCGGTCTGATCCACGGTCTGTACCCGTCCATCGACATGAGCGGCCTGCTGCTGGCCGGTGTCATCATCGGTTCGCTCGGCGTCCTCGACGACGTGACGGTGACGCAGACGTCCGCGGTCTGGGAACTGCACGAGGCGAACCCCACGATGGGCCGGCGCGGCCTGTACCGCGCGGGCATCCGTATCGGCCGCGACCACATCGCGTCGGTCGTCAACACGCTCGTCCTGGCCTACGCGGGCGCCGCGCTCCCGCTGCTGCTGCTCTTCTCGATCGCGCAGAGCAGCGTGGGCACCGTCGCCAACAGCGAGCTGGTCGCCGAGGAGATCGTGCGCACGCTGGTCGGATCGATCGGTCTGGTCGCCGCCGTGCCGGTGACGACCGCGCTGGCAGCCCTGGTGGTCGCCGCGGACCGGGAAGGCGGCGCGTCCGTCCCCGCCCAGCCCGCGGCCGCCCTGACACCGGCACGGAGCGGGAAGGGGCGCCGCCGCAAGCACTGACCGGCTCCCGAAAGCGCTGAAACCATCCTGCGCCCACGCGCCTTGCGAGGAAGCGTTACTCCGCGCCAAGGCGACCTGGACCTCAGCCCGCGCTCTGCTCCTCGGTGAGGATGCGGTCGAGCACCGCGTCGAGGGACGTGTCGAAGCCCTCGAGGGAGCGCTCCTGCCCGAGCGGCACGAGCCTGTCCGTCCGGTCGAGAAACGCGACCAGCGGCGCCGTCCCGGACCGGAACAGCGCGTGATCGCCACCGACCTGAAGCCGGATCAGCACCTCCCCGAGCGCCTCCGGGTCGGCCGGCGCGATGTGCACGTCGCCGTCACCACAGGGCCTGCCGACGCCGTCGATCAGCAACTCCCGCCCGAACACCCAGGTCACGGGCGCATCGCCGGGCAAGTGGAAGGTCAACCGCACGGCGTACGGATCACAGCTCTCGTATCGCAGCTCGACAGGAATGCGGAAGCACAGCTCCTCGGACACGAGGAAGCTCATCATGACCTCTGCCTGCACCGACTCGCGCATCGCCTACCCCGTCGTTTGCCGTCGACTGGCCAGGATTCGACCCACCTGACACTGCTGAAATATTGCTCAACGTGCATGCCGTATTACAAGGAGTGAGTTTTCAGATACTGATAGAGATGGCGAGTGTTCCTAGCATCCGCCCGACCTCGCTCTGCAGCTTCCGTGCCGTGGGCATCAGGCGGTCCCCCTGATGGGACGGAAGAGAGAAGGCCACGACCGCCGCAGAACTGCCCGCGGTGACCGGGATCGCGGCGCAGATCGTGCCCAGCGCGTACTCCTGCCGCTCGATCACCGGTTCCATCCGGCCCGTCCGTTCCAGGCGCCGCAGCAGCCGGTCCTCGTCACGCACCGTGTACGCGGTGAGCGCCCGCACCGGGTACCGATCGAGGTGGTCACGGCGGGACTTGTCGTCCAGCTGCGCCAGCAGACACTGGCCGACCGCGTGGGCGTGCCCGGTCTCGCGGAAGTCGGCCCACTCCTGGACCGCCGGATTCACCGGAGTGTCGGCGACGCACATGACCTCGATCTCGCCCTCGCGGTAGACCGCGTAGTACACAGGTGCGCCGATCATGTCCCGCCACTGCGCGAGGGTGTCCCTCATCGTGGTGCGACGTTTCTGCCGGGCTCCGCTGCCGCCCAGGCGCTCGGCGGCCTCGCCGAGGAAGAACAGCCCGCTGTCACGGCGCAGATAGCCCTCGTGGACCAGGGTGCGCAGCAGGTGGTAGGCGGTCGGCAGCGCCAGTCCCGCCTCCCGCGCGAGCTGCTTGGCGGGGGCACCCTGCTCACGCGAGGCGACGGCCTCCAGCAGACGCATCGCGCGCTGGACCGAGCCGATCAGCGTGGTGGTGTGGCCGTCCGGAGGAGCGGCTTCGGGTCCCGCGGAAGGGGTGCGGGCGTGCCGTGCGGTCCCCGCGGAGGGCGAACTCCGAGTCACCGACGGACTGGTGCGTGCGGTGAGCCCTTCCGCCGGGGCGGTGCGCCGGGCGGGTTCCTCCACCCTCGCGTTCAGGGGCGGCGCCGGCTCCCTGGGCGGAGCCGACGGAGTGGGGGAGGGTGACGGCTCCCCCGGCGAGGTACACGGCTGGAGCGGTGGAACGCGTGCCGCCGCGGGTGTGCCAGGTCGCCGGAAGGGCGGAGCGACGGATGGTGCGGGTGCGGTGTCGGCCATGGCCAAGGGGCACTCCGAAGAGCGAGGAGGACCGCCCGTGCGGGGAGTCACGGGAGGGGGCTGTGCGCTGCCCGCGGGGTCGGCCCCGCGTCGGATTCCGGACTCTAACGGCCCGTCAGTGCCCAGATGCGGCCTCACCGGAAAACTTCCCCCGGGCGAGGGAACCTTGGGTTCCCTTTCCCCCTTCGCCGTTACCTGCCGCTCACCCTCTCGCGCCTCACCAGTCGCTGCGCGAGGAGGAACCCGAGATGAACTTCCGCACGATGAAGATCAGCCCGCCGACCAGCGCGACGAAGACGAGCAGCTTGAAGAGCAGGCCGATGACGAACCCGACGACGCTCGCTATCAGGCCGCCGAACACCACCAGGGCAATGACCGGCACCGCGACCCACTTAACCCACCACGGCATACCGCTGAAGATCTCCTGCATCGCCCTGTCCTTACCTCTCCTCGCCCGTGGCCCCGACGCCGGGACACTGATTCCGGGTTCTCTGGTGTCTCGCATCCGATGCTAGGCCGGAGAGGGGGCCCGCGGTGGCCTCGCACCCCTTGTCCTCCCCTGACCGTCCCCCTAGGGAACCCTGAGTCGCGCGGTCAGCTCTCGGGCGGAGAGAACACCACCATGACCCGCAGATCCTCAGTGATGTGGTGGAACTTGTGAGCCACCCCGGCCGGTACGTAGACGACGCTGCCCCGGGCCACCTGAGTGGTCTCCAGACCGACCGTGATCGACGCCCTCCCGCTGACCACGAAGTACACCTCGTCCTGGGCATGCGGCTTCTGCGGGTCGGGGGAGCCCGCGTCGAGCGCGTACAGCCCGACCGACATGTTCCGCTCACGCAGAAACTGCAGGTACGCACCGTCGTTGGCGGCGCGCTCCGCCTCCAGTTCATCCAGCCGGAATGCCTTCATCGCCCTCGTCCGCTCTCGTCCACCACAGGCTGTGTCCACAGCCTCTTCTGGCCAGTCGATCTCTCTGCCACGATCAGACACATGAAGAATTTCGTAGTCAAGACGCTCGCCAACGCGGGGGCCCTGGCCGTCGCCGTCTGGCTGCTCGACAAGATCACCCTGACGGGCGACAGCACGGGCAAGAAGATAGGCACGCTCATCATCGTCGCACTGGTCTTCGGACTGGTGAACTTCCTGGTCAAGCCGATCGTGAAGGTGCTGACCTTCCCGCTCTTCATCCTCACCCTCGGCCTGATCACCCTCGTGGTGAACGCCTTGATGCTGCTGCTCACCTCGTGGCTGGCCGACAAACTCGACCTGAGCTTCCACGTGGACGGCTTCTGGACCGCCGTCCTGGGCGGCCTGATCATCTCGGTCGTCTCCTGGGCGCTCAACGTCGTGCTGCCCGACAGCGACTGAAACGGCTGAGAGTTCCCATGACCTACCGCGTCTGCTTCGTCTGCACCGGCAACATCTGCCGCTCGCCGATGGCCGAGTCCGTCTTCCGCGCCCACGTGGCTGAGGCCGGGCTCGACGAGCTCGTCGAGGTCGACAGCGCGGGCACGGACGGCTGGCACGAGGGCGACGGAGCCGACGAGCGCACCGTCGCCGTGCTGGAGGCAGGCGGCTACGAGAGTGACCACGCGGCCCGGCGGTTCCAGGCCTCGTGGTTCTCCCGTCTCGATCTCGTCATCGCCCTCGACACAGGGCACCTCAAGGCCCTGCGCCGCCTCGCGAACAGTGCCGAGGACGCCGAGAAGGTCCGGCTGCTGCGCTCGTACGATCCCGCCGCGGGCGGCGACCTGGACGTTCCCGATCCGTATTACGGACATATCGAAGGCTTCAAAGAATGTCTTGAGATGGTGGAGGCGGCGAGCCCCGGACTGCTCGCCGCGGTACACGGGCAAGTGAAGGGACGAGGGGCATGACGTCAGGGGATTTCGTCACGGCGAACGACGAGGGCACCGGCCCTGCGGGCGGGAGCCGTGACACGCGGGCGACGATGCCGGGCGACGGTACACGGGCGGTACGTGCCGGGCTGCCCGAGCCCGTCAAGTACGAACCGACCCTTCCCGGCCCGGTCTTCGCCGCGCATTTCCATCTGCCCGGTGAGCCCACGGGCCCCTACACCTACGGCCGCGACGAGAACCCGACCTGGACGCTCCTGGAACGCGCCATCGGCGAGCTGGAGGCGCCAGGACTGGAGTCCGTCGAAACGCTCTCCTTCCCCTCCGGCATGGCCGCCATCTCCGCCGTGCTCTTCTCGCAGCTGAAGGCGGGCGACATCGTCGTCCTGCCAGACGACGGCTACCAGGTGCTGCCTCTGGTGCGCGAGCAGCTGACCGCGTTCGGCGTCGAGGTGCGCACGGCCCCCACCGCCGGCGACGCCCAGCTGGAGGTGCTGGACGGGGCGAAGCTGCTGTGGATCGAGACGCCGTCCAACCCCGGTCTCGACGTCTGCGACCTGCGGCGCCTCGTCGCGGCCGCCCATGCGCAGGGCACGCTCGTCGCCGTGGACAACACCCTGGCCACCCCGCTCGGACAGCGCCCGCTGGAGCTGGGAGCCGACTTCTCCGTGGCCAGCGGCACCAAGATGCTCACCGGGCACGGCGACCTCCTCATCGGCTACGTCACCGGGCGGGACGCCGGACTGATGGCGCCCGTACGACGCTGGCGCAAGGTCGTCGGGGCCATCCCCGGCCCCATGGAGGCATGGCTCGCCCATCGCTCGCTCGCCACGCTCCAGTTGAGGGCTGACCGCCAGAGCTGCACCGCGAAGACGATCGCCGAGGTTCTGCGGGACCGGCCCGAGGTGACGGGGCTGCGCTACCCGGGACTGCCCGACGACCCCTCGCACAAGATCGCCTCGCAGCAGATGCGCCGCTTCGGCTGTGTGATCTCCTTCACGCTGCCCTCGCGCGAACGGGCGGAGCGCTTCCTCGACGAGCTGCGCCTGGTGGACGACGCCACCAGCTTCGGCGGGGTGCGGTCCACGGCCGAGCGGCGCGGCCGGTGGGGCGGGGACGCCGTCCCGGATGGCTTCATCCGCTTCTCCGCCGGCGCCGAGGATCCCGAGGACCTGGTGGCGGACATTCTGCGGGCCCTCGACGCAACCGCGGAGTAGGGCGGCCGGCGCCGCGTGATCAGCGCGTCCACCACGCACGACGGACGGTCCGAGCCTCCCCCCTCGTGGCTCGGACCGTCCCGGTTCTGCGCGCGAAGAACCGCGCGAACAAGGCTAGTTGACTCTGCGTCAGTGTCCAATCACCGTAGCGACAGCGACCTATCGACTTATTTATAGTTGAGGTTCGCGCGGGGGTGCTGAAAGGGGAGAGGCACCATGGACTTGGCCTTGCTGCGCACGTTCGTGACTGTGCACCGGGCCGGATCCTTCACTCGTGCCGCCGCACTGCTCGGCCTGTCCCAGCCGGCCGTCACTTCGCAGATCCGCACGCTGGAGCGCCAGTTGGGGCGGCCCCTGTTCCTGCGCCAGGCGCGTGGGGTCACCCCCACGACCATCGGCGACGAACTCGCCCACAAGGCGGCGCCGCATCTCGACGCCCTCGTGGAGATCACCGAGACCGGGCTCGACGAGGACTCCTCCCTTCGCACGCTGCATCTCGCGGGACCCCCCGAGTTCACCGCGGAACGCGCGTTGCCCGCTCTGATGGGTCTGACCGGGGACGACGGCCAGGGCTTCACACTGCGCGCCTCCTTCGGCAACGCGGAGGAGACGATGGAGGGGCTCGCCGCCGGACATCATGATCTGGCCATGGCGACGGCCCAGCCACGGGGTGCGCTGCTCACCGCGACTCCGCTCTGCGACGAGGAGCACGTCCTGGTCGCGGCTCCGCGCTGGGCCGCCGAGATCGGTCCGGGCAAACTCCGCCGCAGGGGCGCCCACGCTCTCGAGAACGTTCCCATCGTCGAAGTCCACGAGTCGCTGCCGCTCGTCGCCCGCTACTGGGCCTCGGTCTTCGACTGCCGCCCCGCCGCCTCCGGCACGGTGATCGTCCCGGATCTCCGGGCGGTTCTCGCCTGCGCCTCCGCGGGCGCGGGCCTCACCGTCCTGCCCAGATACCTCTGCTCCGACGCGATCGAGCGCGGAGACGTCGTGGCACTCCTCGACCCCGCGGTGCCCCCGCTGCGTACCTACTTCCTGGTCGTACGGACGGGAACGCTGGCGATGCCGCACATCGCCCGGGCGCACGAATGGCTGCTGCGGGCGGCCTCCGACTGGAGCTGAGCCCGGCACGGACCGGTAACCGGAACATTCTTGGGGGCTTTCACGCGGAATCGTGGCCGCAGGATGTTTCACGTGGAACCAGCCGGGCCACATTTCTCCCATGACCGTCCGACCCGTGGTCAAGCGCACCGCACGTGCCGTCCTGCTCGACGGCGACGACCTGATCTTGATCAAGCGCACCAAGCCCGGCGTCGATCCCTACTGGCTCACACCGGGTGGCGGGGTCGAACCGGAGGACACAACTGTCGTCGAAGCGCTCCACCGTGAGGTGCACGAGGAATTGGGCGCCAAGATCGTCGATGTGGTGCCCTGCTTCGTCGACACCGTCGAGCACATCGGTGACGACGGCGGCGCGACCGGCGTGAAGGTCCAGCACTTCTTCGTCTGCCGCCTGGAGTCCATGGACCCGTCCCTGCGGCACGGTCCCGAAATTGAAGAGCCCTGCGGTGAATACGAGATCGTCCGCGTCCCGTTCACCCGGGTCGGCATCGCGTCCGTGCACCTCGTACCGCTGTCGCTGAGGCACTATCTCGACGGCAACATCGAGGGCGTACGAGCCATGCACGCGCCCGATCTGGGCTGACCCGGGAAGATCCCCGCCCGGGTCAGTGGACCGCGATCAGCCGATGCGGAGCATGGCCAAAAGCCGGTGGGAATGCCGGGAAAGCGGTGGACGGCAGGGAGTCCTCTCGGACAGCCTGACCTGCGTGCCGACTTCTACCTCCGCCGCTCTGCCCATTCGCCGTCTGACGCCCCGCGACCTCGTCGCCTGCGCCGACTTGTCCGAGGACCGGGGCTGGCCCCGTGAGGAGCACAAGTGGGGCCTGCTGCTGGCCGGGGGGACCGGTTACGGGATCGACGACCCCGCAGGCGGTCTTGTCACCGCGTGCGTGGTGACGGAATACGGACCCCGCGAGCGTCCGGCACTGGCCGCGATCGGCATGGTCCTCGTCGCCGAGCGGCACGCGCGCCAGGGTGTCGGCCGCCGGCTGATGCGGCACGTCCTCGAGGAGATGGGCACCACCCCCCTGACGCTGCACGCCACCCCTTACGGGCGCCCGCTCTACGAGGAGTTGGGATTCAAGCTCACCGGCCAGGCGGAGATGGTCAGTGGAGTGTTCACTCCCGACATCTCCGAGCCAGGGGTCTTCACGCGCCCGGCCACGGCGGAGGATCTGGCTCCCGTCCTGCGGCTGGACGAAGAGGTCTTCGGCGCCGACCGCACCCACATGATCACGCGGCTGCCCGCCTTCGCGGACCAGTTGCGGGTGGCCGAGGAGAACGGCCGGATCGTCGGCTACACGGCCGCCTGGCCCAACATGGCCACCCAGGTCGTGGGTCCCCTGATCGCCCGGGACACCAAGACGGCCAAGGCTCTCGTCTCCTCTCTCGCCGCACACACGGACCGTCCACTGCGCACCGACGTCGACGTCCGGCACGAAGACCTGCTGAGCTGGCTGAAGGAACGCGGGCTGGCCACCGTCGGCCTCAACGCGGTCATGACCCACAGGATCCCGGAACTGCCCGGTGACTGGACCCGCCGCTTCGCGCCGCTGACCGTGGCCGCCGGCTAGGAAGCCGGAACGGCCCCGGATACACGGAGTGCCGGTCCCCCGGGCGCATGGGGGACCGGCACAACCGGACCGTCGTACGTCTGACGATCGCCCGGCGGCGAGCGTCAGACGAGTGATTCGGCGGCGACGAGTGATTCGACAGCGGAGACGGCGAAGCCGTGGTCCTGGTCGGGCATACCGCCGCCGACCCCGATCGCGCCGATCAGACGGCCGTCGCGATGGACCGGAACGCCGCCCGCGATGAACAGCAGGGGACGGTCGAGCGCGGTGGGCAGGGTGTGGAAGAGACCGCCGGGCTGCACCGCGTCGACGAGATCGGCGGTGGCCGAGTCGAGCTGGAGTGCAGTGTAGGCCTTGCGTGTGCTGGTCTCTCCCGAGATCAGCACAGCCCGGTCATCCCGCCGGAAGGCGAGCAGGTGGCCGCCCGCGTCGAGGACGGTGGCGCTGATCCGGACACCGGCGGCTTCGGCGGCACGCCGGGCCGCCGTGACGAGGACCTCGGCGTCCTCGATGGTCAGGGGGGCGACGGCGGTGATGGTGCTCATCAGGGACTTCTCCTTGTGGGGGTGTTCTGTGTCGGGTCGGGAACGTGCTGGATCGAGACGCCGCGGGGACGGCCCCGGCCCCGCGGCGAACCCGGTCCCGGTCAGTGGCGGACGGCGGTCCGGGCTTCGGCGGCGGCGCCTGCGGCGACCACGAGGCCGGCCCGGGAGGTGCGGCGCTCCAGAGCTGCCGAGAGGACGGCCAGGACGAGCGCTCCGGCCGCGAGAGCCGCGCCCACCCAGTTGGGGGCGGTGTAGCCGAGGCCCGCGGCGATCACGACGCCTCCGAGCCAGGCGGAGAGGGCGTTGCCGAGGTTGAAGGCGCCGATGTTCACGGCCGAGGCCAGCGTGGGGGCGCCGTGCGCCTGGTCGAGAACGCGCTTCTGCAGGGGAGGCACGGTCGCGAAGCCCAGAGCGCCGATCAGGGCGATCGTGACGGCCGCCAGGATCTTGTTGTGCGCGGTGAGGGTGAAGAGGGCGAGCACGACGGCGAGGCCGCCCAGGGACACGTACAGCATCGGCATCAGCGCGCGGTCGGCGAACCTGCCGCCGATCAGGTTCCCGCCGACCATGCCGAGACCGAAGAGCACCAGCAGCCAGGTGACGGACCCGTCGGCGAAGCCGGCGACGTGCGTCATCATCGGCGCGATGTAGGTGACGGCCGCGAAGACACCGCCGAATCCGAGCACGGTCATCGCCATCGCGAGCAGGACCTGGACGTTCTTGAAAGCGGCCAACTCGTGGCGCAGACGCACTCCCTCGGGCTTCGGCATCTCCGGGACCAGTCTGGCGATTCCCAGCAGTCCGACGACACCGAGCGCGGCGACTCCCGTGAACGTGACGCGCCAGCCGGCGGACTGCCCGATCAGTGTGCCCAGGGGGACGCCGACGACATTGGCGACGGTGAGTCCGCTGAACATCATCGCGATGGCGCCGGCCTTCTTCTCGGGTGCGACCAGTTCGGCGGCGGCCACCGACCCGATGCCGAAGAAGGCACCGTGTGCGAGGGAGGCGACCACCCGGCCCGCGAACATCAGCCAGAAGGTCGGAGCCACGGCGGAGATCAGATTGCCGAGGACGAACAGCCCCATTAGCACCATCAGCATCCGCTTGCGGGACACCTTGGTGCCGAGCGCGGTCATGATCGGCGCACCGATCACGACCCCCAGGGCGTAGCCGGTCACCAGCAGTCCGGCCGTGGGAATGGAGACACCGAAGTCTCCGGCGACCTCGGGCAGGACGCCCATGATCACGAACTCGGTCGTTCCGATTCCGAAGGCCCCGATCGCGAGGGCCAGAAGCGCGAGAGGCATGTGGATACGCCTTCCAGAAGATTGCACGAGCACTTTGCCTGCGCTCACAATAGTTGCAGACGCGGGCTATGCGCAACAGCGGACTATTGCGCCCGTGCCCTATCCTGGTCTCAGCCGCTCCGGGACGGAGGAAACGCCATGACAGCCACGGACCCCGCGCTGACCGCCCTCGCTCAGGGCTGGTGCGCGCTCTCCCTGCTGCACGGGAGGATCGAGGCCCACATCGAGCGGGCCCTCCAGGCCGGGCACGGGCTCAGCGTGCGGGAGTACTCCCTGCTCGACGTGCTCAGCCGACAGCACGACGGGGAGGGCGGCCACCTCCAGATGAAGCAGGTCGCGGACGCGGTCGTCCTCAGCCAGAGCGCCACCACACGGCTGGTCACCCGCCTCGAGGACCGCGGACTGCTGGCCCGCTATCTCTGCCCCACCGACCGGCGCGGCATCTACACGAATGTCAGCGAAGCGGGACTGAGGCTTCTCGCCGAAGCCCGGCCCACCAATGACGCCGCTCTGCGCGAGGCGCTCGACGACGCGGCCGGAAACCCTGCCCTGGCATCCCTGGTCCGGGCCGTGGAGTCGGCGAGCACACCCGCCCACCCCGTGCCTTCCGCGAGCGTGCCCTCGTAGGCTGCCTTCATGGCTGATCTTGAGATACGAGCCGCAGTCGCCGACGACGTGCCCGCCATCGTCGCGATGCTGGCCGACGACCCGCTCGGCGCCCGACGCGAATCGCCCGACGACCTGACCCCGTACCTCGACGCCCTGGACCGTCTGGGCCGCGACCCGAACCAGCACCTGGTCGTCGCCGACCGCGACGGCCGCGTCGTGGGCACCCTGCAACTCACCGTGATTCCCGGCCTGTCCCACAGAGGGGCCACCCGCTCGGTCGTCGAGGCCGTTCGTATCCACGCCGACGAGCGGGGCGGCGGCCTGGGGACGCAACTCGTCGAGTGGGCGGTCGCGGAATCCCGGCGTCAGGACTGCCGGCTGGTCCAGCTGACCTCCGACGCCTCCCGCACCGACGCCCATCGCTTCTACGAGCGACTCGGATTCGAGGCCTCGCACATCGGCTTCAAGCTCCCGCTCTGAGGTGTTCGCCGCACGCGGCGAGAGGGGCCCCGTTTCACGTGAAACGGGGCCCCTCTCGTCCGGTGCCGCCTACCGGACTCCTCGCCAGCCTTCCGGGTCCACTCCGCCGGGCACCGGAGCGTCCTCGTCGTACGGCTGCCGCGTGAACACGAACGACCCGAGGTCCAGGTGGCTCACGGAGCCGTCAGGCCGTCGTACGGGCCGCAGAAGCTCGCCCGCGTAGTAGCCGTCGAGCCCCGTCCATGTCCCGTCGCCGTTCGCCCGGAAGCGGGCGCCCCTGCCTACGCCCGAGAGTGGGCCCAGCACCAACCCCCCGTCGGCCGGCAGCCGCAGCCCGAACGCCTGAGTCCCCCAGTACCACTGACCCGCCAACTCCAGGGCTTTCTGGTCCACTTCGGCCATCGGCTGCCAGGGTTCGGGGATCCGCGGCTCCGCCTCGGCGACGATCCGCACCAGATCGGCGGCCACGGTGAACACGGGCGGCCCCGAGGTGCAGTTGGACAGCACCACCGCCGCCACATCCTCCTCCACGTCGACCACCAGTCCGGCGAGGAAGCCCGGCAGGGAACCGGAGTGTCCGGCGAGGGTGCGGCCGGCACGATGCACGATCTGGAGGCCGAGTCCGTACGAGGACACCGCCGCCGGCTCCGCGGTCTCGGGCGGAGCGGCGGGCTCGCGCATCTCCCTGACGGACTCCGCACTCAGCACCCGGTCGTCGCCGTGGGCGAGGAAGACGGCGAAGCGGCCCAAGTCCCCTGTGGTGGACCACAACTGCCCGGCCGGAGCCATCCGCCCCAGGTCCTCCGCGGGTTCGGGCATCATCGCGTCCGCCCACGGATGGACGGCCCAGCCCCCGGCGTGCGGCGCCCGCGGGCGAGCGCTCGTACGGTGCAGGCCGAGCGGTTCGAGAATCTCGCGGCGCAGCACTTCTTCCCAGGGTGCGCCGCGCAACTCCTCGACCAGCGCGCCGAGCAGCGTGTAGCCGGGGTTCGAGTAGTGGTGCCGGCGTCCGACCGGATGCCGGAACGGCTGCTCGCCCAGCACATCGGCCAGTTCGGGACGCAGCGAACCGGATGTGCGCTCCCACCACGGCCCGGGTGACTCGGCGGCCAGACCTCCGGTGTGGGCGAGCAGTTGGGAGATGGTGACCTCGCCCGCGCCGGTGCCCGGCACATGCTTCTCCAGCGGATCACCGAGGTCCAGGACACCCTCGTCGCGCAACCGCAGCACCAGCACGGCGGTGAAGGTCTTGGTGATAGAGCCGATCCGGTACTGCACGTTCTCGTCCGGTCCGTGACCGTCCACCGAGGTCCGCGCCCCGGTCCATACCGCCTTCCCGCCCCGGACCACCGTCGCGACGAGTGACGGCGTCCGTCCCTCGCTCTGCGCGACGGCGATGCGATGCAGCAGGGCCCGGCGTGTGCCGGGAAGCAGATCATCGTGGGATGTCGTCATGGCACCAGTCCACCCGTCCTGACGCCGGACGTCGAGCGGATTGAACCGAAGCGGCCCCGCGGGGCCACCGGATCAGGTCTGTGCCATGTCCACGAAGCGCGAGTAGTGACCCTGGAAGGCGACCGTGATCGTCGCCGTCGGGCCGTTACGGTGCTTGCCGACGATGATGTCGGCCTCGCCGGCTCGGGGGGACTCCTTCTCGTACGCGTCCTCGCGGTGGAGCAGGATGACCATGTCGGCGTCCTGCTCGATCGAGCCGGACTCACGCAGGTCGGAGACCATGGGCTTCTTGTCCGTACGCTGCTCGGGGCCACGGTTGAGCTGGGACAGCGCGATCACCGGCAGCTCCAGCTCCTTCGCCAGCAGCTTCAGGTTTCGCGACATGTCGGAGACCTCCTGCTGGCGGCTCTCGGAACGCTTGCCGCCGGACTGCATCAGCTGGAGGTAGTCGATGACCACGAGCTTGAGGTCGGCGCGCTGCTTGAGGCGGCGGCACTTGGCGCGGATCTCCATCATCGACAGGTTCGGGGAGTCGTCGATGTAGAGGGGGGCGGCCGAGACGTCCGGCATACGGCGGGCGAGCCGGGTCCAGTCCTCGTCCGTCATGGTGCCGGAGCGCATGTGGTGCAGGGCCACCCGCGCCTCGGCCGAGAGCAGGCGCATCGCGATCTCGTTACGGCCCATTTCGAGCGAGAAGATCACGCTGGGCATGTTGTGCTTGATCGAGCAGGTCCGGGCGAAGTCCAGGGCCAGCGTCGACTTACCCATGGCGGGACGGGCCGCGATGATGATCATCTGGCCGGGATGCAGGCCGTTGGTGAGCGAGTCGAGGTCGGTGAAGCCGGTCGGCACGCCGGTCATCTCCCCCGAACGCGATCCGATCGCCTCGATCTCGTCGAGCGCGCCCTCCATGATGTCGCCGAGCGGCAGATAGTCCTCGGTGGTCCGCTGCTCGGTGACCGCGTAGATCTCGGCCTGGGCACTGTTGACGATCTCGTCGACGTCGCCGTCGGCCGCGTACCCCATCTGCGTGATGCGCGTGCCCGCCTCGACCAGGCGGCGCAGGACCGCCCGCTCGTGCACGATCTCCGCGTAGTACTCGGCGTTCGCCGCGGTCGGGACCGTCTGGACAAGGGTGTGCAGATACGGCGGGCCGCCGACCTTGGTGATCTCGCCGCGCTTGGTGAGCTCGGCCGCGACCGTGATGGGGTCGGCCGGCTCGCCCTTCGCGTACAGGTCGAGAATCGCGCCGTAGATGGTCTCGTGCGCCGGGCGGTAGAAGTCGTGGCCCTTGAGCACCTCGACGACATCGGCGATGGCGTCCTTCGACAGGAGCATGCCACCGAGGACGGACTGCTCGGCGTCGAGGTCCTGCGGCGGCACCCGCTCGAAGGACGAACCGCCGCTCTCCCAGGAACCGTTGTCCCGGTCGTGCTGCTCGTCGCGGCCTCGGCCGCCGTTCCCACGCCGACGGGACGAGGGCAGACGATCACTGGGACCGCTGTCCGCCCAGGGGTCGTCCAAGGGCTCGGAAATAGTCACCGAGCCACCTCCTCCCGTCCGCGGAGCGGACCTAGCAGTGCCTTCAATTTCTACGGCACGGCACTGACAAGTGAGCGGCCCGACTCCGGATCTCGCGCGTCGGTTTTGCGTGCTTTCCGAGGACGGAGAAGAGAACGGGCGCCGCACCACGTTAGGCCCGCGGGCACCGTCAGCCAATCTGGTTATCCACAGGCCATGTGGACGACGGCCCCTATGCTGTGGAGAACTCCGCGAAACCTGTGCACGACCCGGTGGACAGCCCTGTGAACAAGCCCTCAGGCCTTCTGAAGAACACGTCCTGACCTGGCATTTTCCCGTCCACCGGCTGTGCAGAAGAAAAACTTCTCCAGCGGGATCAAGTTCGCCTCGAACAGTGCGCCACAACACACCCCGCTCGCACAAAAGTAAGGGTCCTTAGCCGTTTGCATCTCTTACCTGTGGAAGATTAGATTGATGCTCATGACACAGGCTCCCCCGGCGCCCGGAACCGTCCGCCACCGGCACGACCGAGAGATCGTCGCACTGGCCGTTCCGGCGTTCGGCGCGCTCGTGGCCGAGCCCCTCTTCGTGCTGGCCGACAGTGCCGTCGTCGGCCATCTCGGAACCGCGCAGCTGGCCGGACTCGGCGTCGCCTCGGCCCTCCTCATGACAGCCGTCGGAGTCTTCGTCTTCCTCGCCTACGCCACGACTGCGGCGGTCGCCCGCAGGGTCGGCGCCGGGGATCTGCGGGCCGCGATCCGCCAGGGCATGGACGGCATCTGGCTCGCCCTGCTCATCGGCGTGGCCGTGATCGCCGTGGCGCTGCCCACCGCGCCCTCCCTCATGGAGCTGTTCGGCGCCTCCGACTCGGCCGCGCCGTATGCGACGACCTATCTGCGGATCTCGGTGCTCGGCATCCCCGCCATGCTCGTCGTGCTCGCCGCCACCGGAATTCTGCGTGGGCTCCAGGACACGAAGACCCCGCTGTATGTCGCCGTCGGAGGCTTCGTCGCCAACGCGGTCCTCAACACCGTCCTCGTCTACGGCGCCGGCCTCGGCATCGCCGGCTCCGCCTGGGGCACGGTCATCGCCCAGTGCGGGATGGCCGCCGTCTATCTCCACGTCGTCCTCCGCGGAGCGCGCAGTCACGGCGCATCCCTGCGACCGGACGCCGGCGGCATACGAGCCTGCGCCCGGGCCGGCACCCCCCTGCTCGTCCGGACACTGTCGCTCCGGACGATCCTCCTGATCGCCACGGCTGTCGCCGCGCGGCTCGGGGACGCCGACATGGCGGCACACCAGATCATTCTGTCGTTGTGGAGTCTGCTCGCCTTCGCGCTCGACGCCATCGCCATCGCGGGACAGGCGATCATCGGGCGCCATCTGGGCGCCGGCGACGCCCAGGGCGCCCGTGAGGCCTGCCGCCGCATGGTGCGGTGGGGGCTCGTCACCGGGCTCGTCCTCGGTCTGCTGGTCATCGCCGCTCGCCCCCTGTTCCTTCCCCTGTTCAGCGGTGACTCGGGTGTACAGGACGCGGCACTGCCCGCCCTGGTGATGGTGGCCGTCTCGCAGCCGATCTGCGGGATCGTCTTCGTGCTGGACGGCGTGCTGATGGGCGCGGGGGACGGCCCCTACCTGGCCTGGGCCATGCTCCTCACCCTGGCGGTGTTCACCCCCGCCGCTCTGCTCGTTCCCGTTCTCGGCGGCGGGCTGACCGCGCTCTGGGGAGCGATGACGCTGATGATGGCCATGCGGATGCTCACCCTGTGGCTGCGCTCCCGCTCGGGCCGCTGGATCGTCACGGGCGCCACCCGCTGACGTACGCCGACCGTTTCACGGGAAACGGGGGGTTTCACGTGAAACAGCGCTGCCGACATCCGGGGAGGACCCCGGCGGAGGCGCTCTTGGAAAGCAGAAGGGCCGCACCCCGAGGGGTGCGGCCCTTCCTCTCAGCTATGCCGAGTGCTGCACTCAGGCAGCGACAACCTCGATGCTGACCTTGGCGGCAACCTCGGGGTGCAGACGCACGGACGTCTCGTGGGCGCCCAGGGTCTTGATGGGCGAGCCCAGCTCGATGCGGCGCTTGTCGACCTCGGGGCCACCGGAAGCCTTGATCGCCGAAGCGACGTCGGCCGGGGTGACGGAACCGAAGAGACGACCGGCGTCGCCGGAGCGAACGGCCAGGCGGACCTTGACGCCTTCGAGGCGGGCCTTGATCTCGTTGGCCTGCTCGATGGTCGCGATCTCGTGGATCTTGCGAGCACGACGGATCTGCGCGACGTCCTTCTCGCCACCCTTGGTCCAGCGGATCGCAAAGTTCCGCGGGATCAGGTAGTTGCGAGCGTAACCGTCCTTGACGTCGACGACCTCGCCGGCGGCGCCGAGGCCGGAGACCTCGTGGGTAAGGATGATCTTCATGTGTCGGTCACCCTTCCTTTATCGCGCGGTGGACGTGTAGGGCAGCAGCGCCATCTCACGGCTGTTCTTCACAGCCGTGGCGACGTCACGCTGGTGCTGCGTGCAGTTGCCGGTCACGCGGCGGGCACGGATCTTGCCGCGGTCGGAAATGAACTTCCGCAGCATGTTCGTGTCCTTGTAGTCCACGTACGTGACCTTGTCCTTGCAGAACGCGCAGACCTTCTTCTTAGGCTTGCGCACAGGCGGCTTCGCCATGGTGTATCTCCTGTGTGATCAAGAAGTGGGAGTACGGCCCACCCCAGGCCCTGAGGCCTAGAAGGGGGGCTCGTCCGAGTAGCCGCCGCCGGAACCGCCGGAGGAGCTTCCGCCCCAGCCGCCGCCACCGCCACCGCCGCCGCCCTGGTTGCCACCGGCGGGAGCGCCGGTCGCCCAGGGATCTTCGGCCGGAGCGCCGCCGCCCTGCTGGGCGCCGCCGGAGCCACCGCCCCAGCTGCCGCCCTGCTGGGCGCCGCCGTTGCCGCCGCCGCCGTAACCGCCCTGACCGCCTCGGCCCGTGGTCTTGGTGACCTTGGCCGTGGCGCTCTTCAGGCTGGCGCCGACTTCCTCTACGTCCAGTTCGTAGACCGTGCGCTTGACGCCCTCACGGTCCTCGTAGGACCGCTGCTTCAGCCGGCCCTGCACGATGACGCGCATGCCTCGCTGGAGCGACTCGGCGACGTTCTCCGCCGCCTGACGCCAGACCGAGCAGGTCAGGAACAGGCTCTCGCCGTCCTTCCACTCATTGGTCTGACGGTCGAAGGTGCGGGGGGTGGACGCGACACGGAACTTCGCGACCGCCGCACCGGAAGGGGTGAAGCGCAGCTCGGGGTCGTCGACAAGATTGCCGACGACCGTGATGACGGTCTCGCCTGCCATGGGGGAACCTCTCGGCGGGTTTGCTGCTGGCTGCTGGTGCTACTCGATGCCCGAGACCAGCTGAGCTGGAGAGCTCAGTGGGTCTCGGGGCGGAGGACCTTGGTCCGGAGGACCGACTCGTTCAGGTTCATCTGGCGGTCGAGCTCCTTGACGACCGCAGGCTCGGCCTGCAGGTCGATGACCGAGTAGATGCCCTCGGGCTTCTTCTTGATCTCGTACGAGAGACGACGACGGCCCCAGGTGTCGACCTTTTCGACCTTTCCGGCGCCCTCACGGACGACGGAGAGGAAGTTCTCGATCAGGGGGGCGACAGCGCGCTCCTCCAGATCGGGGTCGAGGATGACCATCACTTCGTAGTGACGCATGTGGAACCCACCTCCTTTGGACTCAGCGGCCACGGTCGTTCCGTGGCAGGAGGGTTGTTATGCGTACGCAACGGTATCGGCCGCCACTGACAATCGGGTCTCCGATCGGCGAACCGAGCGGTGATCCCTGTCGTGACCTGGCTGTGAGCCTGGGCAGACACCGGTGCAGAGGCTACAGACTACCTGCACACCTGCTTCCGGTTGAAATCCGACCGGGTTGGCCGTCAATCTGTACACATCGGGTGTGTATGGCGCTACGATGCGCCGCCTTCCGCAGGAGGTGCCTTATGGCACAGACAATGCGTCCCAGCACCACCGGCTCACTCTTCGCCACGGACGGCAAGCCTCATCCGCTCCAGGACACCCTGCTCGTGGTGACCCTGGTGTTCGGAGTCCTGGCCTTCGTCACGTCGATGTTCCACAGCCTCCATCTGCTCAGCTCGTGGGCCGGTCTGATCGGGATCCTTGCCGGCGCCTACGGCCAGTTCATCTCCGCGACGACCCGGGAACGGTTCGGACTGATCGTCGGACTCGGTCTCTCGGGCGTCGGTTTCTACCTCGGTCTGGCCCACGGCGGCCTGTTCGGCGGTGTGATCTGAGCCGAACGTCCGTTTTCCCCTGACCTCGGGGCGCTTCGCACCGCGCCCCCGCGGTTCAGGTCCCATACGGCCATTCGGGGCGCTCGCAGGGCGCAGTAGGCTTCGGCGCGAGAGCCGGAGCCCTTGTACCCATGGGGACACACCAGCCCGAGGAGCCCCCCGAATGAGCCTGACCCTGAGGACCATCAGCCGAGAGCAGCATCTGGCATACATCCAGAGCCTGCCCGCGGCCAGCCACATGCAGGTCCCCGCATGGGCGGACGTCAAGGCCGAGTGGCGCTCCGAGAGCCTCGGGTGGTTCGACGACAACAGCGGCCAGATGGTCGGCGCGGGTCTGGTGCTGTACCGCCAGCTGCCCAAGATCAAGCGCTATCTCGCCTACCTGCCCGAGGGTCCGGTCATCAACTGGTTCGCACCGAACCTCGACGACTGGCTCCAGCCGATGCTCGCGCACCTCAAGCAGCAGGGCGCCTTCTCCGTGAAGATGGGCCCTCCGGTGATCATCCGGCGCTGGGAGGCCACGTCCATCAAGGGCGGCATCCAGAACCCGGACGTGAAGCGCCTGCGCGACATCGAGGCCGACTTCATCGAGCCGCGCGCCTTCGAGGTCGCCGACAAGCTGCGCCGCATGGGCTGGCAGCAGGGCGAGGACGGCGGTGCCGGCTTCGGCGACGTCCAGCCCCGCTACGTCTTCCAGGTGCCGCTGGCCAACCGTTCCCTCGAAGAGGTCCACAGGAACTTCAACCAGCTGTGGCGCCGCAACATCAAGAAGGCCGAGAAGGCCGGCGTCGAGGTCGTCCAGGGCGGTTACCAGGACCTGGAGGAGTGGCAGCGGCTCTACGAGATCACCGCGACCCGTGACCACTTCCGGCCGCGCCCGCTCTCGTACTTCCAGCGCATGTGGACGGCCCTCAACACCGAGGACCCCAACCGCATGCGGCTCTACTTCGCCCGGCACAACGGAGTGAACCTTTCGGCCGCGACGATGCTCGTCGTCGGCGGTCACGTCTGGTACTCCTACGGGGCCTCGGACAACATCGGGCGCGAGGTGCGGCCCTCTAACGCGATGCAGTGGCGCATGCTGCGCGACTCGTACGCCCTGGGAGCCACGGTCTACGACCTGCGCGGCATCTCCGACTCGCTGGACGAGACCGATCACCTCTTCGGTCTGATCCAGTTCAAGGTGGGCACGGGCGGAGAGGCCGCCGAGTACCTCGGCGAGTGGGACTTCCCGCTCAACAAGCTGCTCCACAAGGCTCTCGACATGTACATGTCTCGGCGCTGAGCCGTCCGGAACCCCGCCCCGGGCCCTTTGAACGGCCCCGATCGGCCCCGAATCGCCGCGAATCACGATCCCGGGCCGCCGAACCGGCCCGGGACCGCCCCATCGGCCCGGCGAATCAGCGACAATTCCATTTCATACCTCTGATACACCGCAGCCACGAGAAAGGTTCCGGGACCGGCCATGGCGCTCACGCTCTACGTCGACACCGCGCGCTGGCGGGCACACCACAAGCAGGTGTCCGAGCAGTTCCCGGGGCTCGTCCCCGTCTGCAAGGGCAACGGCTACGGCTTCGGCCATGAACGGCTCGCGGACGAGGCCACCCGCCTGGGCTCGGACATCCTCGCCGTCGGCACCACGTACGAGGCCGCCCGGATCAAGGACTGGTTCGGCGGCGATCTGCTGGTCCTGACGCCGTTCAGGCGCGGCGAGGAGCCCGTGCCGCTGCCCGACAGGGTCATCCGCTCCGTGTCGTCCATCGACGGCGTGTACGGCCTCGTGGGCGCCCGTGTCGTCATCGAGGTGATGTCCTCGATGAAGCGGCACGGCGTGAGCGAGGAGGACCTGCCGCATCTGCACTCCGCCATCGAGAACGTCCGGCTGGAGGGCTTCGCGATTCACCTGCCGCTGGACCGCACCGACGGCTCGGACGCCGTCGAGGAGGTCATCGGCTGGATGGACCGCCTCCGCGCGGCCCGGCTGCCCCTGCACACGATGTTCGTCAGCCACCTCAAGGCCGAGGAACTCGCGCGCCTTCAGCGGCAGTTCCCGCAGACCCACTTCCGCGCCCGCATCGGGACGCGGCTGTGGCTTGGGGACCACGAGGCCACGGAGTACCGCGGGGCCGTCCTGGACGTCACGCGCGTCTCCAAGGGCGACCGCTTCGGCTACCGGCAGCAGAAGGCGGCCTCGGACGGCTGGCTCGTGGTCGTGGCGGGCGGTACGTCGCACGGGGTGGGCCTGGAGGCCCCCAAGGCTCTGCACGGCGTCATGCCGCGGGCCAAGGGCGTCGCGCGCGCCGGCCTCGCGACGGTCAACCGGAACCTTTCTCCGTTCGTCTGGGCCGGCAAGCAGCGCTGGTTCGCCGAGCCTCCGCACATGCAGGTCTCGATCCTCTTCGTGCCCCACGACGCCACGGAGCCGAAGGTCGGCGACGAACTGGTGGCCCATCTGCGGCACACCACCACGCAGTTCGACCGCGTCGTCGAGCGCTGACCCCGCTCGGCGCACTCGGGAGCGACGAAAAGGCCGTACACGGACTCCGTGTACGGCCTTTCGCGTGGCACTTCCCCGTCCTGTTCGCTCAGAGCGAACGGTCTCCGGGTGCCGAGTCCTCGTGCCAGTCGGCCGGGGCAGCCCCCTCGAAGTGCGCCGCGTGCCGCGGCGGATGCGCGGCCGGGCCGAGGACGAAGACGTCCTCCGCGCCGTCGAGGATCCCTCCCGACGGGTCGTCGTCGCCCGCACGGCGCACCACGTCGTGCTCCGGCATGAAGATGTCCCGTACGACCACCGCGCACAGGTACAGCGTCCCCAGCAGGTGGACTGCGATGGCGACCTGGTAGCCGTCCGTCGGCAGACCCTTGTGGGCCTCACCGCTGGTCGTGTACGCGAGGTACATCCAGATACCGAGGAAGTACGCGACCTCGCACGCCTGCCAGATGAGGAAGTCCCGCCAGCGCGGCCGGGCCAGCACCGCGAGCGGGACCAGCCAGAGCACGTACTGCGGCGAGTAGACCTTGTTGGTGAGGATGAAGGCCGCGATGATCAGGAAGGCCAGCTGGGCGAAGCGGGGGCGGCGGGGGGCGGTGAGCGTGACGGCGCTCAGCCCCGCACAGATGATCACCATCAGGACCAGGGCCCAGGTGTTGGCCGTGTCGGGCGTGATCGCGATCTTCAGCCACTGCGAGACGAACAGGAAGACCGAGCCGAAGTCGACGCCGCGGTCGTGGCTGAAGCTGTAGAACTTCGCCCATCCCTCGGGCGCGAGGTACATGACGGGAAGGTTCACGGCCAGCCAGGCCCCGACCGTGCCGAGCAGCGCCGTACCGAACTCACGCCACCTGCCGGTGCGCCAGCACAGCAGGAAGAGCGGCCCGAGGATCAGGAACGGGTAGAACTTCGCGGCCGTGGCGAGCCCGATCAGGACACCGAAGGCCAGGGCGCGTCCGCGGGACCACATGAGCATCGCGGCGGCCAGCAGGGCCACGGCGAGGAGATCCCAGTTGATCGTGGCCGTCAGCGCGAAGGCGGGCGCCAGGGCGACCAGGAGGCCGTCCCAGGGGCGACGGCGGTGGGTGCGTGCGGTGCATACGGCGATGACGGCCGCGCACACCATCAGCATCCCCGCGTTGACCATCCAGTAGACCTGCTCCTGGTGCTGGATGCTCCCGCCGCCCGGGGTGAGCCAGGCCGCGACCTCCATGAACACGCCGGTCAGCACCGGGTACTCGAGGTAGTCCATGTCGCCGGGGATCTTGTCGAAGTACGGCACGAGACCGTCGGCGAAACCCCGCCCCTGATAGAGGTGCGGGATGTCCGAGTAGCACGCGTGCGTGTACTGCGAGCTGGCTCCGAAGAACCAGCCGCCGTCGTAGCAGGGCAGCTTCTGGATCATCCCGAGGGCGAACATGCCGATCATCACCAGCGCGACGACCCGCACGGGCGTCCACCAGGACGTCCCGAGCAGGGCCCGCCGCCCGATGGGGCCGCCGATCAGCTCACTGCCGCCGGCGGCGACCTCGTCATCCCTGGTCGGCCGCACCAGCTCCGGCTCGTGAACGCTCGCTCGCGTCGTCTCTGCACTGGGCATGCCGCACATCCTGCCGTACGTGTCTGAGAACGGAAGCGGGGACGACCCCTGAAACAGCTTCGCGCGTGCGCCCCGAGGGGGCGCACGCGCGAAGGGTGGTCGGCGACCGTCAGCCGGAGCCTCCGAAGAGGCCTCCGTTGCCGTTGCCTCTGCTGCTCCCGGTGGTGGCGGTCGCCGACGGTGAGGTCGTCACACCGCCGTCCGTGCCGCCGGCACCCGTGGCACCGGTGTCCGTGCCACCGGTGGGGGTCCCGCCCGTGGTCCCGCCGTTGTTGTTGCAGTTGAAGTCGAACTTCCTGCACGTCGACGTCGCGGAGGGCGTGGGAGACGGCAGGGTGGCGCTCGGGGTCGGGCTCGGGCTCTCGGTCACGCTCTCGGAGGCCGAGGGCGTCGGCGTCGGGCTCGGGGCGTCGTTGAGGATCGTCCCGATGTCCTCGGGCACCGGGAAGGACTTCGGCGCCGTCCCCTTGAGCGCGACCTCCATGTAGTCCCGCCAGATCTGGGACGGGAACGAGGCACCGTGGATGGTCTTCTCGCCACCCGTGCCGTACATCTGGAGGAACTCGCGGTTCTTGTTGGTCTCGTCGTCGTCCAGGCGGTACATGCCGATCGCCGTGGCCAGCTGCGGGGTGTACCCGACGAACCAGGCAGACTTGTTGCCGTCGGTCGTACCGGTCTTGCCCGCCACGTCACGGCCCTGGAGCTGGGCGTTGGTGCCCGTGCCCTTCTCGACCACGGTCTTCAGCACGTCGGTGACGTTGTCGGCGACGGCCGGGGTGAAGGCCTCCACGGCCTTCGCGATGCGGTCGTGCTGGAAGACGGTGCCGTCCTTGCTGGTCACCTTGTCGACCGAGTACGGGTCCCGCTGCGTGCCGCTCGCCGCGAAGGTGGCGTACGCCCCGGCCATACGGATCGCGCTCGGGGAGGAGGTACCCAGGGAGAACGACGGGAACCTGGAGCTGGCGAGGCTCGACTCCTTGATGCCCGCGCGCAGTACCGAGTCCTTCACCTTGTCCAGGCCCACGTCCATGCCCAGCTGGACATAGGCGGAGTTGACGGACTCACGCATCGCCTCACGCAGGTCGATCTGGTACGAGGGCGCGTTGTAGGACTGCTGGCCGTCGTTCTGCTGGAGCCACTCCTTGCCCTTGTCGTCCGTCCAGTCGGTTCCGTCGTAGTCCTTGATCTTGAGCTTGTTCTTGCCGCTGTACAGGCTCTTCGGCGAGACGACGGTGCGTTCGTCCTGCGCCTGCTCCGGACCCAGCTTGGGATCCTTGACGCCCCAGGACATGGCGGCCGCCAGCACGAAGGGCTTGAACGTCGAACCCACCTGAGCGCCGGTCTGGTCGGCGTTGTCGGTGAAGTGCTTGGTCGCGTCCACGCCGCCGTAGATGGCCTCGATCGCACCACTGTCCGGGTTGACGGACGCCCCGCCGAACTGGACGTACTTGTCGTTCTTCGGGCGCAGCTTGGGCTTGATGTTGGCCTTCTGCACCTTCTTCACCGCGGCCTCGAGCGCGTTGACCTTCTTCTTGTCGAAGGTCGTGTGGATCTGGTAGCCGCCCTGCCGGAGCTTGGTCTCGGTGATCCCGGTGTCTTTGCTGTTCGTCACCAGGTACGTGTTGGCGAGATCGACCAGATAGCCGACCTGTCCGCCGAGCGCGGCGTTCGACCGCGCGGACTGGATCGTGGGGAACTTCGTGTACCTGGCCCGCGTGGCCGCGTCCAGACGGCCGTCCTTGACCTCTTCGCCGAGGATCCACCGCCAGCGTTCCTCGGCACGCTTACGGTTCTTCTGCGGCGTGGCGTTGACCGAGTCGATCGACTCGGCACCGGCGGGGTCGTAGTACGTGGCGCCCTTGAGCACCGCCGCCAGGAACGCGCACTGACTCGGGTCGAGGTCGGTGGCGTCCTTGTTGAAGTAGGCGTGCGCGGCGGCCTGGATACCGTAGGCGTTACGCCCGTAGTACGCGGAGTTCAGGTAGCCCGCCATGATCTGGTCCTTGGGCATCTTGGCCCCGACCTTGATCGAGACGAACAGCTCCTTGAGCTTGCGGGAGACCGTCTGCGACTGGTCCTGGAGCATCGCGTTCTTCACGTACTGCTGGGTGATGGTGGAGCCACCCTGCGTCTGGCCGCCCTTGGCCATGTTCACGAAGGCGCGGGCGATACCCATCGGGTCGACGCCGCTGTCGGTCTCGAACGTCTTGTTCTCGGCCGACATCACCGCCCAGCGCATCTCCTTGGGGATCTGCGCGTAGCTGATGATCTGGCGGTTGGCCTCGCCGCCCGTGGCGACCATCTCGCTGCCGTCTGCCCAGTAGTAGACGTTGTTCTGGGCCTTGGCGGTCTTGCCGACGTCCGGGATACCCACGAGGGCGTATCCGACACCGGCGGCCGCGACCAGGCTGCCCGTGAAGCCGACGAACAGGCCCGTCACGAGCTTCCAGGACGGCACCCAGCGCGCGGCACCGTACCGGCCCGCGCGCGGGTAGTCGATGATTCGTTTCTTGGCGGGCTCGGGAGCGCGGCCCCGGCCGCGTCCAGGCCCGCCCGGACCCTGGGGACCACCGCGTCGGCCGCCCCCTCCTCCGGAGCCACCGGGGCCACCGGGTCCACCGGGACCGGCGCCCTCGGCGGCTCTGCGCCGGCCTCCGGCGCCTGCGCGCTGTGTGGCACGCCGCGCCTCGGCACGGCTGCCGAACGGGCTCTCTTCACCCCCCGGGCCGTACGGATCGGAAGGAGACCCGGTGGCGTCTCGCGGTGCATCGCGGCGGCCTGCGGACGGGCCTGCCTGCGGCTGGCCGCGCCGGGCCGCGGCACGCCCGCCGCCCTGCGGCTGCGGCGGTTTGCGACGGTGCTCGCTCATCGAACGATTACTCCTCGGGCAGGCGCACCTTTGCGCGCCTGGAAACGGCGGCTGGTTTCCGGTCCCCCCGAAGTACGGATGCGGTCGATTGCGCATTCACCCGTACTGCACCAAAGACGTTGACGTACTCAGACGTCACTCGGTTCCCGGTGGTTGTCCATCCCGCACAGAGTACGCACCGTCAAAACACACCTAGGGCCGAAGTTCACCCCAAATCAGGCAACTTGCTTCGTATGAATCGGTGATGTGACGCCGTTCACTCTGCTCCCTCTTGTCGCATCCGCAGAGCCGTTCTATCGTGCTGATGTATCGAGTCGATACATCAGCACGGCATAAAGGCCGGGCTGACGAGGCAGCGACAGGGAGGAGGCGACGATGAGCCGGCGTGCCGGGATCCTCGAGTTCGCCGTACTCGGCCTGCTCCGCGAGTCCCCGATGCACGGCTATGAGCTGCGCAAACGACTCAATACGTCACTGGGTGTGTTCCGTGCCTTCAGTTACGGAACGCTCTACCCCTGCCTCAAGACGCTGGTCGCCAACGGCTGGTTGATCGAGGAAGCAGGATCCACACCCGAAGACGCCCTGACGGCAACGCTCGCCGGACGTCGCGCCAAGATCGTCTACCGATTGACGGCGGAAGGTAAGGATCACTTCGAGGAGCTTCTCGCGCAGACGGGTCCCGACGCGTACGAGGACGAGCACTTCGCTGCTCGCTTCGCCTTCTTCGGGCAGACGTCACGCGATGTACGCATGCGCGTACTGGAAGGTCGCCGCAGCCGTCTGGAGGAGCGCCTCGAGAAGATGCGCGCCTCGCTGGCGCGCACCCGAGAGCGCCTCGACGACTACACGCTTGAGCTCCAGCGCCACGGAATGGAGTCCGTGGAGCGCGAAGTGCGCTGGCTGAACGAGCTCATCGAGAGCGAGCGGGCCGGACGGGACGTCAAGCGTCCCGGCTTCGAAGGCTCCGCTCAGCAGGACAACACATCTGGAGAGACGGGCGGCCTGCCCCGGCACCGGGACAGCCCCCGGCCGGATCCGTCCGACGACACCGCCACGTGAGACCCCGTCCGGGGTTTCACCGATAGACACAGGGAGCAATCGGAATGGGTTCGGTTCGCGTAGCCATCGTCGGCGTGGGCAACTGCGCCGCCTCGCTGGTTCAGGGCGTCGAGTACTACAAGGACGCCGATCCGGCGGCCAAGGTGCCCGGCCTGATGCACGTCCAGTTCGGCGACTACCACGTCCGTGACGTCGAGTTCGTCGCCGCGTTCGACGTCGACGCGAAGAAGGTCGGCCTCGACCTCTCCGACGCCATCGGTGCCAGCGAGAACAACACCATCAAGATCTGCGACGTCCCGAACAAGGGCGTCACGGTCCAGCGCGGTCACACCCTGGACGGTCTCGGTAAGTACTACCGCATGACCATCGAGGAGTCCGCCGAGGCCCCGGTCGACATCGTCCAGATCCTCAAGGACAAGCAGGTCGACGTTCTCGTCTGCTACCTGCCCGTCGGTTCCGAGGCCGCGGCGAAGTTCTACGCCCAGTGCGCCATCGACGCCAAGGTCGCCTTCGTCAACGCTCTCCCGGTCTTCATCGCCGGCACCAAGGAGTGGGCGGACAAGTTCACCGAGGCGGGCGTCCCGATCATCGGCGACGACATCAAGTCGCAGGTCGGCGCGACCATCACGCACCGCGTGATGGCGAAGCTGTTCGAGGACCGCGGTGTCCGTCTCGAGCGCACCATGCAGCTCAACGTCGGCGGCAACATGGACTTCAAGAACATGCTCGAGCGTGACCGCCTCGAGTCCAAGAAGATCTCGAAGACGCAGGCCGTCACCTCGCAGATCCCCGACCGCGAGCTGGGCGAGAAGAACGTCCACATCGGTCCCTCGGACTACGTGGCGTGGCTCGACGACCGCAAGTGGGCGTACGTCCGCCTCGAGGGCCGTGCCTTCGGCGACGTCCCGCTGAACCTGGAGTACAAGCTCGAGGTCTGGGACTCCCCGAACTCGGCCGGTGTCATCATCGACGCCGTGCGCGCCGCGAAGATCGCCAAGGACCGCGGTATCGGCGGCCCGATCCTCTCCGCGTCGAGCTACTTCATGAAGTCCCCGCCGGTCCAGTACTTCGACGACGAGGCTTTCGCCAACGTCGAGAAGTTCATCAAGGGCGAGGTCGAGCGCTAAGCACACTTCTGTGCTCGCTGCTGAGGAGGGTCCCCGGGCTTACTGCCAGGGGACCCTCCTCGTATGTGAGGCTGTGCCTCATGGCCGTCGTGCGTGACCTGCGCGTCCTCCTGCGCTTCCAGGGATTCAGACGCCTGCTCGGTGTGCGGCTGCTCTCCCAGGGCGCCGACGGTGTCTATCAGGTCGCACTGGCCACCTACGTGGTCTTCTCACCGGAGAAGCAGACCTCGGCGGCCTCCATCGCCTCCGCGATGGCGGTGCTGCTCCTCCCGTACTCCCTGATCGGTCCCTTCGCGGGCGTCCTGCTGGACCGATGGCGGCGCCGGCAGGTTTTTCTGTACGGCAATCTGCTGCGCGCGGCGCTGGCGTGCGTGACGGCCGTCCTGATCCTGAGCCGGATGCCCGACTGGCTCTTCTACACCTCCGCGCTCTGTGTCACCGCCGTCAACCGCTTCGTCCTGGCCGGGCTGTCCGCCGCGCTGCCCCGGGTCGTCGACGCGCACCGGCTGGTGCTCGCCAATTCGCTTTCACCGACCGCCGGAACGCTCGCGGCCACCGCGGGCGCGGCTCTCGCGTTCGCCGTACGGCTGGTCGTCGCGGACTCGGACGCGGCGGTGGTCCTCGTGGGAGCCGCCCTGTATCTGTGCGCGGCCCTCGCCTCGCTGCGTATCGCCCCGGAGATCCTCGGGCCCGACCAGGATCAGGTCCGCCCCTATGTGGGCACCGCTCTTGTCGGCACCGCGCGAGGGCTCGCCGGAGGTGTGCGCCATCTGGCGGAGCTCCCACGACGGGAGGCGGCCTGGGCTCTGCTGACGATGACCCTGATGCGCTTCTGCTACGGCGCCCTGACGGTCATGGTGCTGATGCTCTGCCGCTACGCGTGGGCGTCCGGTTCGGACGGCGGGCTGGCTCTGCTGGGACTGGCCGTGGGGGTCTCGGGAGCCGGCTTCTTCGTCGCGGCCGTGGTGACACCCTGGGCGGCCGGACGGCTGGGCCCCGGCCTCTGGATCGCCGTCTGCGCCGGCGCCGCCGCGGTCCTCGTGCCCGCGCTCTGTCTCCCGTTCGCTCCCACCCCCACACTGGGCGCCGCCTTCATGCTGGGCGTGACCACACAGGGCGCGAAGATCGCCACGGACACCATCGTGCAGTCCGCCGTGGACGACGGCTTCCGCGGCCGGATCTTCTCCGTCTACGACGTCCTGTTCAACGTCGCCTTCGTCGGAGCGGCAGCAGTGGCCGCGCTGATGCTGCCTTCTGACGGACGGTCCGTTTCTCTCGTCCTCACGGTGGCAGCTGTGTACGCATCAATTGCGGTCGCTATGGCCCGCTTTGAGCTTCAGTAAGTGTCACATCAGTGCCACAGAGCCACTTCTGGCCACTGCGTTGTCACAGAGGCCGGATAGCTTACGTGCGTCTTACGTTCGCGTCACGCACCTACGTTCCAGGGGGACCCCCAGTGACAACTCCGCCGCCCCAGGGCCAGAACCCGTTCGCACAGGGGCAGCAGCCCTACGGTCAGCCGCCCCAGGGCCAGGCGCCGTACGGGCAGCAGCCCCCGCAGGGTTACCCGCAGCAACCGGGTCAGCCCGGGTTCCCGCAACAGCCGGCCCCCGGCTACGCCCCGGTCCCCCCGCAGCGCCCGAAGCGCGGCATCAAGCAGTACCTGCGCATAGTCGTTGTCGTCGCGGGTCTCGGCGTCATCGTGGGCGGCTGGCTGATCCACAGCAACAGCGAGGACGCCAAGAAGTTGGCTGTCGGCGACTGCCTGTACAACAAGGGCACCGGCAACAACCCGGACGTCATCCAGGTGGACTGCACCGACTCCAAGGCAACGCACAAGGTCCTCAAGAAGGCGGACGGCGCATCGCTTCCCTCCCTCACGTGCCAGAACGTCGCGGGCACGACGGCAACGCTGACGTGGAAGGAAACCGGCGAGTCCTTCACTCTCTGTCTCGGATCGAACAAGTAGCCCGCGCAGACAGATATCAGCAGGGATGTTTCACGTGAAACATCACCGACCAGCGACCGGCGCCGTATCAGCTCCACGATGCAGCGCCGCCTGCATGCAGCCGCCTCTCCGCCGATCCTCAACACCACCTGTCGCTCTGAAGAACCTCAAATTCCTTGCTCCCGAGGCAGTTTGATTGAAAGCATCTTGTCTCGTGCCCGGCAATGACCAAGCCCAGCACGACGACTGAGAGATTTTCGCTTCAGAAATCGGGGAACAACGTGAAGACGCGCACCATGCATGGAATGGCGGCGGTACTCAGTGCCGTTGGTATCCTCACCGCCACCGCATCGCAGGTTTCCGCTGCCGAGGCTACACAGACCTCGACCAAGCAGATCGATCCCGCCGCCACGCCGGCCGCGTACGTCAACTACCTGCGCCACTCTCACGAAGACGGCGCCGCCGATGCCCTCAAGAAGTTCCGGCATCTGACACGGACCGAACAGGCCAAGTTCATCGGTTACCTGCACGACCCGGCGCTGCTCAAGTCGTTCCTCAACAAGGCCGCAGAACAGGGAAGCGGGCTGTCTGCCCGTTCACAGAACACCAGCAATACGACATCGCTGCGCAATGGCGACGTCACCATTGGGCAAGAGAGCACCATCAGCGGGATTTCCACCGCCGCGGCCCGTCCACTGCCCAGCGGAAACCACACGGTGACCTACACAACCTATGTGAAGTATCTGGGCATCAAGGTGATCAAGCTCAGCCTGTGGGAGAACTTCCATAGCAATGGGCGGGATATCACCAAGGTGAACTACGCCGACGCCGCCAAGAGGAACATCACCGGCGTCATCAGCATCTCCAAAGGCACCCCGAAGAAGGTACTGAGCAACTGGCGTTGGTGCCCACGCGGCGGCCGCTGCACGAGCGGCCACAACGCCGATGCTTCGGTCGTCTGGGAAGGCGGCGTGCTGATCAGGGGAAGCAACTGGCAGTTCGACAAGGAGCAATGGATGAGGGTCAACATATACGGCGAGCTCGAAAACTGCTCCCTGCGCAACGTGTAGGCCGGCTGAACAACACAATGGCTCGCTGACTCCTCGATCTCCTGTGAAGGGTCGCCATGTTTCACGTGAAACATGGCGACCCTTCACAGGTCTCAGCTCTCAGCCCTGCTCGGCCCACCATTCCTTCAGCGCCGTCACCGCGGCGTCACGCTCCATCGGCCCGTTCTCGAGGCGCAGCTCCAGCAGGAACTTGTAGGCCTGACCGATCGCGGGGCCGGGGTCGATGCCCAGGATCCGCATGATCTCGTTGCCGTCGAGGTCGGGACGGATCGCGTCGAGCTCTTCCTGCTCCTTGAGCTCGGCGATGCGGTCCTCCAGCCCGTCGTAGGCGCGGGAGAGCGCGGTCGCCCTGCGCTTGTTGCGCGTGGTGCAGTCGGAACGGGTCAGCTTGTGGAGACGGTCGAGGAGCGGACCCGCGTCGCGGACATAGCGGCGGACGGCCGAGTCCGTCCACTCGCCGGTGCCGTACCCGTGGAAGCGCAGATGCAGTTCGACCAGACGTGAGACGTCCTTGACGAGGTCGTTCGAGTATTTGAGCGCCGCCATCCGCTTCTTGGTCATCTTGGCGCCCACCATTTCGTGGTGGTGGAAAGAGACCCGTCCGTCCTGCTCGAAGCGTCGCGTCCGCGGCTTGCCGATGTCGTGGAGCAGCGCGGCGAGCCTGAGCGTCAGATCGGGCCCGTTCTCCTCCAGCGCCATCGCCTGTTCCAGAACGATCAGCGTGTGCTCGTAGACGTCCTTGTGCCGATGGTGCTCGTCCCTCTCCAGACGCAGGGCGGGAAGCTCCGGGAGCACGTGCTCGGCGAGCCCTGTGTCCACCAGCAGAGTCAGACCCTTGCGCGGGTGTGCGGACTGGATCAGCTTGTTCAGTTCGTCCCGTACCCGCTCCGCGGAGACGATCTCGATACGTCCGGCCATGTCCGTCATGGCGGCGACGACCTCGGGTGCCACCTCGAAGTCGAGCTGCGCGGCGAAGCGCGCGGCCCGCATCATCCGCAGCGGATCGTCGGAGAAGGAGGCTTCCGGGGTGCCCGGGGTGCGCAGAACACGGGCGGCAAGGTCGTCCCGGCCGCCGTACGGGTCGATGAACACCTTCTCCGGCAGCGCGACGGCCATCGCGTTCACCGTGAAGTCGCGGCGCACGAGGTCTTCCTCGATGGAGTCGCCGTAGGAGACCTCCGGCTTGCGCGAGGTCCGGTCGTACGACTCGGAGCGGTACGTCGTGATCTCGATCTGGAACGACTGCTCCACATCGCCCACGCGGGCTTCCTTCTGGGCCCCGACCGTGCCGAAGGCGATCCCGACCTCCCACAGCGCGTCCGCCCAGGGCCGGACGATCTTGAGTACGTCCTCGGGCCGGGCATCCGTCGTGAAGTCCAGATCGTTGCCGAGCCGGCCGAGGAGCGCGTCCCGGACCGACCCGCCGACCAGGGCGAGCGAGAACCCGGCCTCCTGGAAACGGCGGGCGAGCTCGTCGGCGACAGGAGAGACCCGCAGCAGTTCACTCACCGCGCGGCGCTGCACCTGGCTCAGGGCACTGGAATTGTCTTCGTTGGCGTTCGGCACAACAGAAAAGGGTACGTGGCCGCAGCCATGGGGGGCGCCTGGATAAATCCCACACCTGCTCCCACATCTTTTCCCGGGCAGAATAGGTACACATACAGGACAGTCGGCTCTCATTCCTGATCTTGCGGACCACTCCGCGGCACTTACTCTCAGCGCACCTCGTTACCATGCGTGGACGCACATTCCGACGACCACTGACGACGACGAGGGACGGGCGAGCGCGTGGCCGAGGCGGCAGACTTCCAAGGGACCAGTCCCTCACCTGCCCGCCGGTGGCTCCGGCGGGGCGGTGCACTGCTGGCCGGGGCGCCGCTGCTGGCCGGGCTGCTCCAGCTGCCCTTGAGCACGCCCTCCCAGGCCGCCGAGAAGGCCTCTGTGGCCACTGCCACGGGGTCGTCCGGTCCCGTGGACGTCAGTCTCGACTCGCTGAACCCCAGCACCCCCACCGACGGCGACACGATCACGGTCTCGGGCTCGGTCACCAACAAGGGCAAGCAGACGGTCACGGACGCCCATGTGGGCATCCGCGTCGGCCCGTCCCTGAACACCCGCTCCGCCATCGACACCGCCTCGAGGCGCACGAGCTTCCAGCCCGGCCTCGACCCGCTGGAGGTCGGCGGCAAATACGTCGCGAAGGTCACCAAGCTCGCCGCGGGCAGCTCGGAGCACTTCAGCATCTCGGTGCCCGCCAAGAACCTCGACCTCGGCGCGGACGGGGTCTACCAACTCGGTGTGTCGCTCACGGGCCGGACCACCGCGCAGCCGTGGGACCAGGTCCTCGGTATCGAGCGGACGTTCCTGCCCTGGCAGCCCGACGCGGCGGACACGAAGACGAAGACGACCTACCTCTGGCCGCTCATCTCCGCCGTCCACCTCACGGCGGAGACCGGTTCCGACGCCCAGCAGACGCCCGTGTTCAAGAACGACGATCTGGCCAAGGAGATCTCTCCGGGCGGACGCCTGGACCAGCTCCTGTCGCTGGGCAGTCAGCTCGACATCACCTGGGTCCTCGACCCGGACCTGCTGGCCTCCGTCGACGCGATGCGGGGCGGCTACCGGATCCAGCAGGAGAACGGCACGACTGTCGCCGGGAGGAACCAGGCGGTGGCCAACGCCTGGCTCGACAAGCTCGAGAAGACGGTCCGGGGCCAGAGCGTCGTCGCCCTCCCCTTCGCCGACCCCGACCTCGCCTCGCTCGCCCACCACGGCAAGGACGTCACCGGTTCCCTGAGCCATCTCAAGGACGCAACCGATGTGGCGGCCAGCACGGTGGAGACGGTCATCCATGTGAAGCCGAACACGGAGTTCGCCTGGCCCGCCGACGGCGCGGTGGACCCGTCGATCATCAAGGTGGCCACGTCGGCCGGCGCGGACAAGGTGATCGCCCGCAGCGACAGCCTGCGCGAGACGGGCGGCCTGTCCTACACACCCAGCGCCGCCCGCCCCATCGGCGGCGGAACCACGGCGGTGGTCGCGGACGAACGGCTGTCGACCGTGTTCCAGGGCGACATGATGAAGGCGGACGACTCGACACTCGCCGTCCAGAAGTTCCTCGCGCAGAGCCTGATGATCAACCTTCAGGAGTCGAAGAACGAGCGCAGCATCGTCGTCGCTCCGCAGCGCATGCCCACGGTGAGCCAGGCACAGTCCATGGCCGAGGGGCTGCGCGCCCTCCAGCAGGGGAACTGGTCGCAGTCCCAGGGCCTGACCGAGGCTGCCAAGGCCAAGCCGGACCCCGGCGCCACCACCCGGGTGCCGCCCACGTCCTCGTACCCCTCGTCGCTGCGCCACCGGGAGCTGCCGCGCTCGGCGTTCGAGAGGATCCAGGCGACGCAGGCCAAGCTCGACAAGTTCCGGACGATCCTGAGCGACGAGTCCCGGGTGGTCACGCCGTTCGGGCGGGCCGTAGACCGGGGGATGTCGGCGTCCTGGCGCGGCCGGACCGCGGAGGCGGCGGACTTCCGGCAGGGTGTGGAGACGTACCTCGACGGGCTCATGGGCCTGGTGCACCTCATCCAGAAGTCGGACGCGAAGCTCTCCGGGCGCAGCGCCACGATCCCCGTGACCGTCCAGAACAACCTCGTGCAGGGCGTCGGCCACCTGGTGCTGCGCCTCACCTCGCAGCAGCCGACCCGTCTCAAGATCGGCAACGGTCCGTACGACGAGCAGCGGATCCAGGTCGCGGGCGAGCACAGCCAGTCGGTCAAGTTCACGACATCCACCCAGGCCAACGGCCCCGTGCAGGTCGTCGCCCAGCTCTACACGGAGGACGGGCAGCCGTACGGTGACCCGGTCCCCTTTGAGGTGAAGGTCACCGAGATCACCTCCACCGTGATGCTCGTCATCGGCGGCGGCGTCCTGCTTCTCGTGCTCGCCGGTTTCCGGATGTACACGCAGCGTAAGCGTGCGGCGGCCCGGCAGGCCGAGGAGGACGGGGAGAACACGGAGAGCGGTCCGGAGGCAGGGGGCGGGAGCGAGGGCGCGGAGGGCACCGTGGACACTGACTCCACCGCAGACTCCGCGGCCGGACCCGAACGGGCTTCCGCCTCGGAGTCCGGGGCAGACGACCCGGAGCACCCGAGTGACCCAACACCGGACACCGCACCGGAAAGCGCCGACCCGTCCGGCACGGGTGAGAGAGTGGACCGTTGAGCGATGTCGTGGCCGGTGGGCCCGGGGACGATGAGGTGGGGTAACCATGAACGCGCCGTACGACGGTGACCGCGGCCAGGGCGCGGGATCCTCGGGCTACCCCGAGGACTACCCGGACCGGGACGCGGGCCGCTCCGGCCACCCCGAGGGCACGCCGGAGACCGCTCACATGCAGCAGGGGTCTCCCGCGGACATGTACCTCCAGGACGCCTACGACCAGGATCCCTACCGGGCCCAGGACCTCTCGGCCCAGGACCCGGTGGCCGAGGCGCTCTACGACCGTGCCGCGCACCCGCCGCCGGCGCCCGGAACGTACGCCCCCCAGCAGCCGCTGTACGCACAGCCGCCCTCGTCGCAGTACGCACCCGACCCCCGGCTGTGGGCCCAGACACCGCCTCCGGAGCCGGCCGGGCCGACGCGTCACCTGCCGTACGGGGACGACGCCCGGACCACCCAGTACGTGGGCGTGGACGACCTGGTCACCCAGGCCGGCGAGGAACAGCATGAGCCCGACGCCTTCGCTCATCTCTTCCGCGACCAGCAGCAGGGCGGCGTCCGGCATGCCTACGCCTCTTCCGCCTCCCCCGCGGTCCCCGCGCCGGCGCCCGAGCCGGCCCCGGCCGCGGTTCAGCCTCCCGCGGCCGCACAGGCGAAGTCCGGCGGCCGTGCTTCCGGCCTGCTGAAGTCGAGTGCGGTGATGGCGGCGGGCACCCTGGTGTCCCGTCTCACCGGCTTCGTCCGAACCATGATCATCACTGCGGCTCTGGGCGCGGCGACGCTCGGCGACGCCTGGACCGTCGCGTACACCCTGCCGACGATGATCTACATCCTGACCGTCGGCGGCGGCCTCAACTCGGTCTTCGTGCCCCAGCTGGTGCGCTCCATGAAGGAGGACGAGGACGGCGGTGAGGCGTACGCCAACCGCCTGCTGACGCTCGTCATGGTCGCCCTCGGCGTGATCGTCACCGCCGCGGTCTTCATCGCCCCGCTGCTGATCCAGCTGATGTCGGACTCCATCGCGAGCGACCCGGCGTCGAACAACGTGGCCGTCTCCTTCGCCCGCTACTGCCTGCCCACGATCTTCTTCATGGGCGTGCACGTGGTCATGGGCCAGATCCTCAACGCCCGCGGGAAGTTCGGCGCGATGATGTGGACCCCGGTCCTGAACAACATCGTCATGATCTTCACGTTCGGCATGTTCCTCTGGGTCTACGGCACCTCCCGGCACTCCGGAATGACGGTGGACAACATCCCGCCGGACGGCATCCGTCTGCTGGGCATCGGCACCCTGCTCGGCCTGGTCGTACAGGCCACCGCGATGGTCCCGTACCTGCGCGAGGCCGGGTTCCGGTTCCGTCCGCGCTTCGACTGGCGGGGCCACGGCCTCGGCAAGGCCGTCAAGCTCGCCAAGTGGACCGTGCTCTTCGTTCTCGCCAACCAGGCGGGCGTCCTCGTCGTCACGCAGCTGGCCACGGCGGCCGGCAAGGCCTCCGGCCGGGACGGAGCGGGCATCCTGGCCTACGCCAACGCCCAGCTCATCTGGGGCATGCCGCAGGCGATCATCACGGTCTCGGTCATGGCGGCCATGCTTCCGCGGATCTCGCGGGCGGCCCACGACGGAGACCCGGGAGCGGTCCGTGACGACATCTCGCAGGGTCTGCGGACCTCGGCGGTGGCGATCGTCCCGGTCGCCTTCATGTTCGTCGCCCTCGGCATCCCGATGTGCACCCTGCTCTTCGGCTCCAGCGGCATCCAGGCCGCCGAGTCCCAGGGCTATGTCCTCATGGCCTTCGCCCTCGGCCTGATCCCGTTCTCGGTGCAGTACGTCGTCCTGCGCGGCTTCTACGCCTACGAGGACACCCGCACCCCCTTCTACAACACGGTCATCGTGGCCGCCGTCAACGCGGCCGCCTCGGCCCTCTGCTACGTGGTGCTGCCGGCCCAGTGGGCGGTCGTCGGCATGGCCGGCGCGTACGGGCTGGCTTACGCCGTGGGCGTCGGAGTGGCCTGGCAGCGACTGCGCAGGCGGCTGGGCGGCGACCTGGACGGCGCCCGTGTGCTGCGCACGTACGCGCGCCTGTGCCTGGCCTCCGTCCCTGGCGCCGTGGTGGGCGGCGCCGTAGGCTTCGCGATCACCCGGGTGCTCGGGCACGGCGCGATCGGTTCGATCGCGGCGCTCGTCGCCGGATCGATCGCTCTGCTCGGTGTCTTCTACGTCGCCGCGCGCAAGATGCGCATCGAAGAACTCAACTCAATGGTCGGGATGGTCCGCGGGCGTCTGGGGCGCTGAGGCGGGGGTACGCGCACAACCATCGTCCGTCGCCGTGTGTCGTGCATAGCGCCGGACTATGGGCACAATTGGTTTCTGCGTCGGACAGCGCGCAATGGATGGGGAGGCAGGGACGACGGTGGCGGAACGGAGCACGGCTGCCGTCGACGTGGCAGACAACAGCGGTGACGAACCGCTGACCGCCAAGGCGGACCAAACCACGTCCGACGGGGTGGCCCTCAACCGGGAGCGGGAAACGGACAGCGAAGAGGCACAGGGGAGCGGCGGGACCGAGGGTCCCGGAAAGGCCTCACCGCCCGAACTGCACAGTGGTCACAAACTCGCCAGGCGCTATCGCCTGGAAGAGTGCGTCACCCGACTGGATGGTTTCAGCAGTTGGCGCGCGATGGACGAGAAACTCCGCCGTGCCGTCGGAGTCCATCTGCTGCCCGCCGATCATCCGCGAGCCCGCTCGGTACTGGCGGCGGCCCGTTCCTCCGCCCTGCTGGGCGATCCCCGGTTCGTCCAGGTCCTGGACGCGGTCGAGGAGAACGACCTCGTCTACGTGGTGCACGAGTGGCTGCCGGACGCCACGGAACTCACCGCCCTCATCGCCTCGGGCCCCCTCGAGGTGCACGAGGCCTACCAGATGGTCAGTCAGGTCTCGGGGGCCATGGCCGCCGCGCACCGCGAGGGCCTCGCCCATCTCAAGCTGACCCCGGGTGCCGTGCTGCGCACGTCCAGCGGTCAGTGGCGCATCCGTGGGCTCGCCGTGAACGCGGCGCTGCGCGGCATCACTTCGGAGACCCCGCAGCGCACCGACACAGAGGCGATCGGCGCACTCCTGTACGCCGCCCTCACCCAGCGCTGGCCGTACGAGAACGACGCCTACGGCCTGTCAGGGCTGCCCAAGGGTGTCGGTCTCATCGCACCCGACCAGGTGCGGGCCGGTGTCCACCGGGGCCTGTCGGAGCTCGCCATGCGCGCGCTCGCCAACGACGGTGCGACCGCCTCTCGCAACGAGTCCCCGTGCACCACGCCGGAGGAGCTCGTGAAGGCGATCGGCGAGATGCCCCGCATCCGCCCGCCGGAGCCCGCGTTCACCGCACCGCCCGAGTACCAGCGCACGACGTACCAGCAGGGCACGTACGGCCGGCAGTCGCCGCGCCCGGGCGTCACCCAGCCCCTGCCGACTCCGCCGCCTCCGCTGCAGAGCCGTACCGGCACGGCCCTGAAGTGGGCCGTCTCGGCTCTCCTCATCGCCGCACTGGGCCTGGGCAGTTGGCAGCTCGCGGACGCGCTGATGGACCACGGCAAGCCCGACGACACCAAGAAGACCCAGACGACGGACGGCAACGAGAAGAGCGGCGACAAGAGCAAGCCGGTCAGGCCGATCGCGATCAAGGGTGCGCAGGAGTACTACCCGGACGGGAAGCCCCAGCACCCCGCGGACGTGGGGCTCACCTACGACGGTGACAGCAGCACGTACTGGCGGACGTACTCCTACAGTGGCGGCCCCACCCTGGCGCCGTTCAAGGAGGGAGTGGGCGTCGTCTACGACCTCGGGTCCACGCAGAGCGTGTCGGCGGCCTCGATAGGGCTGAACTACGGCGGCAACCGGACGACGGCGTCTTTGTACGCCGCCGACTCGATGTCGTCCTCGACACCCATCGGCTCCATGAAGAAGATCACCGATCCCGCCGCCACCTCCGGAAGGCTCCTGAAGCTCTCCGCGGCCAAGCCGGTGGAGACTCGTTACGTGCTGGTGTGGATCACCGCGGCCCCCTACTCGGGCAAGGACCAGTACAGCGGCGCCGGCTACAAGCAGGGCATCACGGATGTGAAGTTCAGCGGCTGACGCTCGTCGACGGAGGGGAGGGGGGTCCGATGGCCGATGAAGCCGAACACGGCATAGCAAGCGATCAGGACCTCCTGGCCCGCCACGTCGATGGCGATCCAGACGCCTTCGGTGAGCTTGTGCGGCGTCATCGCGACCGCCTGTGGGCCGTGGCCCTGCGGACGCTGGGAGACCGCGAGGAAGCCGCTGACGCGGTCCAGGACGCACTTGTCTCGGCCTATCGGGCCGCCCACACTTTCCGGGGCCAGTCGGCCGTCACGACCTGGCTGCACCGCATCACGGTGAACGCCTGCCTGGACCGGGCCCGCAAGGCAGCCTCCAGGAAGACGTCCCCTGTCGATGACACCCAGCGCCTGGAGCAGCTGCTCGAACCTCACGAGTCGGCCGCGGCCCCGGCCGAGCGCAACGACCTCCACCGTGAACTCATCGGCGCTCTGGGGACCCTGCCCGCCGACCAGCGCGCCGCCCTCGTCCTGGTGGACATGCAGGGCTACCCCGTGGCGGAGGCTGCCCGCATCCTCGACGTCCCGACCGGCACGGTGAAGAGCCGCTGTGCCCGCGGGAGAGCCAGACTCCTTCCCTTGCTCGCTCATCTCCGGCCACGGAAGCCCGATGACGCGGAGACGAAGAAGTCGGGCAGCGGACGGAACCGGACTCAGGGGACATCCGTCCCACCCGCAGCGGGACCCCACGCATCAGGTCCCCGCGACCCAGGGCCAAGCGATTCAGCTGCTGTGAAGGGCGGAGGTGGGCGGGCGTGACATCCACGACGGACAAGGCCGGGCACCCCGACGTCGCGGAGATCGCCGACCTCTCCGCGGGCCTGCTCTCGCCTTCCCGGACCGCGGACGTTCGACAACACCTCGAGGGGTGCTCCCTCTGCTCCGAGGTCCATGACTCCCTGGAGGAGATCCGCGGTCTCCTCGGCACTCTGCCGGGTCCCCCGCGCATGCCCGACGATGTCGCCGAACGCATCGATGCCGCCCTCGCCGCGGAAGCCCTGCTGAGCGCAACAGCCCCCGATGACGCAGCCGATACCGATCGTGCTCATGTTTCACGTGAAACGTCGACTGCCGACAGTCCTTCAGGGCATCCCCGTGGGGCCACCGGCCCGGGTCGCTCCCATCGAGCACGCCGTGGACGCCGCAGGACGGTCCTTCTCACCACCGCCTTCGCGGCCGCGGCTCTGGGGCTGGGTGCGATCCTCGTCCAGTCCCTGGGCGGTGACAGCTCTGGCACTCCTCAGACGGCAAGCCGGCGCGAGTCGGGGTCGCTGAGCACCTTCTCCGAGAAGACACTGCACGGCGAGGTCTCGGACCTTCTCACGAAGAACAAGAAGTCGGGTGACAGTCCAGACAGCGCCAAATCCTGGGGTGTCCAGTCGCAGGACGCCGGAACCGACCCGGGCGATGTGAAGACCTTGATCACCCCTACGCCCGCCGTTCCGCAGTGTGTCGAGCAGGGCACAGGGGACCCGGGGGTGCTCCTCGCCGCGAAGGCGGGCTCGTTCCAGGGGAAGGGTGTCTATCTCCTCGTGGTGTCCGATGTCGCCGACAGGGCGAAGGTCACGGCCTACATCGTTGACGCCGCCTGCGAGAAGCAGGCCTCACCGTCGCCCGGCAAGCTGCTGCTGACGCGGTCCTACCCACGTTCCTGACCGCGACTGCTGCCGGCTTCCGACACATCGCCCACGGCCGTCCCGAGCGTCTCATCAGCACGCCTTGCCACTCAGGGGCACAGAGGTATGCCGCCCTCGGATGGCTTGGCGTCACCGTCCGGCATTCAGTCTCCGTGTGCCCTGACACAGCGGGAATTGAAGCCCCTTAGGATCCGTTGGGTGGGGTGAGAGTACTGAGAGTTGCTCCCACCGGTACGCAGCAGTCTCCAGAGACGAGGAATCAAGCCGTGAGCGACGTCCGTAACGTGATCATCATCGGGTCTGGGCCCGCCGGCTACACGGCGGCGCTCTACACCGCGCGCGCGTCGCTGAAGCCGCTGGTCTTCGAAGGCGCCGTCACCGCGGGCGGTGCGCTGATGAACACCACCGAGGTCGAGAACTTCCCCGGCTTCCAGGACGGGATCATGGGCCCGGAGCTCATGGACAACATGCGCGCCCAGGCCGAGCGCTTCGGTGCCGAGCTGGTCCCGGACGATGTCGTCGCCGTCGACCTGGCGGGCGAGATCAAGACCGTCACGGACACCGCCGGCACTGTGCACCGCGCCAAGGCCGTGATCGTCACGACCGGCTCGCAGCACCGCAAGCTCGGCCTCCCCAACGAGGACACGCTCTCCGGACGTGGCGTCTCCTGGTGCGCGACCTGTGACGGCTTCTTCTTCAAGGACCACGACATCGCCGTGATCGGCGGTGGCGACACCGCGATGGAGGAGGCCACCTTCCTCTCACGCTTCGCCAAGTCCGTCACCATCGTTCACCGCCGGGACAGCCTCCGCGCCTCCAAGGCGATGCAGGAGCGCGCCTTCGCCGACCCGAAGATCAAGTTCGTCTGGGACAGCGAGATCGCCGAGATCAAGGGCAACCCGAAGCTGGCCGGTCTGACGCTGCGCAACCTCAAGACCGGCGAGATCTCGGAGCTGCCGGTGACGGGTCTGTTCATCGCCATCGGTCACGACCCGCGCACCGAGCTCTTCAAGGGCCAGCTCGACCTGGACGGCGAGGGCTACCTGAAGGTCGCCGCGCCGTCGACCCGCACCAACATGACGGGCGTCTTCGGCGCCGGTGACGTCGTCGACCACACGTACCGCCAGGCGATCACCGCAGCCGGCACCGGCTGCTCGGCCGCCCTCGACGCCGAGCGCTACCTCGCCGCCCTCGCGGACAGTGAGACCGCAGCCGCCACCGTCTGATCGCCCCCTTCCTCCCCACCGAAAAACAGATTAAGGAGCCCGCCGTGGCCGGCACCCTCAAGAACGTGACCGACGACTCCTTCGAGCAGGACGTCCTCAAGAACGACAAGCCCGTCCTCGTGGACTTCTGGGCCGCCTGGTGCGGTCCGTGCCGCCAGATCGCTCCGTCGCTCGAGGCCATCGCCGCGGAGCACGGCGACAAGATCGAGATCGTCAAGCTCAACATCGACGAGAACCCGGCGACGGCCGCCAAGTACGGTGTCATGTCTATCCCGACCCTGAACGTCTACCAGGGTGGCGAGGTCGCCAAGACCATCGTCGGTGCCAAGCCGAAGGCCGCGATCGTGCGTGACCTCGAGGAGTTCATCGCCGAGTAGGCGTCGACGGCCGCACACGCGGCGTTGTGTTTCACGTGAAACACGGATGGGCCGGCCCTGGTGGGCTGGCCCATTTGTTTTGCTCGAGAGATGCCGGGGCGCAGGAAGCGTGCCAGCCCCGCATACCCTTGCGGTCGTCGGCCGCCCCTCACAGAGGGCGAAGCGCGGGCTCCTTCTGTACCGCTCCGAGGAGCCGGTCCAGCGCCATCTCCACGTCTTCCTTCCAGGAGAGCGTGGTCCGCAGTTCCAGCCTCAGTCGTGGGTACCTGAGGTGAGGACGCACGGTCTTGAAGCCCACCGCGACGAGATGGTCGGCGGGGAGAACACAGGCGGGGTCCTTCCACCGGGCGTCTCCGAAAGCCTCGATCGCCTTGAATCCCCGGCGAAGCAGATCCTTAGCCACCGTCTGGACAAGCACCCGGCCGAGCCCCTGACCCTGATAGCCCGGCATGATGAACGAGGTCATGAGCTGAACGGCGTCCGGAGCGACGGGGCTCGTGGGGAACGCCGTGGAGCGGGGGACGTAGGCCGGCGGTGCGTAGAGCACGTAACCCACCGGCACATCGTCCACGTAGGCGACACGGCCGCAGGATCCCCAGTCCAGCAGAACCGAGGAGATCCAGGCTTCCTTCTCCATGGCGCTTGTGCCCGCTTTTACCGCGGCTTCACCGCTGACAGGATCCAGTTCCCAGAAGACGCACGCACGACAGTGGTTGGGAAGGTCCGGAAGGTTGTCCAGCGTGAGCGGTACGAACCGGCGCCCCATGAAGGATGTTCCTCGCTTCGTTCGCCCGCGGCGTCACGGGCGGCTGTCAGATGGCTCCGCTCTCTGAGCAGGCTGCCGACGAACCCGCCGACCGCTCCCAGGCCCAGACCTGCGGTCACCAGTCCGGTACGGCTCACGGTCTGCATGACCCCCGCCTCCCCGATGAAGGTGCTTCCAGGTGGATCGCCATACCCATCGCATCGTATCCACGATGCGATTCCATCGATACCGCCGGAAAGCAAAGAGCGGGCCGTGTTCCGGCTCTTACCGGACACGGCCCGCTCTTCCGGTGGACCGATCGCAGATCGGTCCACCGGTACGCAGACTCAGCCTTCAGCGTCGTCGGAGTCGTCGTCCAGAAGGCTCTTCTGAAGGACCGGTCCCTCGCCCGGGGCGAGGGATCCGAGGATGCGCTCAAGGTCTTCCATCGAAGCGAACTCGACAGTGATCTTGCCCTTCTTCTGGCCCAGGTCGACCTTCACCCGGGTCTCGAAGCGGTCCGAGAGGCGCGTCGCCAGATCGCTGAGCGCCGGTGAGACCAGGCTGCCGGCCCGCGGTCCCTTGGAGCGCTGAGCCGACTGCGGACGCGACCCCATGAGAGTCACGATCTCCTCCACGGCTCGCACCGAGAGCCCCTCGGCGACGATGCGGTGAGCCAGGCGGTCCTGCTCCTCCGAGTCGTCGACCGAGAGAAGCGCCCGCGCATGCCCTGCGGAGAGAACCCCGGCAGCCACACGACGCTGAACCGAAGGGGAGAGCTTCAGCAGACGCAGGGTGTTGGAGACCTGAGGACGCGACCGTCCGATCCGGTCCGCCAGCTGATCGTGCGTGCAGTTGAAGTCCTTGAGCAGCTGGTCGTAGGCCGCCGCCTCTTCCAGCGGGTTCAGCTGAGCCCGGTGGAGGTTCTCGAGGAGCGCGTCCAGGAGGAGCTTCTCGTCCTCTGTGGCTCGCACGATCGCGGGAATGGCCTCGAGCCCCGCCTCACGGCAGGCCCGGAAGCGGCGCTCTCCCATGATGAGCTCGTAGCGCCCGGGGCCCACCTGGCGGACGACGACGGGCTGGAGGAGACCGACCTCCTTGATGGAGGTGACCAGCTCGGCGAGAGCGTCCTCGTCGAAGATCTCACGCGGCTGGCGCGGGTTCGGCGTGATGACGTCGAGGGGCAGCTCGGCGAAGTGGGCGCCGACGGGAGCCTGAAGCGTCTCCGGCGATCCGCTCGACGCCCCGTCCTCTGTTTCATGTGAAACGAAGGGCAGCGTGGTCACCTTCGCAGCCGCCACCCCGCGCTCCGCCGTGAGCACGGGGCCGGCAGGCGGGGCGATGGGTGCCCCACTCGCCGAACCAACCGGACGCTCACCTGTCGGAGCCGCAGGGATCAGTGCGCCAAGGCCCCGCCCCAGACCCCGTCGTCGGTCGCTCACTGGATCCCCTCCACCAAGTTCTGATCGTTCTGTCCGCCCACATGGGCATGTTGCGCGTCGTACGCCACTCCGACTCCTCGCAGGGCGATTTCGCGCGCGGCCTCAAGATACGAGAGAGCACCGCTCGAACCCGGATCGTAAGTCAGAACCGTCTGCCCGTAGCTCGGGGCCTCCGAAATTCGTACCGAGCGCGGGATGCTCGTCCGCAGCACCTCCTTGCCGAAGTGGCTGCGCACCTCCTCCGCGACCTGGGATGCGAGGCGGGTTCGACCGTCGTACATCGTGAGCAGAATCGTCGAGACGTGGAGGTCGGGGTTGAGATGCCCGCGCACCAGGTCGACGTTGCGCAGAAGCTGCCCCAGGCCTTCGAGTGCGTAGTACTCGCACTGGATGGGGATGAGGACCTCCGCGCCGGCGACCAGAGCGTTGACCGTCAGCAGGCCGAGCGACGGCGGGCAGTCGATGAGGATGTAGTCCAGCGGCTGCTCGTACGCCAGGATCGCCCGTTCCAGTCGGCTCTCACGGGCCACCAGCGACACCAGTTCGATCTCCGCACCGGCGAGATCGATGGTGGCGGGGGCACAGAAGAGACCCTCGACATCAGGAACCGGCTGAACGACTTCGGAGAGCGGCCTGCTGTCGATCAGCACGTCATAGATCGACGGAACCTCGGCGTGGTGATCGATACCCAGCGCCGTGGAGGCATTGCCCTGAGGATCCAGGTCGATCACCAGGACCCGGGCGCCGTGCAGGGCCAGCGAGGCGGCAAGGTTGACCGTGGTCGTGGTCTTACCCACCCCGCCCTTCTGGTTGGCGACCACCATGACTCGGGTCTGCTCGGGCCGTGGCAGGCCCTCACCGGCGCGACCTAGCGCCTCCACAGCAAGTTGGGCAGCACGACCGATAGGAGTGTCGTCCATCGGGGGCGGTGTTTCACGTGAAACATCCTCCCCCATCGACTCGGTACGGGGACCGGGGACCGGATCGGTCATCGGTCCCGCGATGTTGGCGTCGGACCGCAAGGATTCACTCTCCTCGACTTCAGGCTCGCAATGCACAGAGCCTCCCATGCCTTTGGGGTCGTGAACCAGCGAGGCCCGTTGTTCTGTGGAGAAATCCACCTCTGTGGACAACTTCCCACCCCCTCCGAGTGACCCGAGAGGCCTCCGATCGCGGGGTTCGGCCGCAGCTCGGCCGCGACTGATGATGCCGTGCAACAGTGAGCGACGTTTCACGTGAAACACGATGCCGAGCCCGCTGGGACCATCGGGGCGCGACACTCCGATATGCACTGCTTTGGAAGCTTTTGCGCAATAGGTCGCATCATCGGGATCGATCCGCTAGAAGTGAGAAACAACTCCTGGCTCCGAACAGCGGAACTCCCGGCCCTTGCGCGGGAACCGGGAGTCGCGACACTCACATCGTCCAGGGTCAGCGTCGACGACGCGTCCGGACCGTCCTGGCGGCCTTGGCCCGCTTCGCCGCGAAGCGCACACCTCCGGGGCTCTCGCCCACCTCCACCCGCACCACGGTGGACATCGGATCCACGATGCCCTCACCTACGTGTAGGACGGAGGTCTCCACCGCACCGAGCTTGCTCAGTGCGGTGGCGGAGGCCTTCAGCTCCTCTTCGGCGGTGTCGCCCTTGAGGGCCAGCATCTCGCCGTACGGCCGCAGCAGCGGGATACCCCACGCCGCCAGCCGGTCGAGGGGGGCGACCGCCCTGGCGGTGACCACGTGAACCGGCTGAAGCGTCCCCATGACCTCCTCGGCGCGGCCTCGCACCACGGTCACATGGTCGAGACCGAGCAGCTCGACGACCTCCGTGAGGAAGTTGGTCCGGCGCAGCAGCGGCTCCAGCAGGGTGATCTTGAGATCCTCGCGGACGAGCGCCAGGGGAATGCCGGGCAGCCCCGCACCCGAACCGACGTCGCACACGGTCACGCCCTCGGGGACGACCTCGGAGAGCACCGCGCAGTTCAGCAGGTGCCGCTCCCACAGCCGGGGCACCTCGCGCGGGCCGATCAGCCCACGCTGCACTCCCGCCTCGGCCAGCAGTTCCGCGTACCGGACCGCGTCCGCGAAGCGATCACCGAATACTTCGCGCGCCTGCTCGGGCGCGGGGGGAAGCTCAGCTGCCTCCGTCACGGGGGACCGTCCTTCCGTACCGCTTGAGCGCACTGAGCGCTGATCACCAGGACTATCAGGCTGACAAAATTCGGCCCCGTCTGCGCAACAGACGGGGCCGAAGGAACGTACGTACCGATCAGGCGGGGAGCACGACGACGAAGCGCTGCGGCTCCTCGCCCTCGGACTCGCTGCGCAGACCCGCGGCCTTGACCGCGTCGTGCACGACCTTGCGCTCGAAGGGCGTCATCGGGTCCATCTTGACCGGCTCACCCGAGCTCTTGACCTCGGCGGCGGCCTTGGCGCCCAGCTCGGAGAGCTCTTCGCGCTTCCTGGCCCGGAATCCCGCGATGTCCAGCATCAGCCGGCTGCGGTCCCCGGTCTCCCGGTGAACGGCCAGGCGCGTGAGCTCCTGGAGTGCTTCCAGCACCTCGCCGTCACGGCCGACCAGCTTCTGCAGATCGCGGCCGGCCGAGTCGCTGATGATCGAGACAGCGGCGCGGTCGGCCTCGACGTCCATGTCGATGTCGCCGTCGAGATCGGCGATGTCGAGCAGACCCTCGAGGTAGTCCGCAGCGATCTCGCCTTCCTGCTCCAGGCGGGTCAGGGTGTCGCCCTCAGCGGCGGCGGAGGTGGTGGTGCCTTCCGTCACGGGATGGACTCCTTCTTACTTCTTGGACGGGGACTTGGGCCGCTGCGGACCCTTGCGTTGTCCGGACTGGGCCTTGCTGCGGGTACCGGTGCCGGGCTTGTTGCCGGTTCCGGTGGCCGGCTTCGCGGCGGAGGGCTCGGCGTCCTCGGGCTCGTCGGACTTGCTCAGCGAAGTCTTCGGCTCCGGCTCGTCTGCCGGTGCGCTGCCGGAGGTACCCGACTGACGCTGCGCCTTGGACTGGCGCTTCGGCTGCTGGCGCTTGGGAGCGGCGGCAGCGGTGGTCGTCGTGGTGCCGTCCTCGGACTCGACGACCACCGCGGTGTCGCTGGTCATCACCAGGCCGTCGGGCTGGGCCACGAGGCCCGCCTTGGTCAGGCTGTTGATGAACTTGCGCTCGAACTCGTTGCGGTCGCGGCCCTTGGAGACGATGGCCTTGACGATGGCCTTCTCGCCGCGTCCGCGCGTCTTGCCGTGCTGCGTGACGTGCTTCTGGAGGCGCTCCAGGTAAGCGGCCTGAGCCTTCGAACCCGGGGTCGGGTTGTTGCGGATGACGTACATCTGCTGGCCCATGGTCCACACGTTGGTGGTCAGCCAGTAGACGAGGACACCGACCGGGAAGTTGATGCCGAAGACGGCGAACATGACCGGGAAGACGTACATCAGCATCTTCTGCTGCTGCATGAAGGGCGTCTTCACCGTGGTGTCGACGTTCTTCGTCATCAGCTGACGCTGGGTGTAGAACTGCGATCCCGACATCATCACGATCATGATCGCGGTGACGACACGGACGTCGGTCAGCGTGGCGCCGAGCTGGGCGACCGTCTCGGCGCTGTCGGTGAACTTGGCCGCGAGCGGGGCACCGAAGATGTGGGCCTTACGGGCGCTGGCGAGCAGCTGGTCGTCGATGACGCCGATCGTCGTGCCCGTCGCGATGCCGTTGAGCACGTGGTACAGCGCGAAGAAGAATGGCGACTGGGCCAGGATGGGAAGGCACGAGGAGAGCGGGTTGGTACCCGTCTCCTTGTACAGCTTCATCATCTCTTCGGACTGGCGCTGCTTGTCGTTCTTGTAGCGCTCCTGGATCTTCTTCATCTCGGGCTGAAGCGTCTGCATCGCCCGAGTGGCCTTGATCTGCTTCACGAAGAGCGGGATCAGGCAGATTCGGATCAGGATCACCAGGGACACGATGGACAAGCCCCAGGCCCAGCCCGTATCGGGACCGAAGATCTTCCCGTACACGGCGTGGAACTGGACGATGACCCAGGAAACAGGTGTCGTGATGAAGCTGAAAAGACTGGCAATCGTGTCCACTAATCAAGCTCCTTGAGCATGGGACGGGGTCTCTGCGGCCGGGCCCGGGGAAGTGGTGTCCCCGGTGGCCGGTACGGCGGCGGAGGTCCCGCCCTTGCGTGCACGCCAGGCGTTACGCAGCAATTCGTGCCATCGCGGGCGCTTGCGCTGCGGAACATGGTCCACACCGCCCAGCGACCACGGATTGCACCGGAGGATGCGCCAGGCGGTGAGTGCCGTTCCCTTGATCGCACCGTGCCGGTCGATGGCTGTGTAGCCGTAGCGGGAGCACGACGGGTAGTACTTGCAGACCGGCCCGAGCAACGGGCTGATCGTCCACTGGTAGAGCTTGATGAGAGCAAGCAGTGGGTACTTCATCGCGCGCCCCCTCCCAGCAGCCGCTGAAGGGCGGCATCCAGGTCTCGGGCCAGCTGTTCATGGTCGGCGTCACCCGCACCGGGCAGCGCTCGTACGACTACCAGGCTACCGGGGGGCAACAGGGCGACTCGGTCGCGCATCAGATGGCGAAGTCTGCGCTTCACCTTGTTGCGCACGACCGCTCCACCCACGGCTTTGCTCACGACGAAACCCGCACGCGTCGAGGGAGCGCTCTCCCCAGGCGCGTGCGGGTCCGGTGCACCGCTATGTAGATGGACGACGAGAAGCGGGCGTCCGGCCCGGCGTCCTCGGCGTACCGCGGTCGCGAAGTCTTCGCGCCGCCTCAGCCGATGCTCGGTAGGCAGCACGAGATCATGACCTGTTTGCTATCAGGCGGACAGTTCGGCGCGACCCTTGCCACGACGGTTCGCGAGAATCGCGCGGCCGGCACGGGTGCGCATCCGCAGGCGGAAGCCGTGGGTCTTGGCGCGACGACGGTTGTTCGGCTGGAAGGTGCGCTTGCTCACTAGGGGGCTCCAGAAAGAATCGGTGGTGGCGGGGTGCCGTCCTGGCTGTCACCGTGCGCCCACGAGGAAACTCGCATTACGCCCGAGTGCACCGCTTCCCGATCGCTCTTCGCGATCTGTGCCCATCGGAGGCAGGCGGCAGCAGCCATCGACAACTCGACCTGGTTACGGTACGCGCGGCTACGCCATCCGGTCAAACCAACCCCCGACGGGGGACACTATCCACAGGCTGGGGACAACAACTTGAACCGCACGGGTCGCCCTGACTACCGTGGCTGAACTCCGATTCGTTCCCACCCCGCCGCCCCAGCGGCTTTGTTCCCCCGCCCCAAGCGACTGACTTCCCAACCTGTTCCCAGAACCACACGTTCGTGGGACCCGTGAGAGAGCGTGCCCCGTGGCTGACGTACCTGCCGATCTTGCCGCAGTGTGGCCACGCGTACTGGAACAACTTCTGGGCGAGGGCCGCGGGCAGGGTGTCGAGGTGAAGGACGAGCACTGGATCAAGCGCTGCCAGCCCCTGGCGCTGGTCGCGGACACCGCTCTGCTCGCCGTCCCCAACGAATTCGCCAAGAACGTACTGGAAGGCCGTCTCGCCCCGATCGTCAGCGAGACCCTGAGCCGCGAGTGCGGCCGCCCCATCCGTATCGCCATCACCGTCGACGACTCCGCGGGCGAGCCTTCCATGCCCGCCCCGCCCCGCTACGAGGAGCCCGAGCTGCCCGCCGGGCCCGGCCAGGGCCGTGACCCCTACGAGAACCAGGGCCGCGACGACCGGGGCACGTACGACGGCGGCGGGTACGACGGCGCCCAGCCCAGGGACGACCGCGGTGGCTACGAGAGCCAGGGCCGGGACGACCGTGGATCGTACGAGCCGCAGGGCCGCGACGACCGATCTCCCTACGCCTCCCGTCGCGACGGGTACGAGGGCTACGGCCGCCACCGCGCCGACGACCACCGCGGCGGGCGCGCCGAACCACTGCCCGGCGCCCCGGGCGACCAGCTGCCGACCGCACGTCCCGCGTACCCGGACTACCAGCGTCCGGAGCCGGGCGCCTGGCCCCGCCACTCCCAGGACGACTACGGCTGGCAGCAGCAGCGCCTCGGCTTCCCCGAGCGGGACCCGTACGCCTCGCCGCCGCAGGACTACCGGCCCCAGCCGGTGGAACGCTCGCCCTACGAGCAGCGCCAGGACTACGACCAGCGCTCCGACCGCCGTGATCCGAACGACCACTCCGACAACGGCCCGGGACGCAGGGGCGGCCCCTCCCTGCCGTCCGCGGGCGGTGCCCCCGGCCCGAAGTCCTCGCAGCCCGCGCCGGCGTCGGGTCCCGCTGAGCCCACCGCGCGGCTGAACCCGAAGTACCTCTTCGACACGTTCGTGATCGGCGCCTCGAACCGCTTCGCGCACGCCGCCGCCGTGGCCGTCGCCGAGGCGCCGGCGAAGGCGTACAACCCCCTCTTCATCTACGGGGAGTCGGGACTCGGCAAGACGCACCTGCTGCACGCGATCGGGCACTACGCCCGCAGCCTCTACCCGGGCACCCGGGTGCGGTACGTGAGCTCGGAGGAGTTCACCAACGAGTTCATCAACTCCATCCGCGACGGCAAGGGCGACAGCTTCCGCAAGCGGTACCGGGAGATGGACATCCTGCTCGTCGACGACATCCAGTTCCTCGCGGACAAGGAGTCGACGCAGGAGGAGTTCTTCCACACGTTCAACACCCTGCACAACGCGAACAAGCAGATCGTGCTGTCCAGCGACCGGCCGCCCAAGCAGCTGGTCACCCTGGAGGACCGGCTGCGCAACCGTTTCGAGTGGGGTCTGATCACCGACGTCCAGCCACCCGAGCTGGAGACCCGTATCGCCATCCTGCGCAAGAAGGCGGTCCAGGAGCAGCTGAACGCCCCGCCGGAGGTGCTGGAGTTCATCGCGTCCCGGATCTCGCGCAACATCCGCGAGCTGGAGGGCGCGCTGATCCGGGTGACGGCCTTCGCGTCGCTCAACCGGCAGCCGGTGGACCTCGGTCTGACGGAGATCGTCCTCAAGGACCTGATCCCCGGCGGCGAGGACTCGGCCCCCGAGATCACCGCGACCGCGATCATGGCGGCGACCGCCGACTACTTCGGGCTCACGGTGGACGATCTGTGCGGGTCCTCGCGCAGCCGCGTCCTGGTGACGGCACGGCAGATCGCCATGTACCTGTGCCGTGAGCTCACCGATCTGTCGCTGCCGAAGATCGGCGCGCAGTTCGGCGGTCGCGACCACACGACCGTGATGCACGCCGACCGCAAGATCCGCGCGCTGATGGCCGAGCGCCGCTCCATCTACAACCAGGTCACCGAACTCACGAACCGCATCAAGAACGGCTGACGGAGGCCGGCGCCGACCAGCGGCCGTACCCGTCCGAGGGCGCCCCGGGACACCTCCCGGGGCGCCCTTCGCCGTTCCCGGCCACGCGTTCCCGCCGACGCGCTCAGCCGCGTCCTTCGAGCGGTCCGGACGCGTCCGAGGCCTCCCACCGACGCACCAGGTGAGGTCCGCGGCCGCACTCTGCGAGGTTCGAAAGCCGCCCCTGCTGAGGTCCGGAGACGCCCTCCGCCGGCTTAGGAGCCGCGTCTTGAGGGCTTGGGACCCGCGTCTTGAGGGCTTCGCGACCGCCTTCCGGGAGTTCGCGCCCCGTTTTCGGCGCTACCGACCCGACACCTGCTGTTCGAATCCGGGCCGGGTTACGGCCACTCTCCACAGATGTGGTGACTTTTTTCCGTCCACACCCTGGGGACTGAGAAGTTGTCCAGATCGTTTCCACAGGCAGCACTGTTGAAAGACCATCAGACCAGGTCAACCGCCTGTGGATTCGTGGACAAACACTCTCCACAGGCTGTGGACAAAGAAAAGATCCACAGCCTGTGGGCGAAGTTGTCCACCGGCGGCCCACAGACCTGGGTCGATTGTCCCCAGCGATCGCTGGCTTCTCCACACCTCTGTCCACTGTTCGGCAACCCACCGAGCCATCTCACCGCGTCGAGTGAAAGGCGTCACATCAAGGTGCCGGGTTGGGCTGTGGGGAACCCGGGCAAAGCTGGGGACGAAGCTGGGGAGAAGTCGCCCTCAGCTGTGGACCGAGTGTGCAGAACTTTTCGTCGTCCACAGATACCCCTGGTTGTCCACCGCCTCCACCCACAGGACCGGTGGACAAAAAACCGCCTCTGAGCTGCGAAAACGGGGTTATCCACGGTTTCCACAGGCCCTACTACTAAGACCAACTAGAGAGAGCTTGAGAACCGTTTCGAAGTGGGGGCTGTGCACAACTTGCTCTCGGACGCTCGACTGCCGCCCGGTACGACTTGACCCCGAGGGGCAACGACTGTCAGCGCGGTGCGTCAGACTGGTCCCCGGTGTCCTTCCCCTCAGCGGTGGAACGACACCGAGTCAGACGACGAAGGCCAGCAGGGCGAGAGCGCCGGCAACAGACGGAGGCGGCAACGGTGAAGATCCGGGTGGAACGCGACGTACTCGCGGAGGCAGTGGCCTGGGCGGCACGCAGCCTCCCGGCCCGTCCGCCGGCTCCTGTCCTCGCCGGCCTCCTGCTGAAGGCCGAGGAGGGCGCACTGAGCCTCTCCAGCTTCGACTACGAGGTCTCGGCACGGGTCTCCGTGGACGCGGAGATCGACGAGGAGGGCACGGTCCTCGTGTCCGGCCGTCTCCTCGCGGACATCTGCCGCGCACTCCCCAACCGGCCGGTGGAGATTTCCACAGACGGTGTACGGGCGACCGTGGTCTGCGGCTCCTCGCGGTTCACACTCCACACCCTGCCTGTGGAGGAGTACCCGGCACTGCCCCAGATGCCGTCGGCGACCGGCACCGTCCCCGGTGAGGTCTTCGCCTCCGCCGCCGCCCAGGTGGCCATCGCCGCCGGGCGCGACGACACCCTCCCCGTGCTCACCGGCGTGCGCATCGAGATCGAGGGCGACAAGGTCACCCTGGCGTCCACCGACCGCTACCGCTTCGCGGTCCGCGAGTTCCTGTGGAAGCCGGAGAACCCGGAGGCGTCCGCGGTCGCCCTGGTGCCCGCCAAGACGCTCCTGGACACCGCCAAGGCCCTCACGGGCGGCGACAGCGTGATCCTGGCCCTGTCCGGCTCCGGCGCGGGCGAGGGCCTGATCGGCTTCGAGGGCGCCGGGCGTCGTACGACCACCCGTCTGCTCGAAGGCGACCTCCCGAAGTACCGCTCGCTGTTCCCGACGGAGTTCAACTCCATCGCCGTCATCGAGACCGCCCCCTTCGTGGAGGCCGTCAAGCGCGTGGCCCTGGTCGCCGAACGCAACACCCCCGTGCGGCTGAGCTTCGAGCAGGGCGTGCTGATCCTGGAGGCCGGTTCCAGCGACGACGCACAGGCTGTGGAAAGGGTCGACGCCAAGCTGGAGGGCGACGACGTCTCGATCGCCTTCAACCCGACGTTCCTGCTCGACGGCCTGAGCGCCATCGACTCGCCGGTGGCCCAGCTCTCCTTCACGACGTCCACGAAGCCGGCGCTGCTCAGCGGCAGGCCCGCCATGGACGCCGAGGCGGACGAGGCCTACAAGTACTTGATCATGCCGGTGCGCCTGTCCGGCTGACCCCGGAGCTCGCCGGTCCCCGGGGCCGGCGAGCGCACCGAGGGCTGGGCATGCGTTTGAGCGGTTGTGCCCACAGATGTGCGTGAGTTCCACCCGTGCCCGAAAGGCGTGGGTGGTACCCCCCGGTTTAGGCTCGGACCAGGTACGAGAGTGCCCTCACGCCACGTCGCAACCCCTAAGGAACAACTGATGGAGCTCGGTCTCGTCGGCCTCGGCAAGATGGGCGGCAACATGCGCGAGCGGATCCGCCGCGCAGGTCACACCGTCATCGGATACGACCGCACCCCGGACCTCGCCGATGTCCACAGCCTCGAAGAACTTGTGGGCAAGCTCAAGGGCCCGCGCGTGGTGTGGGTGATGGTCCCCGCGGGCGCCGCCACCCAGTCCACCATCGACGAGCTGGCCGCCCTGCTGGAGCCGGGCGACGTCGTCGTGGACGGCGGCAACTCGCGCTGGACGGACGACGAGAAGCACGCCGTCGAGCTGGGCATCAAGGGCATCGGCTTCGTCGACTGCGGTGTCTCCGGCGGGGTCTGGGGCCTGGAGAACGGCTACGCGCTCATGTACGGCGGCCACGCCGAGCATGTCGCCAGGGCGCAGCCGATCTTCGACGCGCTCAAGCCCGAGGGCGACTTCGGAGCGGTGCACGCCGGCAAGGTCGGCGCCGGCCACTTCGCGAAGATGGTCCACAACGGCATCGAGTACGCCATGATGCAGGCCTACGCCGAGGGCTGGGAGCTGCTCGAGAAGGTCGACTCCGTCACGGACGTGCGCGAGGTCTTCCGTTCCTGGCAGGAGGGCACGGTCATCCGCTCCTGGCTGCTCGACCTCGCCGTCAACGCGCTGGACGAGGACGAGCACCTGGAGAAGCTCAGGGGCTTCGCGCAGGACTCGGGCGAGGGCCGGTGGACCGTGGAGGCCGCCATCGACCACGCGGTGCCGCTTCCCGCGATCACCGCGTCGCTCTTCGCCCGCTTCGCGTCGCGGCAGGACGACTCGCCGCAGATGAAGATGATCGCGGCGCTGCGCAACCAGTTCGGCGGCCACGCCGTCGAGAAGGCCTGATCGACGCCCCGGGGTCTTCGCACTCCGGGGTGACCCGGTTGTCCACAGCCGGGGAACAGCCTGGGGACCGGGTCCGCCCGGACCCCGGGAGAGAAACCCGCAACACCCGAAACACCACGCTGGGGGAGGTCGGCGAACGACCATGCACGTCACGCATCTGTCGCTGGCCGACTACCGCTCGTACGCCCGGGTCGAAGTCCCGCTCGACCCGGGCGTCACCGCGTTCGTGGGCCCCAACGGGCAGGGCAAGACCAACCTGGTCGAGGCCGTCGGCTATCTCGCGACCCTCGGCAGCCACCGGGTCTCCTCGGACGCGCCGCTCGTCCGCATGGGCGCCGACCGGGCGATCATCCGGGCCAATGTCCGCCAGGGAGAGCGCCAGCAGCTCATCGAGCTCGAGCTGAACCCCGGAAAGGCGAACCGCGCCCGCATCAACAGGTCCTCCCAGGTCAGACCCCGTGACGTTCTCGGCATCATCCGAACGGTCCTGTTCGCGCCCGAGGACCTCGCCCTGGTCAAGGGCGACCCAGGGGAGCGGCGCCGGTTCCTCGACGAGCTGATCACCGCCCGCTCCCCGCGCATGGCGGGCGTCCGGTCCGACTACGACCGGGTGCTCAAGCAGCGCAACACCCTCCTGAAGTCGGCCGCGCTGGCCCGCCGTCACGGCGGCCGCACCATGGACCTGTCCACGCTCGACGTGTGGGACCAGCACCTCGCGCGTGTGGGAGCCGAGCTGATGGCCCAGCGGCTCGACCTGGTCGCCGCGATCCAGCCGCTGGCCGACAAGGCCTACGAGCAGCTGGCGCCCGGGGGCGGGCCCGTCGCCCTGGAGTACAAGGCGTCCTCGCCCGGCATCGTCGGCCATGCCCGTGATGAGCTCTACGCACAGCTGATGGCCGCCATGGAAGAGGCCCGCAAGCCCGAGATCGAGCGCGGCGTGACCCTCGTGGGGCCCCACCGGGACGACCTGCTCCTCAAGCTGGGCCAGCTGCCGGCCAAGGGATACGCCTCGCACGGCGAGTGCTGGTCGTACGCGCTCGCCCTGCGCCTCGCCTCGTACGACCTGCTCAAGGCGGAGGGCAACGAACCGGTGCTGATCCTGGACGACGTCTTCGCGGAGCTGGACAGCCGCAGGCGCGAGCGCCTCGCGGAGTTGGTCGCCCACGGCGAGCAGGTGCTCGTGACGGCCGCCGTGGACGACGACGTACCGGATGTTCTGGCCGGGACGCGGTACGCCGTGTCCGAAGGCACGGTGGAGCGGCTATGACGGAGAACACATCGGGAACGGGTGCCGAGGGCTCGTCCGGTCCCGCGTCCGGCAAGAAGACCCCGGAGCCGTCCGGCGTCGACCTCGCGCGCGTGGCGCTGCGCGCCGCGAAGGAGCAGGCACGCGCGCGGGGGGACGCGGCGCAGCAGAAGAAGCAGGCGCGCCGCGGTGGTGGCCTGCGCTCCGGTTCCGGCGCCGACGGACGTGACCCCATGGCGCTCGGCTCCGCGATCAACCGGCTGCTCACCGAACGCGGCTGGGAGACCCCGGCCGCGGTGGGCGGCGTCATGGGCCGCTGGCCGCAGATCGTCGGCGAGGACCTGGCCAAGCACTGCGTTCCGCTGCGCTACGACGACGACCCGGCCGAGCGGGTGCTGACGGTGCAGTGCGACTCGACCGCCTGGGCGACCCAGCTGCGCCTGCTGGCACCGCAGCTGGTCGCGCGGCTGAACCAGGACCTAGGTCACGGCACGGTGCGCCTGCTCAAGGTCCAGGGGCCGACGGGCCCCCCGCGCCGGTACGGGCCGCTGCGCGCGCCCGGCAGTACGGGTCCCGGCGACACCTACGGCTGACCCGCCGACGCCGGTCCGGTTCGGCGGTGCATCCGCGCGGACGCCGCTCAGCCGCTGGTGATGGATCAATTCCGGCCGTCGTCCACGGCTGAGCCGGACCGTTCCGCGCCCGGGTCCGGGGTACCTGCCGGTGCCGTAGTGCCTCGGCGGCGGCCGATCGCCGCGCGTCCGGGCCCCTCACCGATCCCGCCCGTGTGTGAGCCCCTGTTCCACCGGGGCCCCGGTGGTCGTCGCCCGTGGGACGTGCCGCCCTGCGCCACTCCCTGCCCGAGGTTCCGTGCAGGCGTCCATGTCTGCTGGTCAGAGGCGTATCAAGAGCTGCCCGAAGCCGGCCTCGGGCACCCGGTGGAGCCCCGCTCGGCGGGCTCCGGCCGACCGTCGGGGGCGCCCGCGCGCGGCGGTCGGCGGCGGCCCGGCACGTCGGTAGCCGAGGGTTGACACTCGGAAGGGCTGAGTGCCGCTGTAAGCCTCTTTGGGCCCGGGTCCACATATGGGGAGTCGGACGAGACCGGTTCAGGGCGGCACATGCGGACTCAGGTACCGGCAAACCCCCATCACTGTCGGCGCTACCGGTAGACTGGGAGCTAATCCCGCCCCACTAGTGGGACGCACCGAGCAACGCTGACCAAGGCTTACCACCGCAACACGCCGCAGCCGTTCCGGCCACCCGCCGGGAGTTCGGCTTGTGCTGTGCCAGAAAGGGCGCTTCGTGGCCGATTCCGGCAACCCCAACGAGAACATCCCGTCCACCGACGCCGGCGTGAACGGCGAGGTCACATCCTCGTACGACGCCAGTGCCATCACCGTCCTCGAGGGTCTGGACGCGGTCCGCAAGCGACCTGGCATGTACATCGGCTCGACCGGTGAGCGTGGACTGCACCACCTTGTGTACGAGGTGGTGGACAACTCGGTCGACGAGGCGCTGGCAGGTCACGCGGACACGATCGAGATCACGATCCTCCCGGACGGTGGCGTGCGCGTCATCGACAACGGCCGCGGCATCCCGGTGGGCATCGTCGCCTCCGAGGGCAAGCCGGCCCTCGAGGTCGTGCTGACCGTGCTGCACGCGGGCGGCAAGTTCGGCGGCGGCGGCTACGCGGTCTCCGGCGGTCTGCACGGTGTCGGCGTCTCCGTCGTGAACGCCCTGTCGAGCAAGATCGCCGTCGAGGTCAAGACCGACGGCCACCGGTGGACGCAGGACTACAAGCTGGGCGTCCCGACGGCCCCGATTGTGAAGCACGAGGCCACGAACGAGACCGGCACATCGGTCACCTTCTGGGCCGACGGCGACATCTTCGAGACCACGGAGTACTCCTTCGAGACACTCTCGCGGCGCTTCCAGGAGATGGCGTTCCTCAACAAGGGTCTGACGATCCAGCTCACCGACGAGCGGGAGTCGGCGAAGGCCACCTCCGGGGCGGACGAGGCGGGCGCCGACGAGAAGGCCGAGGTCAAGGCCGTCACGTACCACTACGAAGGCGGCATCGTCGACTTCGTGAAGTACCTCAACTCCCGCAAGGGAGAAGCGGTGCACCCCACCGTCATCGACCTTGAGGCGGAGGACAAGGACAGGAGCCTGTCCCTCGAGGTCGCGATGCAGTGGAACAGCGGCTACAGCGAGGGCGTGTACTCGTTCGCCAACATCATCCACACCCACGAGGGCGGTACGCACGAGGAGGGCTTCCGTGCGGCGCTGACCTCGCTCATCAACAAGTACGCGCGCGACAAGAAGCTGCTGCGCGAGAAGGACGACAACCTCACGGGCGACGACATCCGCGAGGGTCTGACCGCGATCATCTCGGTCAAGCTGAGCGAGCCCCAGTTCGAGGGCCAGACCAAGACCAAGCTGGGCAACACGGAGGCCAAGACCTTCGTCCAGAAGGCGGTCTACGAGCACCTCAACGACTGGCTGGACCGCAACCCGAACGAAGCCGCGGACATCATCCGCAAGTCCATCCAGGCGGCCACCGCGCGCGTGGCGGCCCGCAAGGCGCGTGACCTCACCCGCCGCAAGGGCCTCCTGGAGTCGGCGTCCCTGCCGGGCAAGCTCTCCGACTGCCAGTCGAACGATCCCATCAAGTGCGAGATCTTCATCGTCGAGGGTGACTCCGCCGGCGGCTCGGCCAAGTCCGGCCGCAACCCGCAGTACCAGGCGATTCTCCCGATCCGGGGAAAGATTCTCAACGTCGAGAAGGCGCGGATCGACAAGATCCTGCAGAACCAGGAGATCCAGGCACTGATCTCCGCCTTCGGCACCGGAGTCCACGAGGACTTCGACATCGCGAAGCTCCGCTATCACAAGATCATTCTGATGGCGGACGCCGACGTCGACGGCCAGCACATCAACACCCTGCTGCTGACCTTCCTGTTCCGCTTCATGCGGCCGCTGGTCGAGGCCGGGCACGTGTTCCTGTCCCGCCCGCCGCTCTACAAGATCAAGTGGGGCCGGGACGACTTCGAGTACGCGTACTCGGACCGCGAGCGCGACGCCCTCATCGAGATCGGCCGCCAGGCCGGCAAGCGCGTCCGTGAGGACTCGATCCAGCGCTTCAAGGGTCTCGGTGAGATGAACGCCGAGGAACTGCGCATCACGACCATGGACCAGGAGCACCGCGTGCTCGGCCAGGTCACGCTCGACGACGCCGCCCAGGCCGACGACCTGTTCTCGGTCCTCATGGGCGAGGACGTCGAGGCGCGCCGCGCGTTCATCCAGCGCAACGCCAAGGACGTCCGCTTCCTCGACATCTGAGTCGGTCTCAGCTGACCGCGTCAGAAAGGATCTTCACCAGCAATGACCGACCAGAACGCTCCGAGCACTCCTGAAGACGGCGAGATCGTCCTGCGTATCGAGCCCGTCGGGCTCGAGACCGAGATGCAGCGCTCGTACCTCGACTACGCGATGTCCGTCATCGTGTCGCGCGCCCTGCCCGACGTGCGAGACGGTCTCAAGCCCGTCCACCGCCGTGTCCTGTACGCCATGTACGACGGCGGCTACCGGCCCGAGAAGGGCTTCTACAAGTGCGCCCGCGTCGTCGGCGACGTCATGGGCACCTACCACCCGCACGGCGACTCCTCGATCTACGACGCGCTGGTCCGCCTCGCGCAGCCGTGGTCGATGCGCATGCCGCTGGTGGACTCGAACGGCAACTTCGGCTCTCCCGGCAACGACCCGGCCGCCGCCATGCGGTACACCGAGTGCAAGCTGAAGCCGCTGTCCATGGAGATGGTCCGCGACATCGACGAGGACACCGTCGACTTCACGGACAACTACGACGGCCGCAACCAGGAGCCGACGGTCCTGCCGGCCCGCTTCCCGAACCTGCTGATCAACGGCTCGGCGGGCATCGCGGTCGGTATGGCCACCAACATTCCGCCGCACAACCTGCGCGAGGTCGCGGCCGGCGCCCAGTGGTACCTGGAGAACCCCGAGGCCTCCCACGAGGAGCTTCTGGACGCGCTGATCGAGCGGATCAAGGGTCCCGATTTCCCGAGTGGCGCACTGGTCGTGGGCCGCAAGGGCATCGAGGAGGCGTACCGCACGGGCCGTGGCTCCATCACGATGCGCGCGGTCGTCGACGTCGAGGAGATCCAGAACCGCCAGTGCCTGGTGGTCACCGAACTCCCCTACCAGACCAACCCGGACAACCTCGCCCAGAAGATCGCCGACCTGGTCAAGGACGGCAAGGTCGGCGGCATCGCGGACGTCCGGGACGAGACCAGCTCGCGTACCGGCCAGCGCCTCGTGATCGTGCTCAAGAGGGATGCGGTCGCCAAGGTCGTCCTGAACAACCTCTACAAGCACACCGACCTTCAGACGAACTTCGGCGCGAACATGCTGGCGCTCGTCGACGGCGTGCCGCGCACCCTCTCCCTGGACGCGTTCATCCGCCACTGGGTGACGCACCAGATCGAGGTCATCGTCCGCCGTACGAAGTTCCGGCTGCGCAAGGCCGAGGAGCGCGCGCACATCCTGCGCGGCCTCCTGAAGGCCCTGGACGCCATCGACGAGGTCATCGCGCTCATCCGGCGCAGTGACACCGTGGAGATCGCGCGAGAGGGCCTGATGGGCCTCCTGGAGATCGACGAGATCCAGGCCAACGCGATCCTCGAGATGCAGCTCCGCCGGCTGGCCGCCCTGGAGCGTCAGAAGATCATCCAGGAGCACGACGAGCTCCAGGCCAAGATCCGCGAGTACAACGAGATCCTCGCCTCGCCGGTGCGTCAGCGCGGCATCATCAGCGAGGAGCTCGCCGCGATCGTCGATAAGTTCGGCGACGACCGCCGCTCCAAGCTGGTGCCCTTCGACGGTGACATGTCCATCGAGGACCTGATCGCCGAAGAGGACATCGTCGTCACCATCACGCGCGGCGGCTACATCAAGCGCACCAAGACCGAGGACTACCGCTCGCAGAAGCGCGGCGGCAAGGGTGTCCGCGGCGCGAAGCTGAAGCAGGACGACATCGTCGACCACTTCTTCGTGTCGACGACGCACCACTGGCTGCTGTTCTTCACGAACAAGGGCCGGGTCTACCGCGCGAAGGCCTACGAACTCCCGGACGCAGGCCGTGACGCGCGTGGCCAGCACGTCGCCAACCTGCTGGCCTTCCAGCCGGACGAGGCGATCGCCGAGATCCTCGCGATCCGCGACTACGAGGCGGCGCCCTACCTGGTGCTGGCCACCAAGGGCGGACTGGTCAAGAAGACACCGCTCAAGGATTACGATTCGCCCCGTTCCGGCGGTGTCATCGCGATCAACCTGCGCGAGACGGAGGACGGATCCGACGACGAACTGATCGGAGCCGAGCTCGTATCCGCCGAGGACGATCTGCTTCTGATCAGCAAGAAGGCCCAGTCGATCAGGTTCACCGCGACGGATGACGCTTTGCGACCGATGGGCCGTGCGACCTCGGGTGTGAAGGGGATGAGCTTCCGCGAGAGCGACGAGCTTCTCTCGATGAATGTTGTTCGACCCGGTACGTTCGTGTTCACTGCCACAGACGGTGGGTACGCGAAGCGGACCGCCGTCGACGAGTACCGCGTCCAGGGTCGCGGCGGCCTCGGTATCAAGGCCGCCAAGATCGTCGAGGACCGCGGTTCTCTCGTCGGCGCGCTGGTGGTCGAGGAGACCGACGAGATCCTCGCCATCACACTGTCCGGTGGTGTGATTCGTACGCGAGTCAACGAGGTCAGGGAGACGGGCCGTGACACCATGGGCGTCCAACTGATCAACCTGGGCAAGCGCGATGCCGTGGTCGGCATCGCTCGTAACGCCGAGGCCGGCCGTGAGGCGGAGGAGGTCGACGGCGACGATGCCGTGGACGAGACCGCCGAAGGCGTCGAGGCCGTCGGTACGGAAGAGGGCGAGCCGTCCTCGGCCGAGTAGCGCGAGGAGTGAGTCGTCGTGAGTGGAGCCACGGGCGCCGGATCGACCGGTACGGAAACGGACGGCGGCCGTGGCACCGCCATGGAGGGGACTGACTCCCATGACTCTCATGGATCCCAGGGGGGAACTGTGACGGACACCCGAGGCCAGCAGGCCCAGCAGCACGCGGGCGGGCAGGCGGCCCCGGTCGCTCCGGGCGCCCCGCCCGTGGCGCCGGCGGCGGCATCGCCGCTGCCGGGCGAGCGGCAGGGGCAGCAGCCCGCACAGCCGTATCACCCGCCGCAGGCGTACCCGGCGCAGCAGCAGCCCGCGGGCGCCGTCCGCCGGCCGCGCACGGGCGCGCGCACGACGCCGCGTGTGCGCAAGGCGCGGCTGCGGGTGGCCAAGGCCGACCCGTGGTCGGTGATGAAGGTCAGCTTCCTGCTCTCCATCGCGCTCGGCATCTGCACGATCGTGGCGGCCGCGGTGTTGTGGATGGTCATGGACGCGATGGGCGTCTTCTCGACGGTCGGCGGCACGATCTCCGAGGCGACCGGTTCGAACGAGGCCAACGGTTTCGACCTCCAGTCGTTCCTCTCGCTCCCGCACGTCCTGATGTTCACGTCGGTCATCGCGGTCATCGACGTGGTCCTCGCGACCGCACTGGCGACCCTCGGGGCGTTCATCTACAACCTCTCCGCAGGCTTCGTCGGCGGAGTGGAACTGACCCTCGCAGAGGACGAGTGAGGGCGCGTCCAAACGCCCTCCGACTATCGATTTTGGGACTGGCCGCGTCGTGCGCTAATCTTCAGAGGTCAGCGCGCGGGACACACTCCGCAAAGCGCGGCGGGGCTATAGCTCAGTTGGTTAGAGCGCATCCCTGATAAGGATGAGGCCACAGGTTCAAATCCTGTTAGCCCCACCAGTACGAAGGCCCCCGGTCCACACGGACCGGGGGCCTTTGACATCTACGGCTGACATCGACCCAAGAGACGCGATGACCGATCCCGACGACGTCGACCCCCGTTACGACGACCCCTACGAACGCGGGAAACTCGATCGGGCCTCCTGCGGCAGGATCTTCATGGGCGGATGCCTCCTCGTGGTGCTCGCGTCGATTGTGATGCTGGGGGGGTTCGTGGCGGCGATGGGTACCCAGCGCTGACCGATGAGTGGATCTTCGAGCAGCACGGGAAGGCGACATGGCTGCATGAGCGAGGGGCGAAGGACAGGCGGCTTGACGGCAGCGCTCCGCGCCGCCGAGTCGGAGTCATGGTCTTGCAGAGCTTTCGCAGGCAGGCAGCTTGCGCCGATGGCAGGCCAGGAAGAAGTCGCGCCGGCCCTTGAACGGCTGCTGTTGGACCCGCACGACACTGGTGTCACGCAAGAAACGGCCGAGGCGCTGCTGCAACGACGGGATCTTGTCGGTCTGCGTATCGTGCTTGCGGCGCTGTCACGGGCTGAGGAGTGGTCGACTGCTGACCAGCTCGACGGCGAGGTGTTCAACCATCAAAGCTGGATGATCGCCGATGGTCGGCGGGACCGGTTCGTGCAGCAACTCGAAACGCTTGCAGCCGACGAGGATGCCGGCGTGCGCGAGGAGGCTGTGCGGTTCCTCCGGAGCGGCCCAGAAGCGGTAGCACCTACGCCTCTCAAGAGGAAACCGGTCGGCTGACATCAGGGGCTGACACCAACAAGCGTGAACAGTGGCGATCGGCGCCGGAATCTCAGCGAACGACTGCTCAAGGCAAGAAGCCGGTTGACACAGACCCTCGGCACCTTGTGATCGACCCTGATAGGGATGAGGCCACAGGTTCAAATCCTGTTGGCCCCACCAGTACGAAGGCCCTCGACCGGTTCAGGTCGGGGGTCTTCGTCGTCATCGGGGTGGCGGGCCGCCGGCGTCAGACCGGTCGCCGTGGTGCCCTGGAGGCGCGCTTGGTGAGTGTCTGCCAGCAGCAGTGCGAGCAGGCCGATCCCCACCCCGCACAGCGTCCACAGCACCCGGTAGCCCTCGGCCGCCTGGTCGGAGGGCCCCGGAAGGTCCACCAGGACGAGAGCTCCGGCGGCGATGGCCGCGGTGCGGTACGTACGGCTCCAGAAGCGGATCCCCGCCCCGTGCGCGAACAGGACGAGCGCCACCACCTCCAGGCCGCGTTCGACCGCGAACAGCCTGATTCCGTGTTCACCCGGCGGCACCGACAGCAGCAGCGTGGCGACGGCGGCGCCGATCAGCGCTCCCGTGAGCCGTTGCGCGCCGACGACCGTCGCCTGCTCCAGGCTCGGCTTCATCGCGATCACGGCCACGACCGGGATCCAGCTTCCGTGCGGCAGATCAAGTCCGTACGCGAGCGCGACGGTGCCGGCGACGACCAGGGCGCGGATCACCGCGAACCGGATCAGTGGCGGGGCCGGCTTCCTCCGGCGCGTGTTCCCGTGAAGCTCTTGGAAGGGCTGGGACCGGCCCGTGCGCCCATGGACCAGCCGGCGCAGGAACGTCACCAGGATCCACAGTGCCGCCCCCGCGGTCCAGGCGAGCACCTGGGCCCAGGTCTGGCTGCTGACGCGGTCCGAATCGCTGAGGCCGGACTCCAGCGCGATCGCGACGACGAACCAGGTGTCGAGAAGCGCGGCGTCGGCGAATCCGCGGGCCCAGAAGACGGCCGCCAGTCCGCTCGCCAGCATGACCACGAACGAGGCGAGCGCGAGCGGGACCCAGGCGTCCGCCCCGATGCCGAAGGCCGACGCGGTCACCCCGGCTCCGAACAGCGCGAGAACAGCGAGGTCGAAGGCGCGGTGCCGGTGGTCGCCGCCTGGATCGGCCAGGGCCGCGAACAGCAGCCCGACGAGCGCGCTGAGCAGGTACTGCTCGTACCCGATCGCCCAGAAGACGAACAGCGGCACCAACGCGACATCCAGGAACAGCACCCCTCGCGGCCAGTCGAGCCCGGCGGGGTTGCGCTCGAACACCTTCGACAGCCAGTCCCCGGCCTTCCCCGTGTGAACGGGCTCTGCTGCTCGACTGCTCCCACCGGCCATGACCGCCGCCTCACTTGAATGCCAGATGTGTCGGTTTAGTGGTGAATTCTCTGATTCCTTCGTGCGTGGGGCCGGGGCGACCCGCCGTGAAGTCGCCGAGGAGAGGGCCGCACGCCCACCGGTCGGCCGCCGCGGGTTCTCCGGCCCGCGCACGCAACGTCGAAGGCCCGGCGACTCTTCCGAGTCGCCGGGCCTGTGCCCTGGGTGCTTTGTACGCAAGTTCGCCGCTACGTCAGGGTGTCTGTGAGGGGGGTACGGGCCACGAGTTACGGGCCAGGGGTTGCGGGCCACGCGTCACGGAATGCGCGACGGGGCGTGGAGGGGCGGGGACAGTGAGGGACCGGGAGCGGCTGGAGGCCGTGGGTCCGGAGAGAGGCAGGGGCCTAGGACCGCGGACTCATGGAGCGAGCGGCCGGGGCGTGCGGTGGTGGCCGGGGGCGGTGTCCCGTGCTTTTCCGCCCGTCGCCGGTACCGACTTCTCGTAACTGCTTCCCGTCTGCCGCGGCGTCTGCCGCGGTGTTCGTCCTGCTGTCCGGCCTACGCCTTGCGGCGTCTGTCCGGCATCAGCCCGGCGCCTGTCCGGGTGCTGGGGATCGGCGCCTGTCGTGGCGCCCGGAGCGGAGCCCGGCTCAGCGCTGGAGCTGCGCCACGGGCGTGAGGGCCCCCAGGAGCTCCGTGCCGGTCGCCGTGAGGTCCTCCGGGCCGGAACAGGTGCCGGGTTCCGCCAGGCCTTCCGGGCTGCCGAGAGCGGCGGGGTCCGCCGAGTCCTCGTCCGCCGGTGTGCGGTGGCGGCAGCTCGGCGAGGAGCCGTGCGCCTCGGCCCGGATGCGTTGCTTCATCGTTGGGGGCAGGGCCCGATTGTGGGACCAGGTCCAGGAGGCCAGGGCCGGAGCGATCGCCTGGGCGGCCACCGAGGTCTCGGTGTTGCGGGCCCGGCCGGCCTGCGGTACCGCGGCCACCGCGGTGGTGGTGACGAGTCCGAGCGTCGTGCACAGCGCCAGGAAGGCGGTGACGATCGCGCTCCACAGCTTCATGACCTTGTTCTGGGTCACGGCCCCTCACTTTCGGGTCGGGCGATTTGCGTACTTTCCTCATGATGTGTATGCAGACCGCGAAGTGGTGGACCTACGCTCGTGGCGCGTTGATGTTCAGATGAACACCACCCGGATGGCCTCAAGTGACCGGAAGAGTCCGTAGATGCGCATAAAAGTCGCTTTCTGTGACGTGTGATCACCATGAGATCGGAGCGGCTGCGTCCCGTCCTATCGCTGTGCTCGGGGCCGTAGTTGAGGGCCGATCCAGGTCACCGATCGATATCGGTCGGTGTGTATAGTCGGGCGCCAGAAGTCCCCTACGTCAACGAAGGACGAGGTCGCGCGGTGAAGAAGCTTCTCCTGGTCGCACTGGCCGCCATCGGCGGGCTCCTCGTGTACCGCCAGATCCAGGCGGATCGCGCCGAGCAGGATCTGTGGACGGAGGCGACCGACTCCGTGCCCACGGGTTCGTGAGGATCGACAACAGTCTCGGAGCAGACCCCGGCCGCCTCGCGGTCGGGGTTTTGTGTTTCCCGGACCCCCCGGTTCACGAAAGCAAGCGAATCGGTCGCAGAGGCAAATGCGGCGGGAGCTGTGGTGAGAGCCGTGGTGGGAGTTCGGCCGCTTCCTTTCGGCCGCTCCCGCCGATAGCCCCGGTGTAGCGGTGGCCGACGGGGCAGGATGGTCTGCCAGGGCTACGACGGGGGTGGGCGCGTGATGGGGCGGCGCACGGAGGGGCGACGGGCCGAAGGCCGGTGTGCGAGGCCGTGGCGCGGCCGGGTGCCCGCGCTCGCGGCAACGGCGGCCGCGCTGTGCCTGACCCTGGCACCCGCGGCCCGGGCCGCCCCCCTTCAGCGGACCGACGGTGCTCCGGCCACCGCCGAGGAGGTGAGGACGGCTCCCGACGGTCCGTCCGGGCCGTACGCCTTCGCCGAGGACGCCGTCACCGCGAAGGGTGCGACCGGTACGACCGACTCCGTACTCCTGCGGCCGGGCCGGACGTACAAGAGCTCTGTCGGAGTCGCGGGAAGGGACGGCAGGCTGTACTACCGTCTCGAACTCGACGCCGTGTCCGATACGTACGTCTCCGCCACCGCCGTCCCCCGGTCCGGTGCGACGGTCTCCTACGCGGACGGCCTCAAGGTCTCCCTCCAGGACGCCAACGGCCGCAACTGCTCCTTCACCGGCACCGTCCACTTCGGCGCCACCCAGAGCCCGCACCCGATCACCGCCTCGGCGGCCCGTGAGACGAGCGGCGAGCAGTACGCCTGCAAGCCGGCGGGAACGTACTACGTGGTCGTCGAACGCACCGGAGCGGCGGGTACGGCGAGGGGTTCGTCCGGTACGGAGCCTTCCGCGTCCCTGCCCTGGGACCTGGAACTCGGCTATGTGTCGGAGCCCGCTCTGAAGAAGGCGTCCGGCCCGACGAGCGCTCCGGAGGTCTGGAACTCGGCGTCGCCGGAGGCGCTCCTGGGAGAAGCGAGGCGACGCGACGGCGGGGCGGGATTCAGCCGGGCCGTCCAGCTCCGACAGGGAGTCTGGAAGGACGGCATCAGCCCGGGGCAGACCCGCTTCTACAAGGTGCCGGTCGACTGGGGACAGCAGGTCTACGCGACCGCGGACCTGGGCAGCGCGAGTCGTGGGGAGGGTTCGGTCGGCACCGCCCTCGTCATGTCCCTCTACAACCCGGTACGCGGCTTCGTCGACGGTGTCGGCGCCGGGTACGACGGCCGTCAGCGTTCCGCCGCGCTCGACCCCCTGCCTCCCGTCGCCTACGAGAACCGCTACGCGCTCAACGACCAGGTGAGCGGGATGCGGTTCGCCGGTTCCTACTACCTCGTGGTCCATCTCGCCGCGCAGGTCGCCGACCGCTTCGGCGAGGGACCGTTCGGGCTGACACTGCGGGTGCGCGTGACCGGAGCGGCGGGGACGGGACCCGCCTACGCCGGGAGACCGACACCCCGGGACCTGTTCGCCGTTCCGGTGGGCGGCTCCGACGACGCGGCAGGCGGCAAGGAGACGGACCGCACGGCGGGCACCGGGAACGGCGTCGGCGACACCGGCCGCGGCGGAGTCATGAAGGTGGTCGCCGCGGGCGGCATCGGCGCCGGAACCCTGCTGACGCTGACGCTCGGAACGTGGACCGTGATCGCGCGCCGCCGTGCGGCGCGGACCCTGGGGCCCGCGCCGGAGGACGCGGACACGGCCTCGGTCTCGCTGCCCATGGCGGCACCGGCACCGGCACCTTGGGAACACGGGGCGACACGGGGCCGCTAGCTCCCGGTGCCGCCTTCGCCCGGGCTCAGATCTGGGTCAGCGCCCAGAACCCCACCGCGAAACAGGCCAGTGCGAGCAGCAGCATCGGCACGGCGACCGCCGCGGGTGGCCCAGGACGCGGCCGTGCGCGCCTTCTCCGGTGTCCCTTGGGCGCCGCGGTCCCGGGGGTCCCGGGCGGAACCTGAACGGACCGAGCGGTGTACGAAGCGGTGGAGGCGTACGCGTGCTGGGGCATCGCGGCGGGCGGGACCGGGGACCGGTCGGAGGAGGACACGTACGACGGAATGGGCGCCGTCGGGGGAGTCGGTGTCGGGGTCGGATCGAAGGGCGGGGGACTGAACGGCGCGGACGCCGGCGGGGGGAGCTGGACCGCGGTGGGGGGAGTGGGCGCCTGCGCGTCCGGCCAGGGCTCCTGGGGCCGCGGTGTCCATGGGCGTGCGGACCGGACGCCGGAGGACCCGGTCCGGGGTTCCCGCCGGGGGTCAGCAGCGGCGGCGGGCCGCGGCGGAGGCAGATGGAAGCTTCCGGTGTCCGACATCGAGGACGGACGGGCGGCGATCCCGGGAGCGGGGTCCTGAGGTGTGTCGTCCGGTGCGACGGGAGAGGGGTCGTCCTCGGACGTGGGCCGAGCCTGTACGCCGCCGGGTGAGGCCGACGGTCGTACGTGCTCACGGCCGGGATCGGCAGCCGACTCCGCGCGGCCCGGACGGGCGGGTGCGCCGGCCTCTGCCGACGGCTGCCCTGCTTCGCCCCGCGCGGAGCCTCGCTCGGACCGCTGCTCGGCCCCCTGCTCCGCACCGGCGGGACGCGATGCCGCGACCGCGCCCACGGACCCGGGGCCGATGCCGGGGTACTCGCCCTGGGGGCGGGGCTCGCGATATCCGGTGCCGGTGCCGGTCCCAGTGCCGGTCTCGGTCCCGATGTCGGTCCCGGCCCTGATGTCCCCCGGAGCGCCCCGCAACTCCCGTGGCTCCTGAGGCCCGTTCAGTCCCGGACCGGGCCCGGAGCCCGTTTCCTCGTCCGGGCCGGGCACGCGGGACGAAGTCGGAAGAACATGGGAGCCGTCGGAGTCGCCGGAGCCGTCCGACGCGTGTGCGGCCGCGGCCGTGGTGTCCGCGAGCCCGCGGGAGGACAGGGTCCGCGCACTCCCCGGCGAGGCTGCCCCCGGTCCGAGGGGTCCCGTGGGGCCGAACCCCTCCGGCAGCGGACCGAGTTGGTCGAACACCTCGATCAGTTCGTCGTCGGGCCCGGGCTCGGGCAGCAGCTCGACAGCCGCGGCGAGGGCCTTGCGTGCCCCTGTGGCGGTCCGGAAGCGGGCGCGCGGATCCGGCTGGAGCAGCATCGCCACGACCTGCCACAGGGGCTCGGGTATGCCCCGCGGCGCGGACGGCGTGCCGTGCTCCGCGAAGTACTCGATCAGCGCCTTGGCGTCGGGCTTGGAGCCTTCCAGAAGGTACAGGGCGACCAGGCCGACGGCGAACAGGTCGGCGGGGAAATCGGGCTCGGAACCGAGCATCTGCTCGGGCGCGAAGTAACCCGGCGTCCCCACCACGTAGTTGGTCTCGGTGAGCCGTGGTTCGCCCAGCCGCATCGCGATGCCGAAGTCGGACAGGCGCAACCGGGGCCGTCCCGTGCCGGTCGCTTCGAGAAGCACGTTCGCGGGCTTGATGTCACGGTGCACCACCCCCTCCGCGTGCACGGCGGCGAGACCCGCGAGCAGCTGATCGGTCAGGGTGCAGACGAAGGAAGGGGGCAAGGGGCCGTAGTCGTTGACCAGATGGACCAGGGAGCCCCCGGCGACCAGATCCATGGTGAACAGGACCTTGTCGTCGTCGGCGGCCCAGCTGGCGGGAGCGAGCACATGAGGATGGTCGATCCGCAGCGCCTGTTCCCGCACGAACCGCAGCAGGGCGTGCGCGTCGCTCTGCTGGAGCACCTTGGCGGCCACATAGCGGCGGCGCCGGTGGTCCCAGGCGCGCCACACGGCACCGACTCCCCCGCGCCCGATCGGGTCGACCAGTTCGTACCGGCCTGCGAAGACCTCACCCATGGTCGTACGTCGCTCCCCTTCGGCGGTCGGTCCGGAGACCTCTTCCGAGGTGCCCGGCTGCATGACGTGCGGCGGCTGGAAGGCGTCACTGCCTCCAGCGCCGCGCGGTCGGCGGCCGGGCTCGGCTCAGCTCTGGTGGGACTGGTAGTGCGCGACCGCGTCGGACGTACGGCCGGCACCGTAGACCCGGAGGAACTCTGCCAGTTCCGGGTGCGTCGGGGCGAGGGTGTCCGCCGCGTCGATGATGTCCCCGGCGGCAGCCACCGAACGCAGCAGTGACTGGATCTCGCGGACCACCCGCTTGACCGTCGGGGCTCCCGAACTGGTCGTGGACTGCGTGGTGTTGCTGAGCACCGATCCCCCCTGGGACTTCTTGATCTCGTCCATCCGCTCGGTCGCCTCGGCGGCGCTGACACTCCCGTCGGCGACCTGCCCCGCCAGGTCCTGAAGGAGCTGGACGCGCTGGACCACGGCCGGATTGCCGATCTTGGCCCGCTGACCGCTCATCAGCTGCGACAACATGGGCGCGGACAGCCCCAGCACCCCGGCAAGACGTGCCTGGTTCAGACCCAGGTCCTCTATGAGCCTACGGAAGAGCGCCCCCAGCGGCTCCCCGTACCAGTTCCGCTGCAGCTCCCGGGCTCTCGCGGTTGCTTCCTGCTGTGCGGCGTCCATTGCGTCTCCCCATCGCTTCCCCAAGTACCGCGGTTCGCGACAGCGAACCACGTCGAGCATCTTACGGAGAGTGGTCGTCCACGGGGACCCCCAATATTTTGCGAGATCCCCTGGGTGACCCGGTACTCTGGTCTGCGGCGCCCGTCGACAGATGGTTCCTGTGGTCGGACGCTCCTCTTACGGGGCCTTAGCTCAGTTGGTAGAGCGCTGTCTTTGCATGGCAGATGTCAGGGGTTCGACTCCCCTAGGCTCCACACACCGGACCGGCCGGACGCCCATAGCGGCGTCCGGCCGGTTCTTTTCATGCCCGCCGCGTCCGCGTGCGCGGCCCTGGTGGGGCGGCTCCGGGTCGGATGACACGGACGCGGGGCACTCCCGTGACGTGAGTCACAGGAGGGGCTTTGCAGGCATTGCATTTCTTTGCGCAAACGGCATGGTCGGTGCAGGGCCTGTGGACCCGCCGTGCGTGCGCGTGGCACGGGCGCCGACGGCGCTGCGACGCTGCCAGGACCCTTGTGTGAGCTGCCGCGCGAGCTGTCGGGTGATCGGTTCGACGCATTCCGTCAACAACATCTCCATGGATGCTGCACACGGAAACCGTTGCAAACGTCATCGCGGGCACTGCCGGTAAATCCTCCGCGGAGCGCTCGCGGCCTCATGGACCGTTGTTCCACGTGAAACATCGCCGCGGGGCGGGAGACCTTCAAGTCTCCCGCCCCGCGGCGATGTTGGGCGTCGGTTCAGCGGCGGTCGTCGCGCTCCGCCGCCTTCTCCTCGGCTTCCTTGACCTGTACCTCGGGGTCGAGGTCGGACCGGCCACTGCCGTCGACCGACGACAGGTGCCCTCCTTCGGGCACCTCGGTCGCGGCCGGAGGCTCGACGAGCCAGTCGGGGTTGGCCTGCTTGTCCCACCACTTCCAGGCGGCGAAAGCACCACCCGCCAGGAGTCCCAGCACGGCCAGCCCCTTCACGAGGTGGCCGGCCCTCGCCCGGCGCTCGTGCTTGCGGAGCAGCTTCTGGATCTCCCGCGGTGTGACCTGGCCGCGCAGGGCGGCGATGGCGGCCACACCGCGTGCGGCCGCCTCGTCCCGAACGGGCTGGGCCGCGGCCACCGCCTGTTCGATCCTGGGCCTGGAATAGTCGGCGGCCTGACGAGCGGCCTTGCGGGTGCGGACGGCCGCCTCCTGGGCGACCTGGTCGACCTTCGGTGGCACATGGGTACGAGCCTGCTCAAGGCGCGGCGCGAGATAGGCGTCGTACTGCACGCGGGCCTGTTCGGCGGCCTGCGAAACCTTCGGCGCGAGCCGTACTCGTGCCTCGGTCGCGTAGTACGAGGCCCTGTCCTTGGCCGTGTCGGCGTAAGGCGCCACCACTTCCGCGGCGTGCAGCACGCTGTCCTTCGCCGAGCCGGTCGCGGCGCGCACGCTGTCGATGCGGGTCACGGGTCTCCTCCTCCTCGGTGGCGTACGTCGGGGGTACCAGGTACCCCCAAAGACACACAGTTCACCTTTCCACCCCTAGGGGGATCATGCCCGCCCAAGGGGTCCGGGGCATGTGAGGGCGGGCATCCGTGTCACGGGTGCCGACTCCCGGAGACTCCTGGGACGGAGCCGGTCAGGTGTCGATCAAGTGAGATAGCGGATCAATACGGGGCAACGAGAGCTTGTCGTCGACAATGCCACGGATCGCCTCGGCCCGCTCCTGTCCGGCGCGACTCGACGGGATTTCCGTAGGCACGACTTTCCGGAAGAACGACTTTTCGTACGCACGGCCTTCCGTGCTCACGGCCTTCTGTACGTGCGCCGTTCTCTCCGTGGGACGTTCTTTCCTCGGGACGGCGTCCGCACGTGCGTCCGGAGGTGGCGGTCGGGGGTCGGGCGGCCCGGTCCGTGCGAGGATCAGGCCGTCAAGAGAAGGCAACGGAAGGCAGATCGTGGCCGAGCAGCTTTACGCCACCCTGAAGACCAGCCAAGGCGATATCGACATCCGGCTCCTGCCGAACCACGCGCCGAAGACGGTCCGGAATTTTGTCGAACTCGCCACGGGTGAGCGCGAGTGGGTCAACCCGGAGACGGGTGTGACGTCCATGGACAAGCTGTACGACGGCACGTTCTTCCACCGGGTGATCAGCGGCTTCATGATCCAGGGCGGCGACCCGCTGGGCAACGGCACCGGGGGCCCGGGCTACCAGTTCGAGGACGAGTTCCACCCGGACCTGCGGTTCGACAAGCCCTATCTGCTGGCCATGGCCAACGCCGGCCCGGCCACCAACGGATCGCAGTTCTTCATCACCGTCGCCCCGACGGCCTGGCTGACCCGTAAGCACACCATCTTCGGTGAGATCACGGACCCGGCCGGCCAGAAGGTCGTGGACGCCATCGCCGGGGCCCCGACCAACCCGCGCACGGACCGCCCGGTCGACGACATCGTGATCGAGTCGGTCGTCGTCGAGACCCGCGAACGCTGAGCCCGGCGCGGGCTCCCGCCGGATCCCGCCGAGCTCTCCCTCCCCGGGCCCGAAGGCTCCCGCAGGGAACCAAACGCCCCGTTCATCCGTAAGGATGGACGGGGCGGTGCGTTGCACCCGGACCCGTCGTGACCGTGTGCGAACCGCCGTACGGAGATTGTGGGGACCCCATGGACCAGCAGCCGCCCGGCAGCCCGCAGGGCCCGCCGGATCAGGGACCGCAGGACTCCCGGAGCCTGCCCGGCTGCTATCGGCACCCGGACCGCGAGGCCGGCGTGCGCTGTACCCGCTGCGAGCGTCCGATCTGCCCCGAGTGCATGGTCAGCGCCTCCGTCGGTTTCCAGTGCCCCGACTGCGTCCGAGGCGGCTCCGGCACCGGCCACGCCCCGACGGCCAATCAGCCCCGCACTCTCGCGGGCGGCACCGTCGCGGCCGACCCCCGGCTCGTCACCAAGGTGCTGATCGGCCTCAACCTCGCCCTCTACCTGATCCAGGTCGCGGTGGGCGACGCCTTCACCAACAACTTCGACCTGTTCGGCCGCGCCTGGCTCTCCGGCGAGGTCCAGGGCGTGGCCGAAGGCCAGTGGTACCGGATGCTGACGTCGATGTTCCTGCACGGCAGCGTCATGCACATTCTCTTCAACATGGTCAGCCTCTGGTGGATCGGCGGTCCGCTGGAGGCAGCGCTCGGCCGCGCCCGCTACATCACGCTCTACTTCGTCTCGGGCCTGGCGGGCAGCGCGCTCTCGTATCTGCTCGCGGGCCCCGACCAGCCGTCGCTCGGCGCCTCCGGCGCGATCTTCGGTCTGTTCGGCGCCACCGCGATCCTGATGCGCCGGCTCAACTACGACATGCGGCCGGTCATCGGTCTGCTGGTGGTCAACCTGATCATCAGCTTCTCGCCCGGCTTCAACATCGCCTGGCAGGCGCACGTCGGCGGCCTGATCGGCGGTGTGGTGGTCGGCTACGCGATGGTCCACGCGCCGCGCGAGCGGAGGAACCTCGTCCAGTACGGGGTCTCCACGCTGATGCTTCTCGCGGTGGTCGTCGCGACCCTGCTCAGAACGGCTCAGCTCACCTGACAGAGCCTGTCCGGCTCACCTGAGAGAGCCCGTGGCTCTCCTGAGAAGTGATGTTGTCCACAGATCGTGGCGGATCTTGTGCACGCAGCGCGGGAACAGCTGTGCCCCCTGTCACTGACCCGAGTTTCCCCAGGTCGGACAGGGGGCGAACACTTTTGCGGGGACCGGCGGACCGGTCACACCGGCGTCAACCGTGGATTAGTTATCCACAGATCGTCTTTCTTTTCCACCTGTGGATAAGTCTTGTGGATAACTCAGTGGACAGCTGTGGGCAGAGCTCGCGCCCGCGTAGCTTCCGTATGAGCGAAGACGGTCACTTCCACTGCGTGGAGACGCCGAACCCGCCCGCGATGAAGCCGAAGCCGACCACGATGTTCCAGTTGTCGAGCGCGTCGATCGGTAGGGAGCCGTCCGTCACGTAGAAGAGGACGATCCAGGCGAGACCGATGAGGAACATGGCCAGCATGGCCGGTGCCACCCAGGTGTTGCTGGTCAGCTTGATGTTGGTCGCCTGCTTCGCCGGGGGCGGCGTGTAGTCGGCCTTCTTGCGGATACGTGACTTCGGCACGAGGGTCTCTCCTGTCGATGCGCTGCGTGGCCGCGCAGGGAACTGGGGCGGGCTCCGGGGCAGCGTACAAGGGGACACTGAGTGCTCCCCCGGGCGTCCGTTAGCGTAGTGCTTCCGCGCCGCCGAAGGAGATAAGGGTACGTTGAGCAATTCTGCCGACTCCCCCGGGACGAATTCCAGTCCTGGCGGTACGCACCGTTTCCGGCCGGTACGTGTTCTCACGGTGGCCGTCTTCGCCCTCGCGGGCCTCATCTTCTTCACGAGCTTCGACACGGCCAAGGGTACGAACATCCGTACGGACTCGTCGTTGCTGAAGCTCTCCGACCTGATTCAGGAGCGCAGCCACAAGAACGCGACGCTGGACGAGTCCAACGGCGCCCTGCGCCGCGATGTGGACGGCCTCGCCGGCCGCGAGGACGGCAGCAGCGCCGCCGGGGACGCCAGGCTGGCGACGCTGGAGAAGGACGCGGGTACCAAGAAGGCCAAGGGTGAGGCCGTCACGGTCACGCTGAACGACGCCCCGCCCAACGCCACGGCGAAGCTTCCCGGCTACCCCGAGCCGCAGCCCGACTACCTGGTCATCCACCAGCAGGACCTCCAGGCGGTGGTGAACGCCCTGTGGCAGGGCGGCGCCAAGGGCATCAAGGTGATGGACCAGCGGCTGATCTCCACCAGCGCCGTGCGCTGCGTCGGCAACACCCTGATCCTCCAGGGCCGCGTCTACTCGCCCCCCTACAAGATCACCGCCATCGGGGACCCGGCCAAGCTCCAGAAGTCGCTCGCCGCCTCCCCGGCGATCCAGAACTACATGGTGTACGTCAACGTCTACGGGCTCGGCTGGAAAGTCGAGGAGAACGGGACGGTGACTCTTCCCGGCTACTCGGGCACAGTGGATCTCCACTACGCGAAGCCCGTCGAGTAGAAGCCGGACCTCGCGGAGCAGTGGGCGAAGCCTGTGGAGCGAACTGCCGCCGGGGGGCCTTGTGTCGGTGCGAGTGGTCGTCAGGACGATCAGTGAGTTGTGCCTGACCGTCGGCACCCTGATCGTGCTCTTCGTGGTCTACGTACTGTTCTGGACGGGCGTCAAAGCCGACAGCGCGATGAACCACCAGATCGAGGTGCTCCAGAAGCAGTGGTCGAAGAACGCGGTGGCCACGTCGCCGAAGAGCGGCTCCCACTCCTCGGGAGCGCCGGGCAGCGGCGGCGGGACGGCCACCGGAAGCCCGAAGGCGCCAGGCCCCTATAAGTTCGGCGGCCCGTTCGCGGTCATGTACATCCCGCGTCTTGGTTTCACGTGGAACAAGCCCGTGCTGGAAGGCACGGCCACACAGGTGCTCAAGAACGGGCTCGGTCATTACCGGGGTACCGCCCAGCTCGGTCAGGGGGGAAACTTCTCGGTCGCCGGTCACCGGCGTACGTACGGAGATCCCTTCAAGGACTTTCCCGAGCTCCGCCGGGGTGACGCGGTGGTGCTGACGGACGGGACCACCTGGTTCACGTATCGGATCGACAAAGGGCCCTACAAAACCGTGCCCTCCGACATTGAGGTGATCGACCCTGTGCCACGTAAGTCCGGGTATACGCGTCCGGGGCGCTATCTCACGCTGACCACGTGCGATCCGGAGTGGGGGCACAGCCACCGGTTGATCGTCTGGGCACACCTTGATTCCACACAGCCTGTGGAGGCAGGGAGACCGGCGGCTCTGCGCCGTTAGTCTGTTGGCGTACGGCGACGGAAGGGACGGCATGTACGGCTGGATCTGGCGGCATCTGCCGGGGAACGTATGGGTGAGGGCGCTCGTCTCACTCGTGCTCGTCCTGGCGGTGGTCTACGTGCTCTTCCAGTACATCTTCCCGTGGGCCGAACCGCTGCTGCCCTTCAACGATGTGACGGTGGACAACCAGTGAGCACGCGCATCCTCGTCGTGGACAACTACGACAGCTTCGTCTTCAACCTGGTCCAGTACCTGTATCAGTTGGGCGCGGAGTGCGAAGTGCTGCGCAACGACGAGGTGTCGCCCGCGCACGCCCAGGACGGCTTCGACGGTGTGCTCCTGTCCCCGGGACCCGGCGCTCCCGAACAGGCCGGTGTCTGCATCGACATGGTCCGGCACTGCGCCGCGACCGGGGTCCCCGTCTTCGGTGTCTGCCTCGGAATGCAGTCGATGCAGGTCGCCTACGGGGGTGTGGTCGACCGGGCGCCCGAGCTGCTGCACGGGAAGACCTCGCTCGTGGAGCACCACGGCAAGGGCGTCTTCGCCGGACTGCCCTCACCCTTCACGGCGACCCGCTACCACTCGCTGGCTGCCGAGCCGGAGACCGTCCCGGCCGAGCTGGAGGTCACCGCCCGAACGCACGACGGAATCGTCATGGGTCTCAGACACCGTGAACTGCCTGTCGAGGGTGTGCAGTTCCACCCGGAGTCGGTGCTGACCGAGCACGGCCACAGGATGCTCGCGAACTGGTTGCTCGAGTGCGGCGACAAAGTGGCCGTAGCGAGGTCGGCGGGGCTCGCCCCGGTGGTGGGCAGGGCCACGGCGTGACCGCGCTGCGCCCCGAGCGCGACAGCTCCCCCTACGGCGGCGAGGCCGCGTACGGGGGCGCCGGCGCGTTCGAGGCGGAGGTCGGAGGACTCGCGGACCCCCTGACGGATCCGCTGCCCGGCCAGGGACAGGGCGTACAGCAGCAGGGCTACGACCACGGCGGGTACGGACCCGACTGGTACGCGGCACAGCAGCACGAGCAGGCGGCCCGGATGCAGGCCGCGCAACTTCAGGCAGCCCACCAGGCTCAGGCACAGGCGGCTCAAGCGCGGTCCGCGCAGGCCCAGCAGGCGCAGGCCCAAGCACAGGCCCAAGCACAGGCACAGGCGTACGCCGCTCAGGCCCAGGCGGCCCGGACACAGGCTCCGACGCAGGCGATGCCCTCCACCCCGGCGTCGGCACCGTCGTACGCCGACGAGTACGAGCGGACGTACGCGCCGCCTTACCAGGAGCCCGCGGCGGGCCATTACCGCGGACAGGCGCCCGGCCACGCTTCCGTGGCCGCCCCCATGGCCGCCCCCATGACCGCCCCCATGACCGCGCCCATGGCCCCTCCCGTGACCGCTCCGATGACCGCTCCCATGGCGGAACCGGTCGTGCCGGGCCTGTCGTTGGACGACGAGACGGTCGCGTTGCGCCTTCCCGGTTCCTCCGCGAGGGCGGAGCGCCGCGTGCGTGCGGCCGACGACGGGGCCTCTCCCGCCTCCGGAGGCCGTGCGGCCCGCCGTAGGGCCGCCGGACGCCGTGGGCGGCACGGAGGACCACAGGACCCCCACGAGCCCCAGGAGGCGGCTCAGGAGGCCGCTGGGACCCCTCGGAGCCGGATGGACGCCCGGCGCGCGGCGCGGGCGTCGAAACCCGGTGCGGTGGTCCTCGTCAGCCGGATGGTCGGCGAGGTGTTCATCACCGCCGGCGTGCTGATGCTGCTGTTCGTCACCTACCAGCTGTGGTGGTCGAACGTGCTGGCGCACGCGGAGGCGGGCAGCGCCGCGAACAGCCTCCAGCAGGACTGGGCGAGCGGGAAGCGGAACCCGGGGACGTTCTCGCCCGGGCAGGGCTTCGCCATTCTGCACATCCCGAAGCTGGACGTGATCGCGCCGATCGCCGAGGGCACCAGCAAGACGAACGTGCTCGACCGCGGCATGGTCGGGCACTACGGCGAGGCCCCCCTCAAGACGGCGATGCCCGATGCCAAGACCGGCAACTTCGCGCTCGCGGGGCACCGCAACACCCACGGCGAACCGTTCCGCTACATCAACCGCCTCAAGCCGGGCGACGAGATCGTCGTCGAGACGCAGGACGACTACTACGTCTACAAGATGGCGTCGATCCTGCCGGTGACGAGTCCGAGCAACACGAGCGTGCTCGATCCGATTCCCAAGGGCTCGGGTTTCACCGCGCCGGGCCGCTACATCACACTGACCACCTGCACACCGGAGTTCACCAGTAAGTACCGGATGATCGTCTGGGGCAAGATGGTCGAGGACCGGCCGCGCAGCAAGGGCAAGCCCGACGCGCTGCTCGGCTGAGGACGGACGCCGGCGCTGGGACGAGCGCGCGGGCGTCACGTGCACGAGAGACAACCTGAGACAGACCAGACGGGGCAGATGAACAGTGGCAGCGAGGACCGACCACGACGAACGCGCCGGATCGGAAGCCGGATACGCGGCCCCCGGTGAGATGCCCGGCGGACGTCGGCGCATGGGATGGTTCGCGATGACGGTCAGCGTCTTCGGCGAGCTCCTCATCACGGTGGGACTGGTGCTCGGCCTGTTCGTCGTCTACTCGCTGTGGTGGACGAACGTCGTGGCCGACCGGGAGGCGCACAAGCAGGGCGACAAGGTCCGCGACCACTGGGCCCAGGCCCCGAGCGGTCCGGGCGCCCTGGACACCAAGGACGGCATCGGCTTCCTGCACGTCCCGGCGATGAAGAACGGCGAGGTCCTCGTGCAGAAGGGCACGGCGACGAAGGTCCTCAACGAAGGTGTCGCCGGCTACTACACGGAACCCGTCAAGGCGTCCCTGCCGATGACCGGGAAGAACGGCAACTTCACCCTCGCCGCCCACCGGGACGGCCACGGCGCCAAGTTCCACAACATCGACAAGATCGGCAAGGGCGACGCGATCGTCTTCGAGACCCGGGACAAGTGGTACGTCTACAAGGTCTTCGACATCCTTCCGGAGACCTCGAAGTACGACGTCAAGGTTCTCCAGACGGTCCCGAAGCAGTCGGGCAGAACGAAGCCCGGCCACTACATCACCCTGACGACCTGCACCCCGGTGTACACCTCTCGCTACCGCTACGTGGTGTGGGGCGAACTGGAACGCGTCGACAAGGTCGACAGCGCCCGGACACCACCGAAGGAACTGAGCTAGCGCCGGTCGGTCCTCCGACCGAAGGAACCGAGTTGGCGCCGGTCGGTGTCCGGCCGTTGGTATGGCACCCGCGCCCGTTGGTCTCCGGACCACGGAAAGGGCCCCGGCACTCAAGAGTGCCGGGGCCCTTTCCGTCAGTCGCCCGGGTGGGCGGTTCTCCGGTGGGGACTATCCGTTGTTCCCGCCGAGGAAACCGCCGCCGTTGTTGCCGTTGCCGAGCTTCACCGTGGTCAGCGTGATCGTGGTGTTGTCCGGGCTGTCGACCGGGCTGTTGGCGAGCGGGTCCTGGGCGATCACCCTCGCGTCGTCGCTTCCGTCACTGCCCGGCTGGAACTGGATGTTGTTGAAGCCGGCGCCCTGAAGGATCTGCCTCGCCTCGGCCACGGTCTTGCCGACGACGCCCGGGACCGTCGTCTGCTGCTTGGCCTTGCCGATCTGGATCTGGACCGTGGAGCCGGGGTCCGCCTGGGCGTTGGCGTTCGGTGTCGTCTGGATGACCTTGCCGACCAGGTTCTGGTCGTCGGTGTCCGTGTCGACGCACTGGCCGACGAGGCCGTTGGCCGTCATCTGCGCCTTGGCCTCGTCACAGCTCTTGCCTGAGACGTCCGGGACGATGGACTGCTTCTTCAGCTTGGACACGGTCAGGGTGATGTCCGAACCCTTCTCCACCTCGTCACCGAGGTTCGGGTTCTGTTCCAGGACGAGGTTCGGGGTCCCCGTCGACTCCTCGAACTTCGTCTTCACATTGAGCTTGTACTTGTCGCCCTCGAGGATCTCCGTGGCCTTGTCCAGGGTCTTGCCCGTGACGTTCGGTACGGCCACCTTCGGCGCCCCGGTGGACACGACCACGTTGATCGTGTCGCCCTTGTGCACCGTCGAGCCGAGCGGCGGATCCTGCGAGCAGATGTTGCCCTTGGGTTCCTTGTCGCACGGTTTGCGCGTGGGGGAGAGCTTCAGCTCACGGTTGTCCGCCATCTTCCTGGCGTCCGGCAGCGTCTGGCTCACGAAGTTGGGCACGTCGAACGCTTCGCCGTTCGTGCCCTTGCCCGAGAACGCGTACTTCCCGATCAGGATCGCGCCGATGAGCACCAGGACACCGGCGACGACCAGGAGGATCGTCGAGGTGTTGTTCTTCTTCTGACGGCGGCGGTCGGGGCGGTCGTCGTAGCCGTAACCGCCGTCGTCCGGGTTCATGGGCGGCAGCATCGACGTGGCCTGGGCGTCCGCGGAGCGCAGGGCGGTGGTCTGCTGGTCGTCGCCGTATCCGCCGTAGCCGACCGAGCCCATGGCGGCGCTGGCCGCGACGGGCTGGCCGTCGAGGCAGGCCTCGATGTCGGCTCGCATCTCGTCGGCGGACTGGTAGCGGTAGTCCGGGTCCTTCACGAGAGCCCTCAGCACGATCGCGTCCATCTCGGGCGTGATCTCGGGGTCGAAGACCGACGGAGGCTGCGGCTCCTCGCGGACGTGCTGGTACGCGACGGCCACCGGGGAGTCGCCCACGAAGGGCGGGCGCACGGTCAGCAGCTCGTACAGCAGACAGCCGGCGGAGTAGAGGTCCGAGCGGGCGTCGACCTGCTCGCCCTTGGCCTGCTCCGGCGAGAGGTACTGGGCCGTGCCGATCACGGCGGCGGTCTGCGTCATCGTCATGCCGGAGTCGCCCATGGCGCGGGCGATGCCGAAGTCCATGACCTTGACCTGGCCGTTGCGCGTCAGCATCACGTTGGCGGGCTTGATGTCGCGGTGGACGATGCCGGCGCGGTGCGAGTACTCCAGGGCCTGGAGGATGCCGATCGTCATTTCCATGGACCGCTCGGGCAGCAGCCTGCGTCCCGAGTGCAGCAGCTCGCGCAGCGTGGATCCGTCGACGTACTCCATCACGATGTACGGGATGGAGGTGTTGTCGATGTAGTCCTCACCCGTGTCGTAGACGGCGACGATCGCGGGATGGTTGAGCGAGGCGGCCGACTGGGCCTCCCGGCGGAACCGGGCCTGGAACGACGGGTCGCGTGCGAGGTCGGCCCGCAGCGTCTTCACCGCTACGGTACGGCCGAGCCGGGTGTCATGCGCGAGGTAGACCTCCGCCATGCCACCACGGCCGAGCACGTGGCCCAGCTCGTACCGGCCGCCTAGGCGACGCGGCTCTTCCATAGCTACCTACCAGCCCTCTCCGTCGGTCCCGACCGCACCTTGTGTGGTCCGGCGGTGTGCTGTCCGGGCATACCGTACCCGGATCGCCTTCTGTGACCTGGCCTGGACCGTCACCCGTGACAGGACCGGTATCGCAACGTGCACCGATGTGATGGGGACGTGAGCGGGGTCACTTCTTGCTGTCGATGACTGCCTTCATCACGTCCCTCGCGATGGGGGCGGCCAGACCGCCACCGGTGATGTCGCCGCGGTTGGCGCTGCCGTCCTCGACCACCACGGCCACGGCGACCGGAGAGCTGCCGTCGGGAAGCTTGGCGTAGGAGATGAACCACGCGTACGGCTTCTCGCTGTTGGCCACACCGTGCTGGGCGGTACCGGTCTTGCCGCCCACGGTGACACCGGAGATCTGCGCCTTCGTGCCCGTGCCCTCCTTGACGACCGTCTCCATCATCGACTGAAGGATCTGGGCGTTGGCCTCGGAGAGAGGCTGGCTGAGCTTCTGCGGATCGGTCTGCGAGACGACGTCCAGGTTCGGCGCCTGGAGCTTGTCGACCATGTACGGCTTCATGAGCGTGCCGTTGTTCGCGACGGCGGAAGCCACCATGGCCATCTGAAGCGGGGTCGCGGCGGTCTCGAACTGGCCGATGGAGCTGAGCGCGGTCTGCGGCTGGTCCATCTTCGTGGGGAAGACGGAGGCGTTGGAACGCACCGGGGTGAGCTGCTCGGAGTTGAAGCCGAACTTCTCGGCCTCCGAGAGCATCTTCTCCTTGCCGAGGTCGGCGCCGATCTTGCCGAAGACGGTGTTGCACGAGAAGCGGAGCGCGATCCGCATGGTCGCGTTCTTGCAGGGGATGTTCCCCTCGTTCTTCAGCTCGGTCCGGGTGGTCGGCAGGGTGTAGGGCAGCGGGGTGGTGGTGTGTTCGTCCGCTGTCTTGTACAGGCCGTTCTCCAGGGCCGCGGCCGCGGTGACCACCTTGAAGGTGGAGCCGGGCGGGTATGTCTCGCGCAGCGCCCGGTTGAGCATCGGGTCGTCGGCGTTGTTCTTCTTCTGGAGCTTGTTCCAGGCCGTCGCGTCGGTGTCGGAGTTGCCGGCGAAGGCGGAGGGGTCGTACGACGGGGTCGAGGCGAGCGCCAGGATCGCGCCGGTCTGCGGGTTGATCGCGGCGACGGCGCCCTTGCCCCGGCTCAGCAGGCCCTTGTACGCGGCCTTCTGGGCGGCGGCGTTGAGGGTGGTGACGACGTTGCCGCCCTGCTTCCCCTTGCCGGTGATCATGTCGAGGGTGTTGCGGAAGAACAGCCGGTCGTCGTTGCCGGTGAGTATGCCGTCGTCCAGCTTCTCCAGCTGGGAGGCGTCGAAGGCCTGGGAGGCGTACCCGGTGACCGGCGCCCACATGGGGCCGTCCTTGTAGGTGCGCTTCCAGACGAAGTCGTTGATGCCGTTCTTCTTCGACTTGGTGGCCCCGGTGATCGGGTCGCCGTCGACGATGATGTCGCCGCGCGGAGTGGCGTACCGCTCGATGGCGACACGGCGGTTGTTCGAGTCGGACCGCAGGCTGTCCGACTGCACGTACTGGACGTAGTTGTCGCGGAGCAGCAGGGCGAGGACGAGGAGCCCGCAGAAGATCGCGATCCGGCGCAGGGGCTTGTTCACGGGCGGACCACCTGGGTCATCTCGGCGTCGGGGCTGGGGGCGGGTGCGGGCGCCGGGCGGCGGGCGGTGTCGCTGATGCGGATCAGGATGCCCATCAGAGCCCAGTTGGCGATGACGGAGGAGCCTCCGTAGGCGACGAACGGCATCGTCATACCGGTCAGCGGGATCAGGCCCATGACGCCGCCCGCGACGACGAAGACCTGGAGCGCGAAGCCGCCGGACAGACCCACGGCGAGGAGCTTGCCGAAGGGGTCGCGGGCCGCGAGCGCGGTGCGGATGCCGCGTTCCACGATCAGGCCGTAGATGACCAGGATCCCCATGATCCCGGCGAGGCCCAGTTCCTCGCCGAAGCTGGCGAGGATGAAGTCGGAGTTGGCGGCGAACCGGATCAGTTCGGAGTGGCCCTGGCCCCATCCGGTGCCGAGCGTGCCGCCGGAGCCGAAGGCCCACAGCGCCTGCATGGACTGCTCGGTGTGGCCGCCGACGTTCTGCCGGCTCAGCATGAACTCGTGCATGGGGTCGAGCCAGGCCTGGACACGCTGCTGGACGTGCGTCTCGAAGGTCGCCACACCGACCGCGCCGGCCGCCGACATCAGCAGACCGAAGACGATCCAGCTGGTCCGCTCGGTGGCGACGTACAGCATGACGATGAACATTCCGAAGAAGAGCAGCGACGTACCGAGGTCGGTCTCGAACACGAGGATCAGGATCGAGATGAACCAGACCACGAGGATCGGGCCGAGGTCGCGGCCGCGGGGCAGGTACAGCCCCATGAAGCGGCGGCTGGCGAGGGCGAGCGCGTCCCGCTTCACCATCAGATAGCCGGCGAAGAAGATCGCCAGGACGATCTTGGCGAACTCACCGGGCTGGATGGAGAAACTGCCGATGTGGATCCAGATCTTGGCGCCGTAGATGTTGGCGCCGAGGCCCGGCACCAGCGGCAGGAGCAGCAGCACCAGGGCGCCGACCATGGAGATGTAGGTGTAGCGCTGAAGGACGCGGTGGTCCTTCAGGAAGAACAGCACGCCGACGAACAGGGCGATGCCCAGGGCCGTGTACATCAGCTGGCGGGGCGCGGCCGTGCCGGCCTGCTGGATCGACTGGAGCAGCTTGGACTGGTCAAGCCGCCAGATCATCACCAGCCCGAGGCCGTTCAGCAGCGTGGCCAGCGGCAGCAGCAGCGGGTCCGCGTACGGGGCGAACTTGCGCACGGCGAGATGGGCGACACCGGCCAGCAGGGCGAGGCCCAGGCCGTAGCTCAGCAGGCCGGCGGGCACCTTCTTGTCGATGGCGAGGCCCACGTTGGCGTAGGCGAACACCGGGATGACAACGGCGAAGACCAGCAGGGCCAGTTCGGTGTTGCGTCGGCTCGGTGTGCCGATCGATCCGATCGTGGACGTGTGGTGCGTCGGCGTGTTCGTACTACTGCTCATCGTGTGACAGGGCCCCTCACGGCTTCTTACTGCTTACCGCACAGCGAGACCAGCTTCTGCTCCTCGTCGGAGAGGCTGGGGCCGGGTGTGGGAGTGGGTGCGGTCGTGGACTTGGAGGACGAGGGTGCCGAGCTCGAAGGGTTCGGGCTCGGGCTGGACGTGGCCTTGGACGTCAGGGAGGTCTTTGTGGTTCCCGTGGTTCCGCCGGCCTTGCCGGTACTGGGCTTCGCGCTGTTCTGGCTCTCGGCCGCGCGGCGCTCGGCGTTCTTGCGGCAGGCGGAGGCCTGCACGGCGAGTTCGTCGATCTTCGCCTGTGCGTCGGAGATGCCGCCTTCGGCGATGGTGGCCTTGACCTGCTTCTGCTGGTACGGCGGAAGGTACTTGAGTTCGATCTCGGGGTGGTTCTTCTCCACCTTCGAGAGCGAGACCCAGGCCAGGTCCTGGCTGATGCCGCGGTAGAGCGCGACGTGCTCGTCCTGGGCGCCGACGTAGTACTGCGTCTGCGTCCAGCGGTAACCGCCGTACAGGCCGCCGCCGATGACGGCGAGCGTCAGGACGACGTAGAAGGACCGCTTCAGCCACCTGCGTCCGCTGCGGGGCTTGACGAAGTCCTCGTCCGTGTAGTCCCCGAAGCTGCCGTCGGAGACGTAGCCGGTGGTGTCGCCGCTGCCGGGCGGGCCGAATTCGCCGCCGCCACCGCCCTGTCCGGGCACGGGCCGGCCGAGGCCCGAGGCACGGCCGGCGGGGGTCTGCATGGCGCCGTTGTCGTGCAGCTGGTGCTGATGCTGGTTCTCGGCGACCGCGCCGACCACGACCGGGGTGTCGGAGAGCTGTGCGGCGAGGGTGTCGCCGGAGTCGATGTCGAGGACGTCGGCCACGATGACGGTGATGTTGTCCGGGCCGCCGCCGCGCAGTGCGAGCTGGATGAGCTCCTGCACGGTCTCCTGCGGGCCCTGGTAGCTGGCGAGGGTGTCTTCCATCGTCTGGTGGGAGACGACGCCGCTGAGGCCGTCGGAGCAGATGAGATAGCGGTCGCCGGCGCGGACCTCGCGGATCGAGAGGTCGGGCTCGACATGGTCGCCACTGCCCAGCGCGCGCATCAACAGGGAGCGCTGCGGGTGGGTGGTGGCCTCCTCCTCGGTGATGCGGCCCTCGTCGACGAGGCGCTGCACCCAGGTGTGGTCCTGGGTGATCTGCGTCAGCACGCCGTCCCGCAGCAGATACGCGCGGGAGTCACCGACGTGCACGAGACCGAGCCGCTGGCCGGTCCACAGCAGGGCGGTGAGCGTGGTGCCCATGCCCTCGAGCTGCGGGTCCTCCTCGACCATCATCCGGAGCTGGTCGTTGGCCCGCTGCACGGCGGTGCCGAGCGAGGTGAGGATGTCGGATCCGGGTACGTCGTCGTCGAGCGCGACGATGGTGGAGATCACCTCGGAGCTGGCGACCTCACCGGCGGCCTGGCCGCCCATCCCGTCGGCGATCGCGAGCAGCCGGGGACCGGCGTAGCCCGAGTCCTCGTTGCCCTCGCGGATCATGCCTTTGTGCGATCCGGCGGCGAAGCGCAGTGACAGACTCATGCGCACCTCGCCCGTCGGCTCCGGGTACATCCGCACGGTGCCCACCCTCCGGTCGGGAGCGCGCCGGGGTCGCTGGTGTGGACCGCCGCTGCGTGCTCGCTCCGCTCGCTCATTGTCGTACTACTTCCGCAGCTCGATGACGGTCTTGCCGATGCGGATCGGCGCGCCCAGCGGTACGGGCGTCGGGGTCGTCAGCCGGCTCCGGTCGAGATACGTGCCGTTGGTGGAGCCGAGGTCCTCGACGATCCACTGGCCGTCCCGGTCGGGGTAGATCCTGGCATGCCTGCTGGAGGCGTAGTCGTCGTCCAGCACGATGGTGCTGTCGTGCGCCCGGCCCAGAGTGATGGTCTGGCCCTGCAACGCCACGGTGGTGCCCGTGAGGGTGCCCTCCGAGACGACCAGCTTGGACGGTGCGCCTCGGCGCTGCCGGCCACCGCTCGCGGGCGCCTGCTGTTGGCGCTGTTGAGGAGGCGCGGCCTGTCGCGCGGCCTGCTGGGGCCTCGCGGCTTCCCTGCGGGAGCCGCGCTGTGTGACACGCGTTCCGAACAGGTCGCTGCGGATGACCTGCACGGCCACGATCACGAACAGCCACAGAACGGCCAGGAAACCCAGCCGCATGACCGTGAGGGTCAGCTCTGACATTGCCCCCGCTTCACCCTTCGGCTTGCCGGTAAATGATGGTGGTGCTGCCCACGACGATCCGCGAGCCGTCGCGGAGCGTAGCGCGGGTTGTGTGCTGCCCGTCCACCACGATGCCGTTGGTGGACCCGAGATCCTGGATCGTCGAGGGCGTTCCGGTCCGGATCTCACAGTGCCGGCGCGATACGCCGGGGTCGTCGATCCGCACGTCGGCTTCGGTGCTGCGGCCCAGCACCAGCGTCGGGCGGGAGATCTGGTGGCGTGAGCCATTGATCTCGACCCAGTGCCGCATACGGCCACCCGCCGCCGGGGCGGCCGGGGGCCGGGCACCCATGGGTGCCGCGCCCGGACGGCCGCCGGGCGGCGGCGCGGACGGCATGGGGGGAGCGGCCGAGGGCGGGTAGCCGTAGCCACCCTGACCCTGGGCTCCGCGGGGGCCCGCCGGGGCGGGGCCCGCGGGGGCGCGCTCGGGAGACTGCTGGTTGGCGGAGGAGGCGAGCGTACGGCTGCGGACCCGGTACAGGCCGGTGTCGAGGTCGTCCGCCTTCTCCAGATGGACCTTGATGGGGCCCATGAAGGTGTAGCGCTGCTGCTTGGCGTAGTCGCGGACCATGCCGGCGAGCTCGTCGCCGAGCTGGCCGGAGTACGGGCTGAGGCGCTCGAAGTCCGGCGTGCTCAGCTCGACGATGAAGTCGTTCGGGACGACGGTCCGGTCGCGGTTCCAGATCGTGGCGTTGTTGTCGCACTCGCGCTGAAGCGCGCCGGCGATCTCCACGGGCTGGACCTCGGACTTGAACACCTTGGCGAAGGTGCCGTTGACCAGACCTTCGAGACGCTGCTCGAACTTCTTCAGGACTCCCATGGGGCACCTCCTCCGTCGTTGCCGTCCTGGTACAGCTTGCTGTCGTCTTCCTGGCCCTGCTGGACCAGCCCGGCCGGTAGGCCTCGCTGGTACTGCTTACTGATCGTATCCACGCGTCGGGAAATCGGCTGGTTCCCCCTGTCGGCACGGTCGACGGGTTGTCGACACCTTCCGAAGTCCCCTCCCGAAGTTCCCTGAGAGGCCCCTCTTCGAACTCTTCCCGGCACTGCTTCTGCCATGGATCGTAGAGGCGCCCCACGACCAGTGTCCCGCACCTGACTGTGCGGCCCGCCCGACTCCTGGAGAGATGCGCCGGACCGGTACGAGGTTGATACGTGAACCGGTTCTGTCTGAAACCTGTGACGCGGGCCGGGGTGCTGGTGGGGCGGGGGACGCGGAGCCGCTCGGGCCGGGAGGCCGGGCAGGGCAAGGGCACCGGGCCCGCGGTCGTGGGGCCTGCCGGGGGCGCCGGACGGGCGGTGGGGCCAGGGGAAAGTGATGTGATTCCACCCCTGCCAGCGTGCTAATCTTCTGCATGTCGGAAGGCGCCCGCGGCGAAAGCGGGAGACGGAAGACACACCCAATGCGCGGGTGGCGGAATAGGCAGACGCGCTGGATTCAGGTTCCAGTGCCCGAAAGGGCGTGGGGGTTCAACTCCCCCCTCGCGCACCAGCCGAAAGCCCCTCAGGTCCTCGACCTGAGGGGCTTTCGCGTTGTCCGGGGCTCCTCCGGTGCCGCTCCCCGCCCCGGCCGCTTTCCCACCTTCCGGTGTGAGGTCGCGTGCCGGGGAGTGCGGCTCGTCACGGGTCGCGCGGACGGCCGGCGGCCGCTGTGAAGTGTGACGATGCTCTCATGCGGGTGCGCCGTGGTCAGGCGGCGAGGCGCGCGGCGACCTTCTTCGCCCGGGCGGCCGCGTCGTCGAGGGCCTTGCTCCGGGACGCCTCGAAGAGCGGGACCAGGTCGGACATCGCCGGGTTGTGCGGGGCCATGGTGAGCTCCGGGACGATGAATTCGACGTCGAGGGCGAGCATGTCGCCCAGTACCGCCCCCAGATAGTTCTGCACGTACTCGAAGCCCTCGCGCGGAGTGCCCGGCGCGTACGAGCCGCCACGGCTGGCGACGACGGTGACCGGGGTGCCCTTGGTCTTCGCGTCCTCGGCCATGGCGGTGCGCCCGATGAGGACGATGTTGTCCAGCCATGCCTTCAGGGTCGAGGGGATGGAGAAGTTGTACATGGGGGCGCCGATCAGGATCGCGTCCGCGTTCTCCACCTCCTCGATCAGCTTCAGGCGTGCGGCGAAGGCCTCGGCCTGCCCGGGGGTGTGCGTGTCAGGGGCGGCGAAACCGGCGGTGTGGGCATCGGCCGTGATGTGCGGCACGGGAGTCGCGGCGAGGTCGCGGTAGACGACCGTGCCGTCGGGGTGCTGTTCCTCCCAGGCCGCGCGGAAGGCGTCCGTCACGGCACGCGAGGTGGAGGCGCCGTCCGGGGAGACGGACGAGTCGATGTGGAGGAGGGTGGCCATGGTGATCTCCAGGCAAAAGGGATGTATAGGGGCGGGCGTCGACATCAGGAGTGGGACCGGGTCCCGGATGGGGGGCTGTGAAGCGGATCAGGGCAGGGCTGTCGCAGGGGCCGAGTCGCCCTGACGAGCTTCTCTTTCGTTCCTAACTAGAGATAACACAGGAACTTACTTTTTTTCATCCCCTTGTATGGGCGCAGTACCCTGGGCACATGGCAGAACCGGGAAGCCACGCGGCGGGTCCGTGTCAGAAGGTCGACGACGGCATGACCCGTGTCTTCACGCTGCTCGGAAAGCGATGGACGGGTCTCGTCGTCGCGGTCCTGATGCAGCAGCCCGTCCATTTCGCCGATCTGCGCCGGGCCATCCCCGGCATCAGCGAGCGGATGCTCTCGGACCGGCTCACCGAACTCGGCGCGGCCGGACTGGTCGTGCGCAAGGTCAACGAGGGTCCGCCGCTGAGGGTTTGCTACGCCCTGACGGAGGCGGGCGCGGCGCTCGAACCGGCCCTGAAGGAGCTCGGGTCCTGGGCGGAGAGGCATCTGCCGGAGGGCGGTCCCTGCCAGGAGCGGCTGCGATAGCGCGCGAGGGCGCGAGGGCGCGAGGCGGCTCGCTCGAGCTGTGCGCGCGGGTGCGTTCGCGGCTTCTCCCCCGGGTGCGGGCGAGTTGTCCACAGGGTCTGACACGTTTTCCCGACCGGCTGTACGGTCAGCACGAGTTGATGTTCGTGCGCGGGGGGAGGCGGTCGTGATGACCGAGGTCGGTACAGCGGGGGCGGAACGACGGACGGCGCCGACGGAACGGGCCGGGCTGGTCGAGCAGGCCGGTTCGGAACGGCAGGAGGGCGCCGACGGGCAGTTGGCGGGTGCGTCCTCGCAGGCGCCCGGGAGCGCGTCCGTGCCGGAGCGCGGGGGTGCGTCCGTGCCGGAGCCCGGGACGCTGCCTTCGTCCGGGGACGGGCCGGCGGCCGAGGCGTTCGGGGTCCGGTCCTTCGCGGTTCCCGGGTTCTCCGCCTGGCCGGTGAAGGGGTCGCCCAAGGAGGCGGGGAAGGCCCTGCGCGGGCGGGTCCCGCGCGCGGCGCACGCCGAACTCCTGACGGATGCCGACCGGCCGGACGCCGTCGCCGCGGTCGAGGAGTCGAACCGGGGCCGGATCCCCGAGCTCACCCCGATAAGGGTCGGCAGGATGGCGGCCACCCCCTTCGCGTTCCTGCGCGGCAGCGCGGGCCTCATGGCGTACGACCTCGCCCGCACCCCCATGACCGGCGTCAGCGCCCAGATCTGCGGTGACGCGCACGCGGCGAACTTCGGCCTGTACGGCGACGCCCGCGGCGGCCTGGTCATCGATCTGAACGACTTCGACGAGACGGTGGACGGCCCCTGGGAGTGGGACCTCAAGCGCCTCGCCACCTCCCTCGTGCTCGCGGGCAGGGAAGCCGGAGCGGACGAGGACACCTGTCGCGACGCCGCGCGGGACTGCGTGGGCGCGTACCGCCGCACCATGCGACTGCTGGCCAAGCTGCCGGTGCTGGACGCCTGGAACGCCATCGCCGACGAGGAACTCGTCTCGCACACCGACGCCCATGACCTGCTCGGCACTCTGGAGCGGGTCTCCGAGAAGGCGCGGGCCAATACCAGCGGACGCTTCGCCGCCAAGTCGACCGAGGCCGTGGAAGGCGGTGGCCGCCGGTTCGTCGACGCGGCACCCGTGCTGCGCCGCGTTCCCGACAAGGAGGCGGCCGCGGTCGCGGCGTCCCTGGAGCACTATCTGACGACCCTCTCCGAGGACCGTCTGCCGTTGCTCGCCCGCCACGCGGTGCACGACGTCGCCTTCCGCGTCGTCGGCACCGGCAGCGTCGGCACCCGCTCGTACGTGGTGCTGCTCCTGGACCACCGCGGCGAACCTCTGGTCCTCCAGGTCAAGGAGGCCCGTGCCTCGGCGCTGCTGCCGCATCTGGCGACCATCGGCCATCCGGTGCCCGAGGTCGCCCACGAGGGTCGCCGTGTCGTCCTCGGCCAGAAGCGGATGCAGGTCGTCAGCGACATCCTTCTGGGCTGGACCTCGGTCGACGGCCTGCCCTACCAGGTACGCCAGTTCCGCAACCGCAAGGGCAGCGTCGACCCTGCCGCGCTGCCCGCCGACCACATCGACGACTACGGCCGCATGACCGGCGCCCTGCTGGCACGCGCCCACAGCCACAGCGCCGACCCGCGCCTGATAGCCGGTTACTGCGGCAAGAACGAGGAGCTGGACGAGGCCGTCGCCTCCTTCGCCGTCGCCTACGCGGACCGCACCGAGGCGGACCACGCGGCCCTGACGACGGCGGTCCGCAACGGACGGATCGCTTCCGAACCGGGGGTGTGACCGGGGGAGAGACGGTGGCGATGCCGGTGGGGCTGCCCGTGTCTCTGCCTGTGTCCCCGCCTGTGCCGTCTGTATCCCTGCTCGTGCCGGTACCAGCACCGTTGCGTGTCGGCGTCGGCGTCGGCGTCGGCGTCGGTGCCGGCTCCGGGGTCGGGATGATCGGGGTGGTTGGGGTCAATGGGGTCGTTGTGGCCGGTCAGGTGGATGTAGGGGCGGGGAAGGCAGTGAGCCCCGGGGGAGTGTGGCCTACGCTGGTCGGGTGACGACCCCGGAAGCCGATCAGAGTCAGCCCGAGCCCGCCTTCGAGGGGGGCCGGGAGCACTCCGGTGCCCCGGAGGGCGAGACGACCCACACCTCCCCCGGCGACGACGGCCGCATCGCCGGCGCGGAGGGCGCGGACGCCGCTTCCGGCGCCCCTTCCAACGCCTCTTCCGACGCCACGTCCGGGTCCCGGACGCCTGAACAGGGCGAAGGGCAGCCCGACGGGCAGGGCGAGGCTCCGGCCGATGAGGGCGGGAGCCCGGCTCCGCGTGGGGAGGACCGGCCCGAGGCACGCCTCGAGCGGGCCGTGCGAGCGGCCGAGCAGGCGTTGATCGAGTTCGAGATCGCCGTGGAGACCTTCCGCGTCGAGGTCGAGAACTTCTCCCGCCTGCATCACCAGAAGCTCGGTCCGATGTACTCCCGGCTCGACGAACTGGAAGCCCAGATCGCCGAGGCGCGTGCCGCGCGCACGGGCGACCCGGAGGACATATTCAAGGCGCACGAGGCACGGGCGCGAGTCATGCCCATGCCCGGTGTCGAGGAGCTGTTCCACGGCTGGATGGACTCCGACGGTCTGTTCCCCGAGGCCGTGGCCATGCTCACGGACCAGCCCGTCCGGCCTCCGCAGCGCGTGCGTCCGAGCGAGGAGGCCCGCAAGCTCTTCCGCGAGCTGGTGCGCAAGGCTCACCCGGATCTCGCGCAGGACGACGGCGAGCGCAAGCGGCGTGACGAGTTCATCTCCCGTGTGAACACCGCGTACGCCCGGGGCGACGAGGCGTTGCTGCGGGAGCTGGCCGCGGAGTGGGCCGCCGGTCCCGCGCCCGAGGAGTGGAAGCCGAGCCGCAGCGAGGAGCTCTACGCCCGCCTCGAATGGCTGTCCCAGCGCAAGGAGATGCTCACCCTCGTCGCCCGCGAGCTGGAGGAGGGCGCCATCGGCGCCATGCTCAAGCTGGCGCCGGAAGACCCGGACCGTCTTCTGGAGGAGATCGCCGAACAGCTGCTGACGCAGGTCGGTGAGCGCGAGTACGAGCTGGCGACGCTGATCTCCCAGGCTCCCTGACCTTCGCACCGGCGCGGTCGGGTAGCGTCGGAGGCATGAGTTTCGGAGCTGGTGTGCCCACGGTCGGGGTCGGCAATCTCGCGGTCGACGACTTCCTGCTGGACGTCCGGGAGGACGACGAGTGGGAGGCGGGTCACGCCCAGGGGGCGCTGCACATTCCCATGAGCGACTTCGTCGCCCGGTTCGGCGAGCTGACCGAGGCGGCCCCTCAGGACGGCCGGGTCAACGTGATCTGCCGTTCCGGCGGCCGTTCGGCCCAGGTGACCATGTACCTCGTCCAGCAGGGCATCGACGCCGCGAACGTCGAGGGCGGCATGCAGTCCTGGGAGACCGTCGGCCGCCCGGTCGTGAACGCCAAGGGCGAGCCCGGCTTCGTGCTGTAGCCCGGGCCCGCTCACTCCGGGGACGCAGGGCCGGGTTTCGGGCCGGCCCTGTCACCTCACTCCGGCGAGTGCGCCGCTCACCCCAGCGAGTGCGCCGCCAGCAGGTCGCCCAGGGCTTCCTCGTGTGCCGCCGCCGGGCCGAGCGACAGTTCCAGTTGCTTGGCCCAGGCGTGGTACCGGTGCAGCGCGTACTCGGTGTCGGCGCCGAACCCTCCGTGCAGATGCTGGGCGGTCTGCACGACCCGGCGCACCCCTTCGGACGCCCAGATCTTCGCCACGGCCACATCACCGCCGGCCGGCAGCGCGCCGTCGGCTCCCGTGCTGATCCGCCACGCGGCCTGCCAGAGCGTCGCCTCCATCGCGCGCAGGTCGATGTAGCGGTCGGCGGCCTGGACGGCGACCGCCTGGAACGTGGCGACCGGGAACCCGAACTGCTCCCGCCGGCTCGTGTACGCGCTCGTCATCCGGAGCACTTCCTCCCCGAGTCCGAGCGCCAGCGCGCAGGTCCCGGTGGCCAGCAGGTCGCGCAGCCACTCCCACGCCCCCGGCGCGTCGATGACGTACCCGGCGGCGATCCGGGCGGACTCCAGCCGCAGTTCGCCGAGCCGTTCACCGGTCGTGGAGATCTGCTCGCCGAGTACGGCCCCCTCGTGGTCGCGGGGAATCAGGGCGAGGACGGTCCGGTCGGCGTCCGTGTGCGCGGGCACGACGACGAAGTCGGCGTCGAAGGCCCAGGGGACCGCCGTCTGTACACCGTCCAGCACCCACCCCGCACCGTCCTGGCGTGCGGTCACGGCGAGTTCGGCCGGATCGTGACCGGTCCTGCCGTTGGCGGCGACGGTCAGTACGAGTTCGCCCCGGCCGGCCCGAGCCGCCACCGCCGTCCGCAGCTCCTTGCCGCCGTGGCGTTGCACCGCTGCGGTCGCCGCGCTGTTCTCCAGCAGCGGTACCCGTGCCAGCACCTTCGCCGACTCCCGCAGCACGAGACACAGCGCGATCGCGTCGAGGCCCGCCCCGCCGGACTCCTCGTCGAGCAGCAGGCTCAGCAGGTCCGCGTCGGCGAGCCGCGCCCACAGGGGCCGGTCGAAGTCCTCGGCGACCGCGCCCGGGGTGAGCGCGGGACTGGGCACCTCGTCGGGAGAGACACCGGAGAACACCCCCTGCGCCGCCTCGACCGCCGCCTGCTGCTCCTCGGTGAAGGTGAAGTCCACGATCCCGTCCTCCCGCACACGCGCCGGACCAACGACCAGACAGAAAGCCTGATCTGACGGTGCGTCAAGATAGAACAGGTTCTACGAGAAGGGAACGGCCGACGAGCGGCCGCTCCTTCTCAGCGGTCGAAGTCCAGCTCGACCTTCTCCGTGGCGGGATGGGACTGACAGGCCAGTACGTACCCGGCCTCCGTCTCCTCCGGTTCCAGCGCGAAGTTGCGGTCCATCCGCACCTCGCCCGAGACCAGGAACGCCCGGCAGGTGCCGCACACGCCCCCCTTGCAGGCGTAGGGCGCGTCCGGACGGTTGCGCAGGACCGCGTCCAGCAGCGACTCGCCGTCCTGGACGGGCCAGGTGCCGCCGCGACCGTCGAGCCGTGCGGTCACCGTGCTGTGCGCGGGAGCCGGTATGGCGGAAGGAGCCGTGGTGGCGGCGTCCACGTGGAAGATCTCCTGGTGCACGCGCGTCCGGGACACCCCGAGCTCACGCAGCGCCCCCTCGGCGCCCTCCACGAGCCCCAGGGGGCCGCACAGGAACCATCCGGCCACCCGGTCGACGGGAAGCAGCGCCGGAAGCAGCCCGGCCAGCCGCTCCCGGTCGAGCCGGCCGGACGGCAGCCCGGCCTGCTGTTCCTCCCGGGAGAGGACGGTCACCAGCTGGAACCGCTGCGGATAGCGGTCCTTGAGGTCGGCGACCTCCTCCAGGAACATCGTCGAGGCCGTCGTGCGGTCGCTGCGGATCAGGCAGAAGCGCGCGTCGGGCTCCCGCGCCAGCAGCGTCGAGACGATCGACAGCACCGGGGTGATCCCACTGCCGCCCACCACCGCCGCGTACAGGCCGGCCGAGGGGTCCAGCGTGAAGCGTCCCGCCGGAATCATCACCTCCACCTCGTCGCCGACGGCGATCTCCTTGAGCGCGTACGTCGAGAACGCGCCTCCGTCGACCAGGCGAACGCCGACCCGCAGGGTGCGCGGCGCCTCGCCGTCGGGGGAGGGTGCCGGTGAGCAGATGGAGTACGTGCGGCGGATCTCCGCGCCGTCGACCGTGCGGCGCAGCGCCAGATGCTGGCCCGCGGCATGGCGGTAGTCCTCGCGCAGTTCGGCGGGCACCGTGAAGGTCAGGGCCACGGAGTCGTCGGTGATCCGGTCGACCGCGGCCACCGTGAGCGGGTGGAAGCGGGCCATCACAACTCCTTGAAGTGGTCGAACGGTTCGCGGCAGGACAGACAGCGGCGCAGCGCCTTGCACGCGGTGGAGGAGAACCGGCTGAGCAGTTCGGTGTCGGCCGATCCGCAGGACGGGCAGCGGACGGGCTCCAGTTCCGGTTCGGCCGTGACCGTCCGGGTCGGCCCCAGGTCGAGAGCCACCGGTCCGGCCGGGCGGGTGCCCCGTGGCGGCGCTATCCCGAACTCCCGCAGTTTGCGGCGGCCTTCGTCCGAGATGTCGTCGGTCGACCAGGCGGGGCTGAGGACCGTGCGCACGGACACCTCGCGTACGCCGTGCTCGTGGAGCACCCGCTCGATGTCCGCGGACATGGCCTCGACGGCCGGGCAGCCGGTGTAGGTCGGGGTCAGTTCGACCTCGACGCTGTCCGTGCCGCGGACGTGCACGGCACGCAGTACCCCGAGGTCCTCCAGGGTGAGAACGGGCAGCTCGGGGTCGAGCACGGAGCCGGCCAGCCGGCGCAGCTCCTCCTCGAGGGCGGTGGTCGTCACCATGACGCCCCCGGGTGGCTGCGGTGCAGGTGCTGCATCTCGGCGATCATCCGCCCGAAGGACTCGGTGTGCAGACCCTGGCGTCCGGCACCGGCCGCCCAGGCCCCGGACTGCGGACCCTCGGGGACCTTCAGGGTGGCGCGGCGCAGGGTGGCCCCCACGGACTCCAGCCAGGCGGCCCGCATCCCGTCCCAGTCGATGCCGACGCCGTCGAGCGGCTGGAACATCTCGCCGGTGAAGCGCCACAGCGCCAGGCACGCCCGGCTCATCCGCTCGTGGCTCTCGTCCGTGCCGTCGCCGAGGCGCAGGGTCCACTGCTCGGCGTGGTCCTGGTGGTAGGCGACCTCTTTGACGGCCTTGGCGGCGAGGGGGGCGAACTCGCTCTCCCCGGATGCCAGTTGTGTGTAGAGAAGCCGCTGGTAGGTGGAGAAGTAGAGCTGCCGGGCGATGGTGTGCGCGAAGTCGCCGTTCGGCTGCTCGACGAGCTGGAGGTTGCGGAAGGCCCGCTCCTCGCGGAGATACGCCAGCTCGTCCTCGTCGCCGGCCATGGACAGCAGGACGCGGGCCTGGCCGAGCAGGTCCAGCGCGATGTTGGCCAGGGCGACCTCCTCTTCGAGGACGGGCGCGTGGCCGGCCCACTCCCCCAGCCGGTGCGAGAGCACCAGGGCGTCGTCGCCGAGGGCCAGGGCGGCCGTGGTGTTCACGGTGAGCGTCACAGGTGCTTCACCCCTTCCGGGATCTCGTAGAACGTCGGGTGGCGGTAGGGCTTGTCGGCGGACGGCTCGAAGAACGGGTCCTTCTCGTCGGGCGAGGAGGCCGTGACGGCGGCGGACGGGACCACCCAGATCGAGACGCCCTCGCCGCGGCGCGTGTACAGATCGCGGGCGTTGCGCAGGGCCAGCTCGGCGTCCGGCGCGTGCAGGCTGCCGGCGTGGGTGTGCGAGAGCCCGCGGCGCGAACGCACGAAGACCTCCCACAGCGGCCAGTCGGTGTTCGTCATGCTCGGGTCGCTCCTGTCTCACCGGTCGTGCTCGTCGAGCCGACGGCGTGGCTCGTGTGCTTGTCCGCGTAGACCGCGGCCGCCTCCCGTACCCACGCGCCCTCCTCGTGGGCGCGCCGGCGCTGGGTGATCCGTAGGTCGTTGCACGGGCCGTTGCCCTTGAGGACCTCCCAGAACTCCGTCCAGTCGATGGCGCCGAAGTCGTGGTGTCCCCGCTCCTCGTTCCACACCAGGTCCGGGTCGGGCAGGGTCAGGCCGAGGGATTCGGCCTGGGGCACGGCTATGTCGACGAAACGCTGGCGCAGCTCGTCGTTCGAGTGGCGCTTGATCTTCCACGCCATCGACTGGGCGGAGTGCGAGGACTCGTCGTCGGGCGGGCCGAACATCATCAGGGAGGGCCACCACCAGCGGTCGACCGCGTCCTGCGCCATCGCGTGCTGCTCGGGGGTGCCCTGGCTCAGGGCGAGCAGCAGCTCGTACCCCTGCCGCTGGTGGAAGGACTCCTCCTTGCACACGCGGATCATGGCGCGCGCGTACGGGCCGTACGAGCAGCGGCACAGGGGGACCTGGTTGGTGATCGCCGCGCCGTCCACGAGCCAGCCGATGGCGCCGACGTCGGCCCAGGTCAGCGTCGGGTAGTTGAAGATCGACGAGTACTTCTGGCGGCCGGAGTGCAGCTTGTCCAGCAGTTCGTCGCGGCCGACGCCGAGGGTCTCGGCCGCGCTGTACAGGTACAGGCCGTGGCCCGCCTCGTCCTGGACCTTCGCCATCAGGATCGCCTTGCGGCGCAGCGAGGGCGCGCGCGTGATCCAGTTGGCTTCCGGCTGCATGCCGATGATCTCGGAGTGGGCGTGCTGGGCGATCTGGCGGACCAGGGTGGAGCGGTAGGCGTCGGGCATCCAGTCGCGGGGCTCGATGCGTTCGTCGGCCGCCACCGCGGCGTCGAAGACCGCCTCGTATGCCGCTGTGCGCGCCGCTTCGTCGGCGGCTTCGTCCGCCTCTGTGCGGGCCGTTCGGTGCGCTGATGCTGTCGCCATGCGGTCCCCCTCGACCTCTCGCTCCCGACCGACCGATCGTTCGGTCCATTCGCAACAATGGTCGGCCGAGCGCCGTACGGTGTCAACCGCTGTGGATAACCTCATGCGCGCCCATGCGGCCGTTGTGACACATGGGGCTGTGCCGGATGGTCGGCTCTGAGTACGGTTCGCTTGCGAACGTCGTGGCGCGAGGCGACGCGGCGGTACGGTGCCCGCAGTCCGGCGGCCCGCCGTCGGATTCGGGATCGTGAATCGGGGCGGGATGGACGCGAAGGACGAGGGCTCGAAGCGGGAGCCGGGTTCGGTCGCGCCCGAGGGGGGCGCGCCGGGCGGGGCCACCGGCGGTACGCCGTTGCCCGGCCCGCGGCCCGCCGAGGAGGAAGCGGCGACCGACGAGGGGTCCACCGGCGAACCGCGGGCGGGCGTTCCGCCGACCGGGGCGGAGGTTTCCCCGGAGTCCGGGGGCAGTGGCCCCGAAGGCGCCGGGTCCGGACCGGCGACCGGTCCGGAGCCCGAGGCGACCGGGTCCGACGCGCGTGCCTTCGCCGAGTACCCCGCGGAGGACGGCTGTCCCGGGGACGGGGCTCCCGTGGGGCTCGCCGCGCTGTCCCTCGGCCATCAGATCGTCGCCGCCCTCGCCCTCGCCGCCGTGGCCGTCGCCGCCTGTGCGCACCTCGGGATGGTGTTCCTGCATGTCGCGCCCTCGAACACGGTGACGAAGCAGCACGGCCGCGCGATCGACGACTGGATCTACCCCGAGTTCGAGCAGAACTGGAAGCTCTTCGCCCCCAACCCCTTGCAGCAGGACATCGCGGTCCAGGTCCGTGCCCTGGTCCGCGCGGCGGACGGCACCAGCCGCGAGACCGGCTGGTACGACCTGTCCGCGCTCGACGGGCTGGCCATCGACGGGAATCCGGTGCCGAGCCACACCCAGCAGAACGAACTGCGCCGCGCCTGGGACTTCTACGCGGCCACGCACGACGGCGAGAACCGTCCCGTGGGCCTGCGCGGCGACCTCTCGGAGCGTTATCTGGGCCGCATCGGCGTGCTGCGTCTCGACCGCGAGCACGCGGGCGGTGAGGGCGCCGTCGTCGAACGCGTCCAGTTCCGCTCCCTCACTACGGACGTGCCGCCTCCACGGTGGAGCGACGAGAAGGTGTCCGGCCGGCCCGTCGTCCGTGAGCTGCCCTGGTGGGCCGTTCCCGGGAGCGACCGCCCGGACGCGCCGACGGAGGCGAGCGCCCGGTGAGCCGCCCCGTTCCGACGATCGCGCGCGGCATCGCCCGGGTCACCGAGTCCGCCCTCGGCCCGTACCAGAGCGCCGTGATCCGTATCGGCTTCGCCGCCACCTGGCTGCTGTTCCTGCTGCGCGAGTACCCCCACCGCCAGGAGATGTACGGGCCCGACGGGCCCTGGAGCTGGGACCTCGCCCGGCAGCTCGTCGCGAGCAACCACGCCTTCACGGTCCTGATGTGGTCCGACAGCCGGGTGTGGTTCGAGACCGTCTATCTACTCGCCGTCCTCGCCAGTGCCCTGCTCCTGGTGGGATGGCGGACCCGCGCCGTGTCGGTGCTCTTCATGATCGGCGTGCTGTCCCTTCAGAATCGCAGTGTCTTCATGGGGGACGGCGGGGACAACGTCCTCCACCTGATGGCGATCTACCTGGTGTTCACCCGCTGCGCCCAGGTGTGGTCCCTCGACGCGCGCCGGGACCGCCTCGTCCGCGAGGCACGCGCGCGTGGTGAGCTGACGCGGCCGGACCGAGCAGGCCCCGTGCTGTGGGCGGGGCTCGGGACCGTGCTGGCGGTGGCGACGGGAGCGGGAGGGATCGACGGGGGTGTCCTGGGCGGCTGGCTGACCGTCCTCTGGGGGCTGTGGGCGGTGCAGGCCCTGTGGTGGGCCGCCGGCCGCCTCGCCCGCACCCGGGAGCCGCGCGTCCTGCTGGACGTCATCGGCAACGTCGTGCACAACACTGCACTGATGATCATCATGGCCGAGGCGTGCCTGATCTACGCGACCGCCGGCTGGTACAAGATCCAGGGTTCTCGCTGGCAGGACGGCACCGCCGTCTACTACCCGCTCCACCTGGAGTCCTTCTCCCCGTGGCCGGCCCTGTCCGATCTGCTGTCCGCGCACGGCACGATCGTGATGCTGGTGACGTACGGGACGGTCGTCGTCCAGGTCGCCTTCCCCTTCACCCTGTTCAACCGGCGGGTCAAGAACGTCCTGCTGGCGGCCATGATGACCGAGCACGCCGTGATCGCCGTGGTTCTCGGGCTGCCGTTCTTCTCGCTCGCGATGATCGCCGCCGACGCCGTGTTCCTGCCGACGTCCTTCCTTCTGCGCCTGGGCGGACGGGCGGCACGCGTGCGTGAGTGGCTGTTCTCCGGCCGCCGCCGTGCGGTGCAGGCGCTCCGGGAGCCGGAGCCGGACGTTTCGGAGGAGGCCGGGCACACGCACGTAGGCTTCACCGCATGAATGACCCGGTACGTGCCTGGCGCCAGCTCTTCGACGACTCCGTCCTGCTCGACGGCTTCCACGCCCTCAAGCACGCGGTGCGCTTCGGAGCGAGCGTCCCGGCCGCCGTGACGACCGACCGGCGGGCGGTCCTCGAACTGGCCGACGAACTCGCCCCCGATGTACGCGCCGCTCTCGACGAGATGCTGACCGAGGTCCCGGAGACGGTGTTCACCACCCTCGTGCCGCGCCCGCATCCCACCTCGGTGGCGGCTCTCGCCGTACGTCCCTCACGTGCCGCCAACCTGGAGGCGCTGGCCAGCACGCCCCGTACCGCGCCCGTGGTCGTCCTCGACAATCCGCGCAACCTCGGGAACGCCGGTGCCGTGATCCGGCTCGCGGCCGGCTTCGGCGCGACCGGTGTGGTCACGACAGGCACGCTCGACCCCTGGCACCCCACGGTCGTACGGGGCGGGGCCGGTCTGCACTTCGCGACCGCCGTGGAGCGCCTGACGGTGGACGAGCTGCCGGGGGGCCCGGTGTTCGCGCTCGACCCCGAGGGGGAGGACATCCGGGGAACGAAGCTTCCCGACGACGCCCTGCTCGCCTTCGGCTCGGAGCGCAGCGGGCTGTCCGCCGAACTGCGCTCCCGGGCCGACCACCTGGTCTCGCTGCCGATGCGCCCCCAGGTCTCCAGCTACAACCTCGCGACCAGTGTGGCCATGACGCTGTTCCACTGGAGCGCCGCGGGAGACGCACCGGCGTAGGCGCCCGAAGGCGCCGGGGCTCACGCCTCCCGGCGCACCTCGATCACCCGGAAGCGGTTCGCCACGAACGCTCCGTCGCACAGCGCCGCGTTGGCCGCGGCGTTGCCGCCCGAGCCGTGGAAGTCCGAGAACGCGGCTGTCTGGTTGACGTAGACGCCGCCCGTGAGGTTCAGGGAGAGCTGGGCGCACTCCTCCAGGCAGGCCTCCTGCACCTCGCGCTCGAACACCTCGTCGGTGGTGTACGCGCCGACGGTCATCGCGCCCTTGTCCCGGGTCGTGCGGCGCAGCAGCTCCACGGCGTCCGCGGCCGAGTCGACCGCGACGGCGAAGGAGACCGGACCGAAGCACTCGCTCATGTAGGCCGCCTCGTCGTCGGCGCCCCCGGCGTTCTCCCAGTACTTGCGCGCGCCGTCGAGCTTCACGATCAGCGGCGAGCGTACGACGGCACCCGGGAACTCCGGGTTCTCGATCTGCCGTGAGGGCAGGGCCACGTCGCCGAGTCCGGCGGCGGCCTCCAGGCGGGCCTTCACGTCCGGGTTCACGATGGCGCCGAGCAGCGCGTTCGCGCGGGCGTCGTCGCCGAGGAGTCCGCCGACAGACTTCGCGAGGTCGGCGACCACCTCGTCGTAGGACTTGTGGCCCTCGTCCGTGGAGATGCCGTCGCGCGGGATGAGCAGGTTCTGCGGGGTGGTGCACATCTGGCCGCTGTAGAGCGACAGGGAGAACGCCAGGTTGGACAGCATCCCCTTGTAGTCACCGGCCGACTCCACGATCACCGTGTTGACGCCGGCCTTCTCCGTGTAGACCTGCGCCTGGCGGGCGTTGGCCTCCAGCCAGTCGCCGAAGGCGGTGGAGCCTGTGTAGTCGATGATGCGGATCTCGGGGCGGGTGGCCAGCGCCTTCGCGATGCCCTCGCCGGGACGCTCGGCGGCGAGCGCCACCAGGTTCGGGTCGAAGCCCGCCTCGGTGAGCACCTCGCGCGCGACCTGCACGGTCAGCGCGAGCGGGAGCACCGCGCGCGGGTGGGGCTTCACCAGGACCGCGTTGCCCGTCGCCAGGGAGGCGAACAGGCCCGGATAGCCGTTCCACGTCGGGAAGGTGTTGCAGCCGATCATCAGCGCGATGCCGCGCGGGACGGGCGTGAACCGCTTGGTCAGCGTGAGCGGGTCCCGCTTGCCCTGGGGCTTGCTCCACTCCGCGGCGTCGGGGGTGCGGACCTGCTCCACGTACGCGTAGGCCACCGCCTCCAGACCGCGGTCCTGCGCGTGCGGGCCGCCCGCCTGGAACGCCATCATGAAGGCCTGGCCGCTGGTGTGCATGACCGCGTGCGCGAACTCGTGGGTGCGGTCGCTGATCCGCTTGAGGATCTCCAGGCAGACCACGGCGCGGACCTCCGCGCCCGCGTCGCGCCAGGCGCGCTGCCCCGCGCGCATGGCGGGCAGGAGCGTGTCGATGTCCGCGTGCGGGTACGTGACGCCCAGCTCGATGCCGTACGGCGACACCTCGCCGCCGACCCAGTCGTCCGTGCCGGGCTGGCCCAGGTCGAGGCGGGTGCCGAGGAGGGCGTCGAAGGCGGCCTTGCCCTCGGCCATGCCCAGGCTGCCGTGCTCGCCGTACGCCTTGGGGTGCTCGGGATGCGGGGACCAGTACGCGCGCGTGCGGATCGCTTCCAGCGCCTGGTCGAGGGTGGGCCGGTGCTGGGCGATCAACTGGTGCGCGGTGAGTTCGGCGGCCATCAGGGACCAACTCCTCGTCTCAAGAGCTCCTCGTCGAGCTCGCGAGCTGGGCAGGAATGGACAGTCAGGGTTAGAGTAACCGAACGATCGGTCGGGACAAGGGGGTCCGCCGCATCTGTGGAAAACGCCGTGCGGGAGGATCGCGCACATGACAGCACTCGACCTCAGCAGCCCCGTGGCAGTCGTCGGCACCGGCACCATGGGCCAGGGCATCGCCCAGGTCGCGTTGGTGGCCGGCCACCCCGTGCGGCTCTACGACGCCGCTCCCGGGCGTGCCGCGGCGGCGGCCGAAGCGATCGGCGCCCGCCTGGACCGGCTCGTCGCGAAGGACCGGCTCACCGGGGCCGACCGGGATGCCGCGCGCGCCCGGCTCCAGCCGGCCGAGAGCCTCACCGACCTCGCCGACTGCACGCTCGTCATCGAGGCGATCCTCGAACAACTCGACGTCAAACAGCGGCTGTTCGGCGACCTCGAGGACATCGTCGGGGACGACTGCCTGCTGGCCACGAACACCTCCTCGCTGTCGGTCACGGCCATCGGCGGCGCGCTGCGCAACCCGGGCCGCCTCGTCGGACTGCACTTCTTCAACCCGGCGCCGCTGCTGCCCCTCGTGGAGGTCGTCTCCGGCTTCGCGACCGACGTCACCTCGGCCACGCGCGCGTACGAGATGGCGCGCTCCTGGGGAAAGACGCCCGTCGCCTGCGCGGACACCCCCGGGTTCATCGTCAACCGCATCGCGCGGCCCTTCTACGCCGAGGCCTTCGCGGTCCACGAGTCCCAGGCGGCCGACCCCGCCACCATCGACGCGGTCCTGCGCGAGTGCGGCGGCTTCCGGATGGGCGCCTTCGAACTCACCGACCTGATCGGCCAGGACGTCAACGAGTCCGTCACGCACTCGGTGTGGCGGTCGTTCTTCCAGGACGTGCGTTTCACCCCCTCGCTCGCCCAGCGGCGGCTCGTCGAGTCGGGCCGGCTCGGCCGCAAGACGGGACACGGCTGGTTCGACTACGCGGACGGTGCCGAGCCCTCCGAGCCGCACACGGCGGAGAAGGCGCAGCCGCCCGCGTACGTCGTCGCCGAGGGTGACCTGGGCCCCGCGGCCGATGTCCTCACGCTTATTCGCGAGGCGGGCATCCAGGTCCGGGAGGACGAGGAGGACCACGGCACCCGCATGGTGCTGCCGAGCGGCGGCCAGCTGGTCCTCGCCGACGGCCAGACCTCGGTCGAGTTCCGCGACGTCGTCTACTTCGACCTCGCGCTCGACTACCGCAGGGCCACCCGGATCGCCCTGTCCGCGTCGCAGGAAACCGCTCCCCAGACCCTCTCCGAGGCCATCGGCCTCTTCCAGGCGCTCGGCAAGGACGTCAGCGTCATCGGGGACTGCCCCGGCATGATCGTCGCCCGCACGGTGGCCCGGATCGTCGACCTCGCCTACGACGCGGTCGCCAAGGGCGTGGCCACCGAGGAGGACATCGACATCGCGATGCGCCTCGGCGTCAACTACCCCCTCGGCCCCTTCGAGTGGAGCCGCGGGCTCGGCGTGAACTGGTCGTACGACGTCCTGGAGGAGCTGCACGTACGCGATCCCTCCGGGCGCTACGCCCCGTCGCTCGCGCTCTACCGCCACGCGTACGCCGACGAGAAGCGGGAGGGCACCAAGTGACCACCGCCAAGCGGGACACGTACACCCCCGAGACCCTGCTCTCCGTCGCCGTCCAGGTCTTCAACGAGCGCGGCTACGACGGCACCTCCATGGAGCACCTATCCAAGGCGGCCGGCATCTCCAAGTCGTCGATCTACCACCATGTCTCGGGCAAGGAGGAACTGCTGCGGCGCGCGGTGAGCCGGGCGCTGGACGGCCTCTTCGAGATCCTCGACGAGGAGCACGCGCGCGTGGGACGTGCCGTGGAGCGCCTGGAGTACGTGGTGCGGCGCATGGTCGAGGTGCTCACGTCCGAGCTGCCCTACGTGACGCTGCTCCTCCGGGTGCGCGGCAACACGGCCACCGAGCGGTGGGCCCTGGAGCGGCGCCGCGACTTCGACCACCGGGTGGCCGAGCTCCTGAAGGCCGCGGCCGCCGACGGGGACGTACGCGGTGACGTGGAGGTCCGGCTCGCGACCCGGCTCGTCTTCGGAATGATCAACTCGCTCGTCGAGTGGTACCGCCCCGACGCGCGGGGCATGGGCGCGCGTGAAGTGGCCGACGCCGTGGTGGTGCTGGTCTTCGGAGGGCTGCGGCGGGAGTCGTGAGGCGCCGATGGGCCGGGAGGCTCGGGTCGGAGCCGTGAGGCACCGGCGGTCCGGGACCATCGGGCGGGAGTCGTGAAGCGCCGGCGGTCCGGGACCATCGGGCCGGAGTCGTGAAGCGCCTGCGGTCCGGGAGGTTCAGGCGGGAGCGAGGGCAGGGACGCTCCGGCCGGAGTGAGGGCCGGGGGCGGGCGGTTCAGCCCTCCGGTTCCAGGTCCTCCTCCTCGAAGACCAGCAGTGTCCTGCTGCTGAGCACCTCAGGGATGGACTGGAGCCGGGTGAGCACCAGTTCGCGCAGCGCCCGGTTGTCCGGGGTGTGCACCAGGAGAAGTACGTCGAAGTCGCCGCCCACGAGGGCGATGTGCGAGGCCCCGGGGAGCACCCTCAGCCGTTCCCGCACCGTGCGCCAGGAGTTCTGCACGATCTTGAGGGTGATGTACGCCGAGGTGCCCTGCCCCGCGCGCTCGTGGTCGACGCGCGCCCCGAAACCGCGGATCACTCCGTCCTCGATGAGGCGGTTGATCCGCGCGTAGGCGTTGGCCCGCGAGACATGGACCCGCTCGGCCACCGAACGTATGGAGGCACGGCCGTCCGCTTGCAGCATGTGCAGGATGTCCTGGTCGATCGCGTCGAGCGGACGGACGGGCGGTGCGGGGGGTCCGGCCTCCGGCGGCTCGGCCATTTGTTCAGGTGCCATGTCCCCCCGCCTCCCTACCATGGACGTAATGCATCCATCTCAGGCTGTGCAGGACCGTTTGTCCACAGCCTGGCGGCGCCTGTAGCCAAAATGTGCCGACGACCGAACAATCGGTAGGTGAGGCGCGTCACACCCGTGGCGCGTCCGAAGCCGCTCCCACGAGGAGGTGCCGTCATGACGGTCATGGAGCAGCGAGGGGCCTACCGGCCCACGCCGCCGCCCGCCTGGCAGCCCCGCACCGACCCCGCGCCGCTGCTGCCCGACGCGCTGCCCCACCGCGTCCTCGGCACCGACGCCGCCGCCAAGGTCGACCCGGCCCTGCTGCGCCGTCTGCACACGGAGCTGGTGCGTGGCCGCCGGTACAACGTCCAGGCCACCGCGCTCACCAAGCAGGGCCGTCTCGCCGTGTACCCGTCCAGTACAGGACAGGAGGCCTGTGAGGTCGCCGCCGCGCTCGTGCTGGAGGAGCGCGACTGGCTCTTCCCGAGCTACCGCGACACCCTCGCCGCCGTCGCCCGCGGCCTGGACCCGGTCCAGGCCCTCACCCTCCTGCGCGGCGACTGGCACACCGGCTACGACCCGCGCGAGCACCGGATCGCCCCCCTGTGCACCCCGCTCGCGACCCAGCTCCCGCACGCCGTGGGCCTCGCGCACGCGGCCCGCCTCAAGGGCGACGACGTGGTCGCGCTCGCCCTGGTCGGCGACGGCGGCACCAGCGAGGGCGACTTCCACGAAGCGCTGAACTTCGCCGCCGTGTGGCAGGCGCCCGTCGTCTTCCTCGTACAGAACAACGGCTTCGCCATCTCCGTCCCGCTCGCCAAGCAGACCGCCGCCCCGTCGCTGGCCCACAAGGCCGTCGGCTACGGGATGCCGGGCCGCCTGGTCGACGGCAACGACGCGGTGGCCGTGCACCAGGTGCTGAGCGAGGCCATCGCCCACGCGCGCGCGGGCGGCGGTCCGACCCTCGTCGAGGCCGTGACCTACCGCATCGACGCCCACACCAACGCCGACGACGCCACCCGCTACCGGGGCGACGCCGAGGTCGAGACCTGGCGCGCACACGACCCGGTCACGCTGGTGGAGCGCGAGCTGACCGAGCGCGGGCTGCTCGACGAGGCCGCCCTCCAGGCGGTGCGCGACGACGCCGAGGCGATGGCCGCGGACCTGCGTGAGCGCATGAACCAGGACCCGGTGCTCGACCCCATGGATCTGTTCGCCCATGTGTATGCCCAACCCACTACTCAACTGCTTGAGCAGGAGAGCCAGTTGAGAGCGGAGCTGGACGCCGAGGCGGACGGCGAGCTCGGAGCGGGCCCGCACGGCCCGGAAGGAGCCGGGCGATGACCACGGTTGCCCTCAAACCGGCCACCATGGCGCAGGCACTCGGACGCGCCCTGCGCGACGCCATGGCCGCCGACCCGTCCGTCCATGTCATGGGCGAGGACGTCGGCACCCTCGGCGGAGTCTTCCGGGTCACCGACGGGCTCGCCAAGGAGTTCGGCGAGGACCGCTGCACGGACACCCCGCTCGCCGAGGCGGGCATCCTCGGCGCGGCGGTCGGCATGGCCATGTACGGCCTGCGGCCGGTCGTCGAGATGCAGTTCGACGCGTTCGCCTACCCGGCGTTCGAGCAGCTGATCTCGCACGTGGCGAAGATGCGCAACCGCACGCGGGGCGCCATGCCCCTGCCCATCACGATCCGCGTCCCCTACGGCGGCGGCATCGGCGGCGTCGAGCACCACAGCGACTCCTCCGAGGCGTACTACATGGCGACTCCCGGCCTCCATGTCGTCATGCCCGCGACCGTCTCCGACGCGTACGGACTGCTGCGGGAGGCCATCGCCTCGGACGACCCGGTGGTCTTCCTGGAGCCCAAGAGGCTGTACTGGTCGAAGGATTCCTGGAACCCGGAGGAGCCGCCGGCCGTTGAGCCGATAGGCCGCGCCGTGGTGCGGCGCCCGGGCCGGAGCGCCACCCTGATCACGTACGGGCCGTCCGTGCCCGTCTGCCTCGAAGCCGCCGAGGCGGCGCGGGCCGAGGGCTGGGACCTCGAGGTCGTCGACCTGCGCTCCCTGGTGCCGTTCGACGACGAGACGGTCGCGGCATCGGTGCGGCGGACCGGCCGAGCGGTCGTCGTGCACGAGTCGGGCGGGTTCGGAGGACCGGGCGGGGAGATCGCGGCCCGCGTCACGGAGCGCTGCTTCCATCACCTGGAGGCGCCGGTGCTGCGCGTCGCCGGGTTCGACATCCCGTATCCGCCGCCGATGCTGGAGCGGCACCACCTGCCCGGCGTCGACCGGATCCTGGACGCGGTGGGTCGTCTGCAATGGGAGGCGCAGAGCTGATGGCAAAGGTGCTGGAGTTCAAGCTCCCCGATCTCGGGGAGGGCCTCACCGAGGCGGAGATCGTCCGCTGGCTGGTGGAGGTCGGTGACGTGGTCGCCGTCGACCAGCTCGTCGTCGAGGTCGAGACGGCCAAGGCGATGGTCGAGGTCCCCTGTCCCTACGGCGGTGTGGTCACCGCCCGTTTCGGCGAGGAGGGCACGGAACTGCCCGTGGGGGCACCGCTGCTGACCGTCGCCGTGGGCGCCCCGGCCGGAGCCGAGGACGACGTGACCGGCGAGGACGACCCGGGCGACGAGGGCTCGGGGAACGTGCTGGTGGGCTACGGCACGGGTGCGCCCCCGGCACGGCGGCGCAGGGTCCGCCCCTCCGGCGGTGCCGCGGCCGGAGTGCCGGCGGGGGCACCGTCCCGTGCGGGCACGGGCGCCCAGCCCGCTCGGGACGAGCAGGCCCGCCCCGAGCAGGCCCGTCCCGAACCCGTCGCCGCCGAGCCGCCTGCCGTGGCAGGGGGCTCGCGGGGCGCCCGCAACGGCGTCGCCCCGTCGCGCGGCGACGGCCCCGTGGCGGTCATCTCGCCCCTCGTGCGAAGGCTCGCCCGGGAGAACGGCGTGGACCTGCGGGAGCTGGAGGGCTCCGGCCCCGAAGGGATCATCCTGCGGGCCGACGTCGAGTACGCGCTGCGCGCGGCGGCGAAGGGCCGGCTGCGGTCGTCCGCCACCGCCGAGCCGCATGTCTCGACGGCCGGACCCGACGCGCCCGTCGGGGCGCCCTCGTTCGACGGCAGGCCCGATCAGGTGACCTCGTACGCGGACATCGCGTCGGTGGTGCCCGGTGGGTCCGGCGTCTCGCGTGGCACGGCCCCGCAAGGCGTCCGTGTCCCTCTCCGGGGTGTCCGGGGCGCCGTCGCCGACAAGCTCTCGCGCAGCCGGCGTGAGATCCCTGACGCGACCTGCTGGGTGGACGCCGACGCGACCGAGCTCATGCAGGCTCGCAGGGCGATGAACGCGGCCGGCGGCCCGAAGATCTCCCTGCTGGCTCTGCTGGCTCGGATCTGCACGGCGGCTCTGGCCCGTTTCCCCGAGCTCAACTCGACGGTCGACCTGGACGCCCGCGAGATCGTCCGGCTCGACCAGGTGCACCTGGGCTTCGCGGCCCAGACCGAGCGCGGGCTCGTCGTGCCCGTCGTGCGGAACGCGCACACACGGGACGCGGAGGGCCTGAGCGCGGAGATCGGCCGGCTCACCGAGGCGGCAAGGACGGGGACGCTGACGCCCGCGGACCTCACGGGCGGCACGTTCACGCTGAACAACTACGGCGTGTTCGGTGTCGACGGCTCCACGCCGATCATCAACCACCCCGAGGCGGCCATGCTCGGCGTCGGCCGCATCATCCCCAAGCCCTGGGTCCACCAGGGCGAGTTGGCGGTGCGTCAGGTCGTCCAGCTCTCGCTCTCCTTCGACCACCGGGTCTGTGACGGCGGTACGGCGGGCGGTTTCCTGAGGTATGTGGCGGACTGCGTGGAACAGCCGGCGGTGCTGCTGCGCACTCTGTAGGACGTGGGGTCCGGTCGCGCCGGTACCCGTGCCGTGCCCCGGGGGTGGCACCGAATCCCCGGGCGCCCATACTCGGGGCATGACCGCGTACGAGCCCGAGAGCGCGAGCGGGCGACCGGGCTCTTCCGGTGCCGGCGCCGGGTACGACGCCGTCGTGCTCGCCGGCGGTGCCGCCCGGCGGCTCGGCGGCGAGGACAAGCCCGGTGTGCGGGTGGGCGGCCGGACACTGCTGGACCGGGTGCTGGCCGCGTGTGCCGATGCCACCCGCACGGTGGTCGTGGCCGAACCCAGGCCCACGGCGCGCCCCGTGGAGTGGGCCCGCGAGGACCCGCCGGGAGGGGGACCGCTCGCCGCGCTCGACGCCGGACTGCGGCACACCCGGGCGCCGTACGTGCTCGTCCTCTCGGCCGACCTGCCGTTCCTGGAGGAGAAGACGGTCCGGCGCCTGCTGGACACCCTTCACACCGGCGGCACCCCGCAAGCCACCCCGACCGCTCCCGAAACGACCCACCCGCCCCAGACCGACACCGACACCGCCGAGGCCGACACCAGCACCCGCGACGCCGTGAACGGCACCCGCGACGCCGACACCAGCACCCGCGATGCCGCGAACGGCACCGGTCCCGCCAGGCATGCCCGCGAGGACGGCCCCGGCACCGGCGACGGCAGGGACGGCGCCCGGCGCCACGGCCACGACCGGAACTACACCGGCCCTGCCGGCCCCGCCAGCCCCGGCACCCACGACAGCGGGAACGGCATCGGCGAGGACGGTCGCGGTGCCCGTGGTGACCGCCGCAGTTTCCGGTCCCAGCCCGACGGAGTCCTCCTCACCGATTCCGGTGGGCGGGATCAGCCGCTCGTGGCTGTCTACCGGGCGGACGCGCTGCGCCGTGAGCTGGCCGTGCTCGCCGCCGAGCGCGGGGGCCTTTCCGGGCTGCCACTGCGGCGGCTCGTCGCCGCCCTCGATCTCACTCGCGTCACCGACCCCGTCGCGTCCTTCGACTGCGACACCTGGGGCGACATCGCCGCCGCACGAGCACGCATCAGGGAGCATGGTCACGTGCTGGATGAATGGATTTCCGCAGTCAAGGACGAGCTGGGCATCGACCTGGACGTCGACACCGGCGTACTGCTCGACCTGGCCCGCGACGCCGCGCACGGCGTCGCCAGGCCGGCCGCGCCGCTGACCACGTTCCTCGTCGGATACGCCGCCGCGCGGGCCGGCGGAGGCCCGGAAGCGGTCGCCGAGGCCGCCCGCAAGGCCGCCGCGCTCGCGGTCCGCTGGGCCGACGAGGACACCCCCGACGCGCAGGGGGACACCGCGCCGCCCGCCACTCCCGCGTCGCCCGCCACCGAGCCGGACGCCGGATGACCGCCGCCCGCTCCACCCGGGACGGCCAGGACAGCCGGGACACCGAGGACGCCGACGACTTCGACGTCGAGGAGGCACTCGCCCTGGTCAGAGGCGAGAGCGCACGCGCGTCCGGCGAGCCCGGCCGCGCGGAGCGTGCCGTCCCGGGCCCCCAGGGAACCGACCCGGCGGTCCTGGTGCCCGGCGCCCAGGACGGCGGCGAGGGCAAGCACCCCCGTCACCGGTCCACCCCGTGGCCGGAGGCCCGGGCGATCGCCGAGCGGGCCGCCCGCTCGCTGTCCCGTCGTACTCCCGTCCCGGTCCCCCTCGACGCCTCCCTCGGCCTCGTCCTCGCCGCTCCCCTGACCGCGCTCACCGACCTCCCCTCCTTCGACACCTCCGCCATGGACGGCTGGGCGGTCGCGGGACCTGGGCCCTGGGAGGTGCGGGAGGACGGCGTACTCGCCGGGCACGCGGAGCCGGAGCGGCTCAGTGACGGCGAGGCGGTCCGGATCGCCACCGGGGCGCGCGTCCCGCGGGACGCGACCGCCGTTCTGCGTAGCGAGCACGGCCGCCTCGACGACAAGGGACGGCTGCACGCGGGCGTCGCGCAGGAGCAGGGCCCCGCACGCTCCCGGGGCGTCCTGGCGCTCGCGCACGGGCAGGACATCCGTCCCCGCGGCCAGGAGTGCCGCAGCGGCGATCAGCTGTTGCCGCCCGGAGCTCTGGTCACTCCCGCCGTGCTGGGCCTGGCGGCGGCCGCCGGCTACGACACGCTCGCCGTCGTCCCCCGCCCGCGCGCCGAGGTTCTCGTCCTCGGCGACGAGCTGCTCACCGGGGGACTGCCCCGGGACGGGCTCATCCGGGACGCGCTCGGGCCCATGCTGCCGCCGTGGCTGCGGGCGCTGGGCGCCGAGGTCGTCGCCGTACGCAGGCTCGGTGACGACGCCAAGGCGCTGCACAAGGCGATCACCGGCTCCCGGGCCGATCTGATCGTCACCACCGGCGGCACCGCCGGCGGCCCCGTCGACCATGTCCACCCCATCCTGAGCAGGATCGGCGCCGAACTTCTGGTGGACGGCGTCAAGGTGCGGCCGGGGCACCCGATGCTGCTGGCCCGCACCCAGGAGAACCAGCACCTCGTCGGCCTGCCCGGCAACCCCCTCGCCGCCGTCTCCGGACTGCTCACGCTCGCCGAGCCGATGCTGCGCACGCTGGCCGGACGCACGGCCCCGGAGCCCTACACGCTGCCTCTCGGGGAAGCCGTGCAGGGGCACCCGTACGACACCCGGCTCATTCCCGTCTCGCTGCGCGGTGAACGTGCCACGCCGCTGCACTACAACGGCCCGGCGATGCTGCGGGGCATCGCCGCCGCCGACGCGCTCGCCGTCGTACCGCCGGGCGGGGCGCGGGCCGGGCAGGAGCTGGACCTCATCGATCTGCCGTGGGCCGCCGCGGGGATCGACGCGTGCTTCGTCTGAACCGGTCCGGACGTCGGCGGCACGAATCCGAGCGGGGAGTGTTTCACGTGAAACACTCCCCGGCGGTGACACGATCGCCCGCCAGGCGGACGAACCTCTCGTGCCGCCCGGCCCATCGGCATCCGGTCGGCGCGTGCCGCCCGATCAGCGGGTGGGTACCGCCTGCCTGATCGAGATCACGCGGTCTCCGGCCCGGAGGCTGGCGGCTTCCGGTGCGGTGTAGTCGAAGACGTTCTTCCGGCGGACGATGGCCACGACCAGGTCCGTGCACTCCCTAGGTGACCGGCCGATCTCATCCGCGGCCACGGGCCGCTCCACGAGGTCGAGTCCATGCCCGTACGTCATCAGATCCTCGAGCGTGTCCGCGAGATGAGGGTTGGACATGGATACGCCGAGGAGGCGTCCCGCGGAACTGGAACTGGTGACGACCGTGTCGGCGCCGCTCTGTTTCAGCAGCGGAAGGTTCTCGTCCTCCCGTACCGCGGCGACGATGGTCGCGTGCTTGTTGAGCTGGCGTGCGGTCAGGGTGACCAGAGCGGCGGTGTCGTCCCGCTGCGGGGCGACGATCACTCGTGTGGCACTGTGCAGCTCGGCCTTTCGCAGAGTGTCCGACCGGGTGGCATCGCCGAGCACCGACACCAGCCCGTCACTGCTGGCGGCCTCCGCGGCCCTCGGTTCGGGATCGACGACAACGATCTTGTCCTTGTGGATGCCCTGTCCCAGAAGCACCTCGATGGCGTGCCGGCCCTTGGTCCCGTAACCCACGACGACCACGTGATCCCGCAGATGGGAGCGCCAGCGATGGACGCGCACCTGTTGGCGGGTGCGCTCGGTGAGCACTTCGAGCGTGGTGCCGACCAGGATGATCAGGAACAGGACGCGCAGGGGCGTGATGACGAAGATGTTGACGAGTCGTGCGGTGTCGCTGACCGGGGTGATGTCGCCGTATCCGGTGGTGGAGAGGGTGACGGTCGCGTAGTAGGCGGCATCGAGGAAGTCGACGCTGCCGTTCGCGTTGTCGTTGTAGCCGTCACGGTCGAACCAGACCACGAGTGTCGTGACGAGAAGGATCACCAGGGCCATGGCCAAGCGCCGCAGAACCTGCTGGAGCGGCGGCACGCTGCGCGCGACGGGCATCGTGATGGAACGTCCGGCCTCGGCGTCGTCCAGGGCCTCGGCCCTCGACCGGTACCAGAGTGACCGGAAGATCGAGAACCTGTTCGTCCTGGACGATGGTCCGTTCTCGTCCTTCATCGATCGCCCCCTGTGACAGTGATCCGGTCGGACAGCACGGTGACCATGGTCCACGACGAGGCTGTCACAGGCGGACCAGGACGAGAGCGGTGTCGTCGCGGCCGCCGGCCGTGAGTCCGAGGTCGCCGAGCACGGTGTCGGCCAAGGGCCCGGGGGCGAGTCGGCTGTGGGCGGTGAGGACGTCGGTCAGGCGGCCCAGGCCGGTGTCGACCGTGACGGAGAAGTCACCGTCGGCTCGGTCGGCCACGTCGTACCAGTCGCCGCACACGTTGAGCGATTGGACCGCGGGAAGGTAGCGCACGGCGATGTCCTGGTGGTGGGGCAGATCCGGTGAGTAGAGCATGGACTGCTGGAGGGTCACGGCGACCTCGCGGGTACGGGCATGCGCCTGCCGCAGTTCGGCATTGACCTTGGTCAACTCCTCCGTCACGCGCCGCTGTTCGGCGTACAAGCGGGCGTTGTCGATGTGCAGGGCTCCGCGGCTGACGAGTTCGTCGATGAGCGCGCGGTCCTGGTCGTCGATCGGCTCCCGGGCGCGAGAGCGGGTGACGACCACGAGGCCCGGCGCCGTGCCGCGGGCGGTCAGCGGGATCATGCGGGCCGAACCGGCCCGAGCGCGCAGGTAGCTCCGCAACGGCTCGCTGAGCGGATCGGCGAGCAGTCGGGAGAAGTCGGCCCTCCGCAGGTCCATGGGCCGCGCTTCGGTGAGCACCTGCTCGTACACCGAGCCCGGAGGGATGGGGAAGGTCATGCCGGGAGCCAGCGCGTCGGCGGGCGCCGACGGGTCGAGGTAGTGGACCATCAGGCGCTGCACCGTGGTCCTCCCCGGGGGGCGGGCCGTGCCGGGTTCGAGTATGTCCGTCAGAAGGTGCACGCCGGCGGAGTCCGCCGGCCCGGGCACGAGCACCTGCACCAGTTCCATGGCCGTCCGGCGCAGATCGAGCGTGGTCCCCATGCGAGTGCTTGCTTCGGCCAGGGTCTCGAACCACTGGCTCGTCTGCCTGGCCGGCGCGACCGGCCGATCAGGCAGGCCCCGCACCGAAGAGCTGTCGTTCACGGATCACCCGTCCTCGGGCCGCGGCCGGTACGCCCTCCTGATCAGGCTAGGCGCGACGAGCCTGAACGGCTCCCGGAGCGGGACGGGACCCGGTCACGGGCCGGAACGCGGGCTCGGCGTCGGTGCTGCCGGTAGCGTCGTCGGCAGTGGCCGCGATGCCATCGGTCGACCAGAGGTACTTTCGAGAAAACGCTGGAGGGCGGCCTTGAGGGATCACACTGTCGTTGTCGGCTTCGGGACCAAGGGGCGGTCGGCCGTCGAGACGCTCTGTGCGACCGGGCTCAGGAAGGAACAGGTCGTGGTCGTCGACCCGAGCTCCGGAGTGGTCGACGCGGCGGCGGCCGAGGGATACGCGGGAGTGACCGGGGACGCCACGCGCAGCGATGTGCTGATGCGGGCCGAGCTCCACAGGGCACGGCAGATCATCATCGCCACCCAGCGGGACGACACCGCGGTGCTGGTCACCCTGACGGCACGGCAGCTCAATAGCGGGGTGAAGATCGTCGCCGCCGTCCGCGAGGAGGAGAACGCGCCGCTGCTCCGCCAGTCCGGCGCCGACGCGGTCATCACCAGCGCCAGCGCGGCCGGCCGGCTGCTCGGGCTCTCCGTGCTCAGCCCCGCCGCGGGCATGGTGATGGAGGACCTGATCCATCAGGGCAGCGGGCTCGACATCGTGGAGCGGCCCGTCACGAAGGCCGAAGTGGGCCTGGGCGCCCGCGAGACCACCGACCTGGTGGTCAGCGTCGTACGCGGGCATCGCGTGCTCGGATACGGCGATCCGGACGTCGGCACGCTGGAGTTGACGGACCGGCTGATCACGATCGCGCGGGTCGAGCGGGGCAACCGGACGGCCCCGGGCATTCGGCCCCTGCCGCGGGAGTAGACGGCACCTGCCAGGAGTAGCGTCCCTCTCATGTACGCGATCACGATTCCCGAACCTGGTGGGCCCGAGGCGCTGGTGTGGGACGAGGTTCCCGATCCGGTGCCGGCCGAGGGCGAAGTGCTGGTCGAGGTGGTGGCCGGCGCGGTCAACCGAGCCGATCTGCTCCAGCGGCAGGGCATGTACAACCCGCCGCCCGGCGCCTCCCCCTACCCCGGACTCGAATGCTCGGGGCGTATCGCCGCGGTCGGCCCGGGCGTCCTCGGCCGGTCGGTCGGCGACGAGGTGTGCGCGCTGCTCTCGGGCGGCGGATACGCCCAGAAGGTCGCCGTTCCGGCCGGGCAGTTGCTGCCCGTGCCCGCGGGCCTGGACATCCGGCAGGCGGCGGCGCTGCCCGAGGTGACGTGCACCGTCTGGTCGAACGTCTTCATGGTCGCCCATCTGCGCCCCACCGAGACCCTGCTCGTGCACGGCGGCTCCAGCGGCATCGGCACGATGGCGATCCAGCTGGCGAAGGCCGTCGGCGCGAAGGTCGCGGTCACGGCGGGTACGAAGGAGAAGCTCGACTTCTGCGCGGAGCTCGGCGCGGACATCCTGATCAACTACCGCGAGCAGGACTTCGTGGAGGAGATCAAGCGGGCCACCGGCGGGGCGGGCGCCGACGTCATCCTCGACAACATGGGGGCCAAGTACCTCGACCCGAACGTACGCGCCCTCGCCGTGAACGGACGCCTCGCCATCATCGGCATGCAGGGCGGCGTCAAGGCGGAGCTGAACATCGCCGCCCTCATGAACAAGCGCGCCGCCGTCAGCGCGACCTCGCTCCGCGCCAGGCCGCTCAGCGAGAAGACGGCGATCGTGGCGGCCGTACGTGAGCACGTGTGGCCCCTGCTCGAATCCGGCCACGTCCGCCCGGTCGTCGACCGCGAGCTGCCCATGAGCGACGCGGCGGAAGCGCACCGGGTGCTGGAGGCGAGCAGCCACATCGGAAAGGTGCTGCTCATCGCGCCCTGACTGCCGACGACGACAACGCCCGTGCTCGGTGCACCGGGGGTCCGTCCGCGAACAGTCCTGATCGGTGCACCGGGGTCCGTCCGTGAACGCTCGTGCTCGGTGCACCCGGGGGTCCGTCCGCGCCGGGACTGTCTCAGCCGCGGCGTACCCGCAGGCCCAGGAAGGCCAGCGCGAAGCCCAGGCCGATGAGGATCAGGCCGCTGCCCAGCGGCAGGATCGCCAGGTCCGCGTCGGGTGTGGAGCCGGGGCCCACGACACTCTGCTGGACGGGGACAGCGTTGTCGCGCGAGGGCTCGGGGGCCGTACTCGGTTCCGTGAGCCCGGTGTCGGCGGCGGGGGCGGTGTCCTGGAGCCCGGAGCCGGCGGTGCCGTCCGGGTCCGGGCTGCCGGGGCCGTCCTGGCTGTCCGTGGTGTCCGGCTCCGCCGTCCGGCCCGGCCGCTCGCGTCCCTCGCCCGCGTAGCTGCCCGCGCGGGACGGGTCCGCCGTGGTGGTGGGCCGAGCGGGATCGGAGGCGGTGGGGCCGGGCGCCCCGGGGCCCGCGGATCCGTGGGCGGACGGAGCCGGCGAAGCGGTTCCCCCGGCCGGAGGAACCGGTGAAGTGGTCCCCCGGGCCGACGGAGCCGCCGAGGCGCTCTCATCCGCCGACGGAACCGGCGTGCCGCCGTGCGAGGGACCCGCGGAGCCGGTGGGGGTGCTGTCCGAGGGAGTCCCGGAGCCGGTGAGGGTGCTGTCCGCGCGGGTGCCGGTGCCTGCGGTGGTCGTGGCCGAGCGGGCCCCGGAGACGGCGGAGCCGGCGGGGTCGGCGCGGGAGAGGTTTCCGGAGCGCGCCGGGACTGCGGACGAAGGGCCTCGCGAGCCCGCCGGGGCGGCGTTCGCGAAGGGACCGGCGCCGTTCAGCAGGACGGCCGCGAGGAGCCCGGCCGTGGGCAGGGTGCGCAGCCATGGAGTCACGTCGGTGACCCCCTCCCGGAACGGTTCGCCAAGACGGGTGCCGTGATCGACGGAACCAGCCTCACATGACGCGGTGATCCCGGCATCTCGGCAGAAAGTGACGCCATTCGCGCACTTCAGAGGCCGTGGAACCGCGTCGATTCGCCAATTGGGCCGGTCCAGGTGGTGGATCACCGTGTACGGGGGGCACCACCGTGATGGAGTACGTGGGTGCGAGAGAATGGCGGCATGGAGATGCCGAGGAACGAACGGTCGCCGGAGAACCCTCAGATCCTGGTTGTCGGCCAGGACGGAATGGCGCTCGGCGGTACCGGGGACGAGGACTCCCGCGAGATCCCGGTGACGGAGATGGTGGAACAGCCCGCCAAGGTGATGCGCATCGGCAGCATGATCAAGCAGCTGCTGGAGGAAGTGCGCGCCGCACCCCTGGACGAGGCCAGCCGGGTCCGCCTCAAGGAGATCCACACGAGTTCCGTCAAGGAGCTGGAGGACGGCCTCGCACCGGAGCTGGTGGAGGAACTGGAGCGGCTCTCCCTGCCCTTCACGGACGAGGCGACCCCCAGCGACGCCGAACTGCGGATCGCGCAGGCTCAGTTGGTGGGCTGGCTGGAAGGGCTCTTCCACGGGATCCAGACGACCCTGTTCGCCCAGCAGATGGCGGCCAGGGCGCAGTTGGAGCAGATGCGCCGTGCGCTTCCGCCGGGTGTGGGCGGTCTGGAGGGCGACGAGGACCCCCGCACTGGGGGCCGTTCGGGCGGACCGTACCTGTAACCACGTGGGTGGCCGCCCGGCCACCCACGCCACCCGGCGATCCCGCGTCGCGAACGCCACCCCGGCGACCCGCGTCACCCGGCGATCCCGCGTCGCCACGCCACCCCGGCGATCCCACGCCCCCCCGGCAACCACCCTCGCGATCCCGGGTCACCCCGGCACAGACAGACAGACGGGCCCGGCACTCAAGTGCCGGGCCCGTTCACGCGTGTGCCGCCGGAGCGCGCACGGACATCCCGGCCGACCGGGAGCGTCCGGGGACGCTAGGAGGGGTTGCCGCTGGACACCTTGAGCTCGATCTCGGGCATGTTCTTGGGGTCGACGTCGTCACCGGCGGAGGGGAACTGGTCCATGACCGAGTCCTCGCCGTAGGTGTTCTCGTCCACGCGTGTGATCTTCATCTGCCAACCGGCGGCCTGGAAACAGGACTTCACCGAGCTGAGGTCCTTGTACTGGAAGCTCGGGACCTGGATCTTCTTGGGGTCGTCGTACGACTCCGTCGGGTCCGTGCACTTCTCGGTGTCGATCGTCTTCGACGTGTCCGGGCCCTTGTGTCCCGCGACCGCGGTGGTCGACGTGCTCGCGGTGCTGTGCCCGCCGCCCTTGTTGTCGTCGCCGGACCCGCCGCTCATGACGAGCGCCGTGATCAGGCCGCCGACCGCCACGAGCGCGACCACGACAGCGCCGATCACGACCGCCTTGTTGCTCCTGCCACCGCCCGGGCCGCCGGTGGCGGGCTGGGGCGAGAGGTTGTAGGGGGGAGGCGTGGAGGGACCGCCGTGCTGCCCGGCGTACGCGGAGGTCTGCGGGGGCTGGTAGCCGCCCTGCTGCGGGTAGCCGTACGCCGGGGCGGGCGTCGGCGTGCCGTACGGGCCGGGCTGGTACGGCGTCTGCACGGGGCCGGGCGCCGGGGCGGCCTGGTCGACCGGCGGGAACACGGCGGAGCCGACGCCCGAACCGCTCGGCATCGGGGCACCCGGCACGATGTTCGGCGCGGCCGGCTGGAACGACTGGGCGACCCGCAGGCACTCGTCCCGCATGATCTCGGCGCTCGGGAAGCGCTCGTTCGGGTTCTTCTTCAGCGCCCGGGCGATCAGCGCGTCCACGGCCGGCGGCAGCGAGCGGTTGACCGAGGAGGCCGCGACCGGCTCCTCCTGGACGTGCGCGTAGGCGATGGCCAGCGGGGAGTCCGCCTCGAACGGCAGCCGCCCGGTGACCAGTTGGAACAGCATGATGCCGACCGAGTACAGGTCGGACCGGGCATCGACGCCCCGGCCGAGGGCCTGCTCCGGGGAGAGGTACTGCGGGGTGCCGACGACCATGCCGGTCTGGGTCATCGAGGTGACGCCGGACTGCATGGCGCGGGCGATGCCGAAGTCCATGACCTTGACCACGTTGCGCTTGGTCATCATCACGTTGCCCGGCTTGATGTCCCGGTGGACCAGCCCCATCTCGTGGCTGATCTCCAGGGCCGCCAGCACGTCCGCGGTGATCTTCAGGGCCTTGTCGGCGGGCATCGCGCCGTACTGCTGGATGTCCGCGTCGAGGACCGAGCCGAGCGGGTTGCCCTCGATGTACTCCATGACGATGTACGGCGTCGTCATACCGTCGAGATCGTCCTCGCCGGTGTCGAACACCGACACGATGTTCGTGTGCGTGAGCTTGGCCACCGATTGGGCCTCGCGGCGGAAGCGCTCGCGGAAGGCCTGTTCCCGGCCGAGTTCGGTGTGCAGCGTCTTGATGGCGACCTGCCGGTCGAGCACCGAGTCGTAGGCGAGGTGCACCGAGGCCATACCGCCCTCGCCGAGCAGATCGCGCAACTGGTAGCGGCCGCCGGCGACCGCGCGCCCCGCGTACCGGCCCTGTGCGCCGTCCTGGCTCATGTTCTGCGTCCCCCGCGGCATCGGTGATCGATTGGCTTATTCCGGGCCAAGTCTGCCCGAGGGCACGGACACGTCAAGCTCGGTGCCCGTTCCGTGACCGTCTGAGAAAGAAGCGTCGCGGAAGCGTTACAGGTGACGTACGGCCGGTACACGGAATTTGCACCTACGGGCCTCCGGCGGGTTGGATGCCGGTCCATCTCACGCTCATCTCGGACCGGCGCCAGGCGTGGAGCCTGTAGCGTGGCCCGACGGAGACCGTAACAACCACCGCGCAGACCGCGGGCAGAAACGACGGCGAGGACTGATGGCACAGCAGCAGCGCGCTCAGGGCCCGTCCGACCCCGAGGCGACTGGCGGCGGTATGTCGGATGCGCCGGAGCTGTGGGGCAACGGCGGGCTGGTCGGCGACGGCCGGTATCGGCTGACCCACAGGCTCGGCCGGGGCGGCATGGCCGAGGTGTTCGCCGCCGAGGACGTGCGCCTGGGGCGGACCGTGGCGGTCAAGCTGCTCCGTTCCGACCTGGCCGAGGACCCCGTGTCCAAGGCGCGTTTCACACGTGAGGCACAGTCGGTCGCGGGGCTCAACCACCATGCGGTCGTCGCCGTGTACGACTCCGGCGAGGACGTCGTCGGGCACGGGGTCGTCCCGTACATCGTCATGGAGATCGTCGAGGGTCACACGATCCGCGATCTGCTGATCAACGCCGAGGCCCCCGGGCCCGAGCAGGCGCTGATCATCGTCTCCGGTGTCCTGGAGGCCCTGGCCTACTCGCACCAGCACGGGATCGTGCACCGGGACATCAAGCCGGCGAACGTGATCATCACGGAGACCGGCGCGGTCAAGGTGATGGACTTCGGCATCGCGCGTGCCCTGCACGGCGCGCAGTCGACGATGACCCAGACCGGCATGGTCATGGGCACCCCGCAGTACCTCTCCCCGGAGCAGGCGCTCGGCAAGGCCGTCGACCACCGTTCCGACCTGTACGCGACCGGCTGTCTGCTCTACGAACTCCTCGCGCTGCGGCCCCCGTTCACCGGCGAGACGCCGCTGTCGGTGGTCTACCAGCACGTCCAGGACATCCCGCTGCCTCCCTCGGAGGTCTCGGGCGAGGTGCCGCCGGAGCTCGACGGACTCGTCATGCGCGCCCTCGCGAAGGATCCGGACGACCGCTTCCAGACCGCCGAGGAGATGCGCGGACTGGTCCAGTACGCGCTCCAGATGCTGTACGACCAGGGCAGCCACACCGGCACCTGGAACACCGGCCCGGTCACCATGCACGAGGGGATGCACGGCCAGGGAGCCGGTTTCGCCGGCACGGCCGCGCTGCCGCACCCCGGCGACTACGGCACCACGCAGATCCCCGCGCCGCTCATCCCGCAATACGGGGCCGGCGGCGACGACGGCGGCTTCGAGGGCCACGGCAACCGGGGCGGCGGCCGCGGCAAGCTGTGGATCCTCGCGGTCTTCGCGATGATCGCCATCGCCGGCGGTGTCGCGCTGGCGCTCCACAACACCGGCAACCACACGGGTACGGGGACCGGCAGCACGCCGTCGCCGACCGTCTCGCACTCCAGCAAGAGCGACCAGTCCACCGAGCAGCCCACCGACGACTCCACGGACCAGTCCACGGGCGACAGCACCTCGGACGACTCGACCAACACCGGCGGCAACCCGGACTACACCCCGTCGTACCAGCCGACCCGGAACACCACCACCCAGGCGCCGACGGACGAACCGACCGACGAGCCGACGAAGACCACGCCGACCACGGCGTCGCCGACGAGCGAGCCGACCACGCCGACGTCGGAACCGACGACCGGTGATCCGGCCGGCGGCGGCACCGAGTCCCCCGCCACGGGGGCCGTGGGCTGACCTGATCTTCCCGGGGCCGGACGGACCTGGGAAAGCAGACCTTCACGCGCGCGGGGAGCCCACGACGGGCTTCACGCGCGCGTGCTGCGTGTGACCCGGGTACTGCGTGCGGACCCCGCTACCGCGTGCGGTGCGCGGCGTGCGTGCCGTCTCCGGTACGCCTGCCGGACCATTCACGCGCGGCGTCCGGATTCCCTCAATGGTGCTGTCGTTCCGCCTGTTTGCGCGCCACATAGGCGGCTGCCTGCGAACGGCGCTGCATTCCCAGTTTGGACAGCAGGCTCGACACGTAATTCTTGATCGTTTTCTCGGCGAGGTGCAGTCGCTCCCCGATCTGGCGATTGGTGAGCCCTTCGCCGATCAGATCGAGAATCCTGCGTTCCTGGTCGGTGAGCCGGGCGAGCCGGCCTTCGTCCTTGGCGCCTCCGCCGTCCCGCAGCCGTTCCAGGACCCGTGCGGTGGCCGCCGGGTCGAGCAGGGACTTTCCGGCCGCCACGTCCCGTACGGCCGAGAGCAGCTCGTGGCCGCGGATGGCCTTCAGGACATAGCCCGAGGCGCCCGCCATGATCGCGTCGAACAGGGCCTCGTCGTCGGCGTACGAGGTCAGCATCAGGCATTTGATGTCCTCGTTCGCCGAGCGGATCTCGCGGCAGACCTCCACGCCGCTGCCGTCCGGGAGGCGCACGTCCAGAACGGCCACGTCCGGGCGGGTGGCCGGGATCCGTACCAGTGCGTCGGCCGCCGTACCCGCTTCTCCGACCACTTCGATGTCGCCCTCGACCGAGAGCAGTTCGTGGACACCGCGGCGGACCACTTCGTGGTCATCGAGGAGGAATACAGTGATTTTCCCGATTTCACCCACAAAGTCAGTGTCACACACGATCATGGGCATTGCCCCAGGTGAACTCTTCCCGAGCCTGGGGTGGCCGGGATAACGTGCCGGTGTTCCGGCCCCCTGCAAGGCTGTTACCAGTGCTGTGACCAGCGACTGTTCCGATCTGCTCGATCTAGTAGGAAATCCACGTTTCCAAGTACTTGGATTTCCTATAAAAATCGCAGGTCAGGAGGGGTTTCACAGAAATGTGAAGCACTGGGTAACGTGGCAGTTGCAGGGCGCTCGCCGGGGCACCTGTCACGCCTGTTCCCGGCCGAGTGGCACCCACCCCGTGCACGGGTGCCGGAACAGGCGAGCCGCTCTCCCGAGCTCGAACCGCGAGCGAGGGGGACCCCAGCCTTCCGGCAACCCCGGGGGCCGGACCGACGGAGGAGCACACGTGACCGTGGAGAGCACTGCCGCGCGCAAGCCGCGACGCAGCGCCGGTACGAAGAGCGCCGCGAGCGCCAGTACGACCGGTACCAGGAGCGCCGCGAGCAAGAGCGCCGGCGCGGCCGCCAAGAAGTCGCCCGGTGCGACGGGCGGCGAGCCGGAGCTCATTCAGCTGCTGACCCCGGAGGGCAAGCGGGTCAAGGACGCCACGTACGACCCGTACGTCGCCGACATCACCCCCGAGGAGCTGCGCGGCCTGTACCGGGACATGGTCCTGAGCCGTCGCTTCGACGCGGAGGCCACCTCCCTCCAGCGCCAGGGCGAGCTGGGCCTGTGGGCCTCGATGCTCGGCCAGGAGGCCGCCCAGATCGGTTCGGGCCGGGCCACCCGCGACGACGACTACGTCTTCCCGACCTACCGCGAGCACGGCGTCGCCTGGTGCCGCGGGGTCGACCCGACCAATCTGCTCGGCATGTTCCGGGGTGTGAACAACGGCGGCTGGGACCCCAACAGCAACAACTTCCACCTGTACACGATCGTCATCGGCTCGCAGGCGCTGCACGCCACCGGCTACGCCATGGGCGTCGCCAAGGACGGCGCCGACTCGGCCGTGATCGCGTACTTCGGTGACGGAGCCTCCAGCCAGGGCGACGTCATGGAGGCGTTCAACTTCGGGGCGGTCTACAACGCGCCGGTCGTGTTCTTCTGCCAGAACAACCAGTGGGCGATCTCCGAGCCGACCGAGCGCCAGATGCGCGTGCCGCTGTACCAGCGCGCGCAGGGCTTCGGCTTCCCCGGCGTCCGCGTCGACGGCAACGACGTCCTCGCCTGCCTGGCGGTCACCAAGTGGGCGCTGGAGCGGGCCCGCAACGGCGAGGGCCCCACCCTGGTGGAGGCCTTCACCTACCGCATGGGCGCGCACACCACCTCCGACGACCCGACCAAGTACCGGGCCGACGAGGAGCGCGAGGCGTGGGAGGCGAAGGACCCGATCCTGCGTCTGCGCGCCCACCTGGAGGACGCGAACCACGCGGACGAGGCGTTCTTCGCGGAACTCGAGACCGAGAGCGAAGCGTTGGGCAAGCGGGTGCGCGAGGTCGTACGGGCCATGCCGGACCCGGACCACATGGCCATCTTCGAGAACGTGTACGCGGACGGGCACGCGCTCGTCGACGAGGAGCGCGCCCAGTTCGCCGCCTACCAGGCGTCGTTCGCGGACGCGGGGGAGGGCAAGTAGCCATGGCGACAGAGAAGATGGCGCTGGCCAAGGCGATCAACGAATCGCTGCGCACGGCCCTGGACGCCGACCCCAAGGTCCTCATCATGGGCGAGGACGTCGGCAAGCTCGGTGGAGTCTTCCGGGTCACCGACGGACTCCAGAAGGACTTCGGCGAGGAGCGGGTCATCGACACCCCGCTCGCCGAGTCGGGCATCGTCGGCACCGCGATCGGCCTGGCCCTGCGCGGCTACCGCCCGGTCGTGGAGATCCAGTTCGACGGATTCGTCTTCCCGGCGTACGACCAGATCGTCACCCAGCTCGCGAAGATGCACGCGCGGGCGCTCGGCAAGATCAAGCTCCCCGTCGTCATCCGTATCCCCTACGGCGGCGGCATCGGCGCCGTCGAGCACCACTCGGAGTCCCCCGAGGCGCTGTTCGCGCACGTGGCGGGCCTGAAGGTGGTCTCTCCCTCGAACGCGGGCGACGCCTACTGGATGATGCAGCAGGCCATCCAGAGCGACGACCCGGTGATCTTCTTCGAGCCGAAGCGGCGCTACTGGGACAAGGCCGAGGTCGACAAGGAGGCCATCCCCGGTCCGCTGCACGGGGCGCGGGTGGCACGCGAGGGCAGCGACCTCACCCTGGTCGCCTACGGCCCGATGGTGAAGGTCTGCCTGGAGGCCGCCGCGGCCGCCCAGGAGGAGGGCAAGTCGATCGAGGTCCTGGACCTGCGCTCGATGTCGCCGATCGACTTCGACTCCATCCAGGCCTCGGTCGAGAAGACCCGCCGCCTGGTCGTGGTGCACGAGGCCCCGGTGTTCCTCGGCACGGGCGCGGAGATCGCGGCCCGCATCACCGAGCGGTGCTTCTACCACCTGGAGGCGCCCGTCCTGCGGGTCGGCGGCTATCACGCCCCGTACCCGCCGGCCCGCCTGGAGGAGGAGTACCTTCCGGGCCTGGACCGGGTGCTCGACGCCGTCGACCGCTCGCTGGCGTACTAGGAGAGAGTCGTGACGACGATGACTGAGAACGCGTCGGGACTCCGCGAGTTCAAGATGCCCGACGTGGGCGAGGGGCTCACCGAGGCGGAGATCCTCAAGTGGTACGTCCAGGTCGGTGACACGGTCACCGACGGCCAGGTCGTGTGTGAGGTCGAGACCGCCAAGGCCGCGGTCGAACTGCCGATCCCGTTCAACGGTGTGGTGGCCGCGCTCCACTTCCCCGAGGGCACGACGGTGGACGTCGGCCAGGTGATCATCGCGGTGGACGTGGCCGGTGGGGCCGCGCCCGCGCAGGCGGCCCCGGCCGCCGAACAGGCACCTGCCGCTCCTGCGGTTCCGGCTGCTTCCGCCGCTCCTGCGGTGGAGGCGGCCCCCGCCGAGGAGGCCAAGCCCGCGACCCGCACGCCGGTCCTCGTGGGGTACGGCGTGGCGGTGTCGTCCACCAAGCGGCGCCCCCGCAAGGGAGCCGAGGTCCCGGACCGGCCGAGCGAGACGCTCTTCGCGGCCACCGCGATCCAGGGCGAGCTCAACGGCCACGGGCCCGCCGTCCGTGAGCGGCCGCTCGCCAAGCCCCCGGTCCGCAAGCTGGCCAAGGACCTCGGGGTCGACCTGGCGACGGTCACCCCGTCCGGCCCGGAGGGCATCATCACGCGGGAGGACGTGCACGCTGCGGCCGCCCCGGCGCAGGCACCCGCTCCGGTCGCGGTCCCGCACGCCCCGGCTCCGGCCGCGCAGGCACCCGCCAGCGTCCAGCCTCAGGTTCCGGCCCCGGCCGCGTCGTACGACGGCGCGCGGGAGACCCGGATCCCGGTGAAGGGTGTCCGCAAGGCGATCGCCACCGCGATGGTGGGTTCGGCGTTCACCGCGCCGCACGTCACCGAGTTCGTGACGATCGACGTGACGCGCACGATGCGCCTGGTCGAGGAGCTCAAGCAGGACAAGGACATGCAGGGGCTGCGGGTCAATCCGCTGCTGCTCATCGCCAAGGCCCTGCTGGTCGCGATCAAGCGCAACCCGGGCGTCAACGCGTCCTGGGACGAGGCCGAACAGGAGATCGTCCAGAAGCACTATGTGAATCTGGGCATCGCCGCCGCCACCCCCCGTGGCCTGATCGTGCCGAACATCAAGGACGCCCACACCAAGACCCTGCCGCAGCTGGCCGAGTCGCTGGGCGAACTGGTGGCCACGGCCCGCGAGGGCAAGACCTCACCGGCCGCGATGCAGGGCGGCACGGTGACGATCACCAACGTGGGCGTCTTCGGCGTCGACACGGGCACGCCGATCCTCAACCCCGGCGAGTCCGCGATCCTCGCGGTGGGCGCGATCAAGCTCCAGCCCTGGGTCCACAAGGGCAAGGTCAAGCCCCGCCAGGTCACCACGCTGGCGCTCTCCTTCGACCACCGCCTGGTCGACGGCGAGCTGGGCTCCAGGGTCCTCGCCGACACGGCGGCCGTCCTGGAGCAGCCCAAGCGGCTGATCACCTGGGCGTGAGCCGGCCGGCCGTGCGGGCGTGAGTCCGCCCGGCCGCAAGCGATCCGTATCCGCCGAGGGCGCCTCCTCTTTTACGTGAGGAGGCGCCCTCGGCATGTCCGTGCCGGGTCTCCCGGACGGCCAGGAACACCAGAGGGGCCCGCCGCGCACCGCCCGGCAGGCCCCTCTGGTGTGTCTGTTCTCGCTGTCCGCGCGACTTATCGGGCGAAGGCGTAGTTCATCAGCTTGGTGGCGTCCGACGTGCGCTGGGTGATCGACGTGGAGGCGAGGACGGTACCGATGACCGTCTTGCCGTTGCGGGTGGCGGCGAAGACGAGGCAGTACTTCGCCTCGGGGCCCGAACCCGTCTTGATGCCGATCGTGCCGGAGTAGCCGTTCAGCAGCGGCTTGTTGGTGTTCTCCCACGTGTAGTAGCGGTAGCCGCCACTCGCGGTCGTCACCTTCTGCTTGGTGGACACGGTCTTGACGACCGCCTTGAACGTCGAGTTCTTCATGGCACTGCTGGCGATCTTCGTCAGGTCGCGGGGCGTCGACCAGTTGTTGCCGTTGCCGATGCCGTCGAACGAGTCGAAGTGCGTGTGCGTCAGGTGCAGGCTCGTCGCGGCCGAGTTCATCTTGCCGATGAACGACTTCACGCGGGCGGCGCGCGTCGTGCCCGAGCCGAACTTGTCGGCGAGCGCGTAGGCGGCGTCGCAGCCGGACGGCAGCATCAGACCGTAGAGGAGCTGACGGACGGTGACCTTGTCGCCGACGATCAGGTGGGCCTGCGAGGCGTTGTTCGCGACCACGTAGTCGCTGTACGCCTTCTGGATCGTGACCTTGGCGTCCAGGTTCAGGTTCGTCTGGGCCAGCACGACCTTGGCCGTCATGATCTTCGTGGTGGAGCCGGTGGACAGCTTCGTGTCCGCCGCCTTGCTGTACAGGGACGCGGCCGTCCCGTTGTTCATCACATAGCCGCCCTTGGCGGCGATCGTGGGTGTGGCGACGGCGCCCGCGGGTGCGGCGCCGAAGGCTCCGGCTGCCAGCACGGCGCCGGTCGTGAGGGTCACAGCGGCGGCCCTGCGGAAACGCGTGCCCTTAATGCCGGTAATCAAAATAAACGCTCCGTATGCGCGAAATGCCCCTGGGAGAACGGCACATAGCGATGCCGTCCCACGTTCAGACTCCCGGGGCGCGCAAAGGGATGCACAGCAAACGGGCGAAATTCATGTGACCTGGGTTACAGGCGAGGGCTGTTGGGGTCCGCATGCTGACATGCCCCCGGGCATGCGTACGTGTTGTATCTATGATGTGCGCATGCCTTCAGCCCCACCCGCGCCCGTACAACCCCCCGGACAACCTCCCCTGAAACAGCCGCCGGCGGCCGACCGCGTGTACGCCCACGTCAAGGACGGTGTCCTGGAACGCCGTTACGAGGGCGGGGCCCTGCTCACCGAGGGCGAGCTCGCCGACGCCGTGGGCGTGTCCCGCACCCCGGTCCGCGAGGCGCTGCTCCGCCTGGAGGCCGAGGGGCTGATCAGGCTCTACCCGAAGAAGGGCGCGCTCGTCCTGCCGGTCTCCGCCCAGGAGATCGCGGACGTGGTCGAGACCCGCCAGCTCGTCGAGGAGCACGCCGCGCGCAAGGCCGTACCGGCGTCGCCGCGGCTCCTGGCCCGGCTGGAGGAACTGCTCGCCCAGCAGAAGGAGCAGGCCGCCGCCGGGGACCTGGCCGCCGCCGCCGTCACCGACCGCTGCTTCCACGCCGAGATCGTCCGCAGCGGCGGCAACGAGATCCTCTCCCGGCTCTACGACCAGCTTCGCGACCGGCAGTTGAGGATGGGAGTCGCCGTCATGCACGCGCACCCCGACCGGATCACCAAGACGCTCGTCGAGCACGAACAGATCCTCCAGGCGCTGCGCTCCGGCGACGCCGACGCGGTCGTCGGCCTCATCCACGGACACGTCAGCTGGTTCTCCAACCTGGCCCGGGGCGAGGTCCGATGAGCTCCTCGGCCACGCTGCCCGGCGACCCGCCCGGCGGCCGGCGCGCCATCGCCGTCTGGGGCATCGGCGTCTCGGTCTACTTCGTCGCGGTCATCTTCCGTACGTCCCTGGGGGTGGCCGGGCTCGACGCGGCCGACCGCTTCCACGTGGGCGCCTCCGCCCTGTCCACGTTCTCCATCCTCCAGCTCCTCGTGTACGCGGGCATGCAGATACCCGTCGGGCTCCTGGTCGACCGGCTCGGCACCAAGAAGGTGCTGACCATCGGCGTCCTGCTGTTCACGGCGGGGCAGCTGGGCTTCGCGTTCTCCTCCTCGTACGGCATGGCGCTCGGCTCGCGCGCCCTTCTGGGCTGCGGTGACGCGATGACGTTCATCAGCGTGCTGCGGCTCGGCACGCGATGGTTCCCCGCCCGGCGCGGACCGCTCGTCGCGCAGTTCGCCGGCCTGGCCGGCATGGCCGGCAACCTCGTCTCGACGCTCGTGATCGCCCGGCTGCTGCACGGGGTCGGCTGGACCGCCGCGTTCGCGGGCAGCGCCGCCGCCGGTGTGCTCGTCCTCGTCCTGCTCCTGCTGTTCCTGAAGGACCACCCCGAGGGCCACGAACCCGAGCCGTTCCCGCACCGGGGCGCCGCGTACGTCCGCCGGCAGATCGCCGCGTCCTGGCGGGAGCCCGGCACCCGGCTCGGTCTGTGGGTGCACTTCACCACGCAGTTCCCCGCGATGGTGTTCCTGCTGCTGTGGGGGATGCCGTTCCTCGTCCAGGCGCAGGGTCTGAGCCGGGCCACGGCCGGTGAGCTGCTGACCCTCGTCGTCCTGGCCAACATGGGCGCCGGGCTGGTGTACGGGCAGATCGTCGCCCGGCACCACACCGCGCGGCTGCCGCTCGCGCTGGGCACCGTCGCGGCGACGGCCGTCGCGTGGGCCGGGGTGCTGGTGTACCCCGGCGCGCACGCGCCGATGTGGCTGCTGGTCGTGCTGTGCACGGTGCTCGGGTTCTGCGGGCCGGCCTCGATGCTCGGCTTCGACTTCGCCCGTCCGGCGAATCCGCCGGAGCGTCAGGGCACCGCGTCCGGAATCACCAACATGGGTGGTTTCGTCGCCTCGATGACGACGCTGCTGGCCATCGGTGTCCTGCTCGACGCCACCGGCGACAACTACCGGATCGCCTTCGCCGCCGTGTTCGTGCTCCAGGCGGCGGGGCTGAGCCAGATCTTCCGGCTGCGCAAGCAGGCGGCCCGCCGGGAGCGGGAGCGGCTCGTGGCCAGCCGGGTGGAGACGGTGCACGTACCGGCGTAACCGCCGGAAGGCGCACCGCCTTTGTGCCGGTGCCGGTGCCGGTGCCGAGGTCGGGAAGTGGGGAGCGGGAGCGGGACGGAGGGGCGGGGGCAGGCCCCGCCCCGTCGCCGCGTGCGGAACCGCCCCGCGGCCGTCGGCTACGGCGTGACGGCGAGGCTGCGCAGGATCGCCGCGGCCAGTTCGGGATCGCCCTCGGCCTTGATGCGGTCGGACACGGTGTCGGGGTGGACGCGGCCGCAGGCGAGCCGGACGAAGGTCTCCCAGTCGAGACCGAGGGTCACCGCGGGCCCGAGGGAGGGCGAACCGTCTATCGTCCCGCGCCCGTCGGCGTCGACACGGACGGTGCGCAGGAACTCGACCGGACCGTGCACGTCGAAGACGACCGCGGAGTTCGCGGGCGCCCCCGCGTTCCTGGCGACGGCCTTCGGCAGCGCCGCCAGCAGCTGGTCCCGCACGATCAGGGAACCGGGGGAGTCGAGGTTCCCCGGCCGGCCCAGCGTGTACCGCAGGTCCTGCTCGTGCACCCACACGTCGAACGCGCGGTTGCGCATCGCGTGTTCCAGGGTGACCTCGGTGCCGAGCGGGCCGCGCACCTTGGCGTCGGGCTGCCGGGACTCGTTCCGCAGCTGCCGGTTGCGGCGGATGATCGTGTACTCCAGCTCGGAGGTCATCTCCGGCGCCGTGTGGTGGCGGCGCACGTCGACCTGCATCTCCATGTACCGCTGGTGTTCGTTCGTCACGTGGTAGAGGTCGCGGGGAAGGGTGTGGATCGGCCGCGGGTCGCCGAGCATCTCGCAGTCCAGGCCGATGACATGCGAGACGATGTCACGGACCGACCAGCCGGGGCACGGGGTCCGCCGGTTCCACTCGCCCTCCACAAGCGGCTGCACCAGCTCGGTTATCGCTTCGATCGAGTGGGTCCAGGCGTCGGCGTAGGACTGAAGACTCGGATGCAGACTCACGGAACGGGACCCCTCGGGCGGTTGGACGCGGGCAGTGCACAGGCAGCGGGTGTCTTGGGACGCTAAGTTACGCTGCTGTGAGGCACCCCGGCAGTGCTTTCGTGTGACGATCGTAGGCCCGTATCGACGGCTCGAATGCCAGGACGGTGGTAGTGTGCGCGCCTCGCTCCTCCAGATCGACGTAAACGACGACGAATCGGTCACTTCCCGCAGAGGTCGCGTGGCTGACCTGGTACGGGATCAAGCCGGAGTCGATCTCGTCGTCCTCCCCGAACTGTGGACCACCGGCGCCTTCGCCTACGACGGGTTCGGGGCGGAGGCCGAGCCGCTGGACGGGCCGACCCACGAGGCGATGAGCAAGGCGGCGAGCGACGCGGGTGTGTGGCTGCACGCCGGCTCGATCCCCGAGCGCGCCGCGTCCGGGACCGGCTCCGCGGCCGAGTCCCCCCTCTACAACACCTCTCTCGTGTACTCCCCCGCCGGCGAGCTCGTCGCCGCCTACCGCAAGATCCACCGCTTCGGCTTCGACAAGGGCGAGGCCGTGATGATGGGCGCGGGCACGGAACTGGTGACGGTGCGTCTGCCGGAGACCGTCCTCGGCGTCGCCACCTGCTACGACCTCCGGTTCCCCGAGCTCTTCCGCGGGCTCGTCGACGCGGGGGCGCAGACCTTCGTCCTCCCGGCCGGCTGGCCCGAACGGCGCCGCGCCCACTGGACCCTGCTCGCGCAGGCACGCGCCGTCGAGAACCAGGCGTACGTCCTCGCCTGCGGAACGGCCGGTACGCACGCGGGAGTTCCCCAGGCCGGTCACTCGATCGTGGTCGACCCGTGGGGTGAGGTCCTCGCCGAGGCGGGTCCCGGCGAGGAGATCCTCACGGTGGACTTCGACCCGGCGAAGGTCGCGGCGACAAGGGAGCAGTTCCCGGCCCTGAAGGACCGCAGACTGGGCCTGGACACCCCCACCCACTGACCGGCACCCGCCCCGCCCGCACCGGCACCCGCCCCACCCCTTGACCTGCGCCGGGGCCCCCGCACCGGCACCCGTCCCGCCCACTGACCGGCGCCGGGGCCCGCGCACCGGCGCCCGCCTCGCCCCTGACCGGCACCCGCCCCGCCGGGGACCCGCCACCGCGTGTCCCCGGCGCCGCTCGCCGGACCGCTGTCCCGCTTCCCGTGCCGTCAGTCGTCCCCCCGTTCCTTCTCGGCGAGATGGATCACGCACACGGCGACAGCGATCAGCAGCGCCGGATCGGCGTCCTCCCGTACGACGTCGACGCCGTAGGTGTCACGCAGGTGCAGCCAGCGCCGGGAGATCTGGGCGAGGAGTTCGTTGTCGTAGTCGACGGCGAACTCACGGTCGAGGATCTTGCCGCTGACGTCGAGTTCGGTGCCGTCGACCAGCGACACGCGATAGTGATTGCGGAGCAGGGACAGCCGCTTGCGCTTGATGGTCGCGAGCGGATCGCCGTCCCGCTCGATGATCATCGTGTCGCGCAGCGCGAGCATCTTCTGGTGGATGTCGATCAGGACGCGTCCGCGGGTGTCCTTCAGCTGGAAGGTGTCCCGCAGCCGCATGGCCTTGCCGTCGACGAGGAAGACCTTGTTGCCGTGGTCGTCCTCGATCCAGTAGTCGTCACCGAAGCCGAGCAGCCGGTCGCGCACGAGGTATCTCATGCCGTCACCGGTTCCCCGGAGGGCGGTCCGAAACGCCGCCGGTAGGCCGACGGGCTGAGTCCGGTCACCCGGCGCACCCGCTCCCGCAGGTTCGCGGCCGTCCCGAGCCCGCTGCGTTCGGCCACCACGTCGAGCCGGACCTCGCCCCGTTCGATGAGCCGGCAGGCGAGGGCGACGCGGTGCGCCGTCAGCCAGGCCAGCGGTGTCGTGCCGAGCTGGGCGCGGAAGCGGCGGTGCAGGGTCGCCGGGCTGACCGCGGCGTACGCGGCCAGGTCGCCGACCGTCAACGGTTCACCGAGCCGCTCCTGCGCCCAGGCCAGCAGGGGTGCCAGCGACTCTCCCGGCACATCGGGCAGCGGCCGTCGCACGAACTGGCGCCGGCCCCCGTCGCGGTGCGCGGCGAAGACCAGCCGGCGTGACACCGCGCCCGCGACCTCCGCGCCGTGATCACGCCGTACGAGGTGCAGCCCGAGATCGAGCGCGGCCGCACTGCCCGCCGCGGTCAGTACGTCCCCCTCGTCCACGAAGAGCACGTCCGGATCCAGCAGCACACCCGGGTGCAGTTCCCGGAAGACGTCCGTCCAGCGCCAGTGGGTGGTGGCGCGCCGCCCGTCGAGGAGCCCCGCCTCGGCGAGCGCGAAGGATCCGGTGCAGAAGCTCACCACCCGGGCCCCGCGGGCGTGGGCGCGCCGGATGGCGGCGAGGACGGCGGCCCGGCGCGGAACGACGTTGTCGGGACGCCCGGGGACGACGAGCGTGTCGGCGTCGTCCACCGCGTCGAGACCGGGCACTCCGCTCAGCGTGAAGAACCCGTGGTTCATCCGGACACCGGGCGTGGGGGTGCACAGGGTCAGCTCGTACAGCGGCTCGGGCCGCTCCAGTTCGGGGCGGGGAAGCCCGAACAGCTCGGTGGCGACGCCGACTTCGAAGGGGTTCGTCCCCTCGTCGACGATGACGGCGACGCGATGCGGCCGGCGCGAAGGCGGATGTCCCCCTTCGGTCGCGGAGCGGGGTTCTCCGGGCAGCGCCCTGCGGAGCTCCCCGGGCGGCGCCGAGCGGGGTTCCCCGAGGGGCGCGGAGCGAAGTTCTCCGGGCAGCGCCGAGCGAAGCCCCCCGGAAGGCGTCGAGCGGGGCTCCGAGGACGGCGCCGCGCAGGGCTCCTGAGGAGCCGGAAGGTGCGAGGATCCTTGCGGCATACGCGATTTCTAGCACTCGCGGGGGCGCCGCCGGGCGCGGACGATGAACGCATGACCAGCGCACCCGCCCGACGCGGCGAACCCGTCTCCCTCTCCGCCGCCCTCGCCTCCTTCAGCGAACTGTGGAGCCCCCGCATCGTCACCGCCATCAACGACTACGACGTGCGCGTGGCGAAGGTGGAGGGCGAGCACCTCTGGCACACGCACGACCACACGGACGAGTTCTTCCTGGTCCTGGAGGGCGAGTTGAGCATCGCGCTCCGCGAGCCGGCCGGCGAGCGGACGGTCGTCCTGCCCAAGGGCTCCGTCTTCACCGTCCCGCGCGGAACCGAGCACAAGCCGTCCGCCCCCGGCGGCGCCGCGATCCTCCTCTTCGAGCCCACCGGCACCCTCACGGTCGGCGACCACCACGAAGAGATCCCCACCCACGTGGACGCGACCACGGGCCACGCCCTGGACTGACGTCCGGCTGTCCGTCCGACCCCCGGCCGTACGGCGGTCCCAGGATTTCTGGAGCGGAGCGCCCCGGTGGCACCCTTGACCCCATGAACGCTGCGTCCCCCGCCCCGCGCCGTGTCCGCGTCCGTGCTCCCGAGCTCGTGGGCAAGGGCGGGTGGCTCAACACGGGCGGGAAGGACCTGAAGCTCGCCGACTTCCGGGGCCGCGTTCTGATCCTGGATTTCTGGACCTTCTGCTGCATCAACTGCCTGCATGTCCTGGACGAGTTGCGGGAGCTTGAGGAGAAGCACCGGGACACCGTGGTCGTCGTCGGGGTGCACTCGCCGAAGTTCGTGCACGAGGCGGAGCACCAGGCGGTCGTCGACGCGGTGGAGCGCTACGGGGTGGAGCACCCGGTCCTCGACGACCCGGAGCTCACGACCTGGAAGCAGTACGCCGTACGGGCCTGGCCGACGCTCGCGGTGATCGATCCCGAGGGGTACGTCGTCGCCCAGCACGCCGGTGAGGGGCACGCCCACGCCATCGATCGGCTGGTGCAGGAGCTGGAGGCCGAGCACGCGGCGAAGGGCACCCTGCGCCGCGGCGACGGGCCGTACGTGGCGCCTGAACCCGAGCCGACCGTGCTGCGCTTCCCGGGCAAGGCCCTCGCCCTGCCGAACGGCAATCTGCTGGTCAGCGACACGACCCGGCATCAGCTCGTGGAGCTGGAGGAGGACGGCGAGACGGTCGTCCGGCGCATCGGGTCCGGGGTCCGGGGCTTCGTGGACGGCGGCGCCGAGGAGGCGGGGTTCAGCGAGCCGCAGGGGCTCGCGCTGCTGGACGAGGGCGCGGTCGTCGTCGCGGACACCGTGAACCACGCCCTGCGCCGGGTCGAGCTCGCCACCCGCGCGGTCTCCACCCTCGCGGGCACCGGCCGCCAGTGGCGGCGGGGGTCGCCGACGTCGGGACCGGCCCGCGAGATCGATCTGTCCTCGCCCTGGGACGTTGCCCTGTTCGGCGGAAGGGTCTGGATCGCCATGGCCGGTGTGCACCAGCTGTGGGCGTACGACCCGGGGACGGGGACCGTCGAGGTCACCGCGGGCACGACGAACGAGGGGCTGGTCGACGGGCCGGGACCCGAGGCCTGGTTCGCGCAGCCGTCAGGGCTCGCCGCCACCGCGGACCGGCTCTGGCTCGCCGACTCCGAGACCTCGGCGCTGCGCTGGGTCGACCCCGACGGGAGCGTGCACACCGCCGTCGGCACCGGGCTCTTCGACTTCGGACACCGTGACGGAGCCGCCGGACAGGCCCTGCTCCAGCACCCGTTGGGGGTCACCGCGCTGCCCGACGGCTCGGTCGCGGTCAGCGACACGTACAACCACGCGCTGCGCCGCTACGATCCCGCGACGGGTGAGGTGACCACGCTGGCCACGGATCTGCGGGAGCCGAGCGACGCCGTGCTCGTCGGGGACGACATCGTGGTGGTGGAGTCGGCCCGGCACCGGCTGACCCGGCTGCGGCTGCCCGAGGAGGCCGTACGGGTGGAGTCGGTCGCCCGTCGCACTCGGCGCGCGGCCACCGATGTCACCCCGGGGGCCGTCCGGTTGGACGTGATCTTCCAGGCGCCCGCCGGGCAGAAACTGGACGACCGATACGGTCCTTCCACCCGGCTGCTCGTCTCCGCCACCCCGCCCGGGCTGCTGCTCGCGGGCGAGGGGGCCGGCACCGGTCTCTCGCGGACCGTCGAGCTGAACCCCGCCGTCACGCAGGGCGTGCTGCACGTGTCGGCGACGGCGGCGTCCTGCGACGACGATCCGGACAACGTGTATCCGGCCTGCCATGTACACCAGCAGGACTGGGGTGTTCCGGTCCGCCTCACCGAGAGCGGGACGGACCGGCTGCCCCTGGTCCTCGCGGGCATGGACGCCTGACCCGGCTCAGACGCCGTAGCCGTCCGAGTAGCCGTCGCGGTGGCGCCGGTCGTCGTTCACGACGGTCGCGGTCGGCGGTACGACGACGCGCCTGCGCCGCGCGATGCTGCTGAAGGTCGTCACGCCGATCAGTCCGACGATCATGAGGATCACGCCGACCAGATGAAGGTTGACCCCCTGCATGTGCCAGTCGGTCGCGAACGTGAGGATCGCCCCCGCGGCGATCAGGATGATGCATCCGCCCAGGCCCATGGGTGTCGTCTCCTTGTATAGCAACTCCGAGTCGTACCGGACCCGTTCCGGGTACCCGGGACCTCGCGGGCCATGCGGAGGCGATCCCTCACGTCGCAACGCGCCGCCGCTTCCGACGGCGGCGCGCGTCACGTCACGTCGACGTAGTCCTCGCGGCCCGAGCTCACCAGATGCGTGCTGTTCGGGTAGAGGAGAACCGCGACCCAGGTGCCGTCCTTCGAGGCTGTGAAGCCCTTGCTGAACGTGCCGTCCGTGCGGGTGGTCGCGTTGCCCATGTCGTACCAGCCGGTGGAGCCCTTGGGCTTGAAGAGGATCTTCACCTGCTGGCCCGCGTAGGCCTTCCAGGCGCCCGAGGTGTAGTGCTGGAGCTTGCCCTTGTAGGTGATCGTGCGGCCCTTGCGGACCGGCTCCGGCGCGGCGTTGCCGTCGACGATCCGGGTCGGCGTGCGCGTGGCGTGCGCGACGGAGCTGTACGACTCCTGCCAGTTGCGGCTGCCCTTGAAGTGCGCCCGGTAGTAGCCCTTGTAGGGGGCGTCGAAGGTGCCCTTGAAGGACGCGCCGGACTCCGGGTCGGAGCTGCCCGGCGTGACGGTCTTCATCGTCTTCCAGCCGGTCTTCCCGTCGGCCGAGTACTGGAGCTCGACCTTGTTGTCCGCGCCCGCGGGGACACTAGAGCCGGTGTGCAGCCTGCCCTTGGCGGTCAGCCCGGCGTACTTGTCCAGCGTCGCGGTGAAGCCGGTGAGGGACGTCTTGCTCGCGACGTACACCTTGACCTGCTGCGACGGACTCCAGTTCAAGAAGGTGCCGCTGCGGACCTGTACCTCGACCGAGCCGGACTTCGGCAGCGTCAGCTGTCCGCTGAAGCGGCCGTCGGCGCCCGTGACGGGCCGCGAGGCCACGCCGCCGAACTCGTCGGACCAGATCTCGTCGACCGTGGCCCCGGCCAGCGGTTTCCACGCACCGCCGACATACACCTCGGCGGTCCCGGAGACGGTCGCCGCCTGCCCGGCCCTGACGTCCAGGTCGGCGGCGTTCAGGGTCACGCGGGTGTTCGACTGGACGGCCCTGACCTCGACGCTCTCGTTGGCCCTGGACTGGTACCAGGGCTCGTCCGGCCGCAGCCAGGCGTTGACGGTGTCGCTGGACGCGCTGTTGACGTGGTAGGTGTAGGTGAAACGGCCGTCGGCGTCGGTCCTGGCCGTCGCGTCCGGGTCGCCGGAGATCTCCAGGTCCACGCGCGTGTTCGCCGCGGGCGTCGTCCTGCCGGTGCGCGGGTCGGTGACCGTGAAGCCGCCGGTGACGGTGACGTCCTGGTGCGCGTAGTCCGGGTGCTGCGGGGTGGCCCGCAGATCCGTGAGGTTCGCTTCGAGCTCGTACTCGTACCCGTACGTGCTCTGGGCGGTGGTGGTGTCCCCGTCGGCGTCGGTCAGGTCGACCACGACACGGTAGGCGCCGAGGTCGGCCAGGCGCAGCGGGGTGGTGGTCCGCCACATGTTCGCGAAGCTGGTGCTGGAGTCAGGGGTGAAGTCGCTGACCTGGGTGATCTCCGGGGCGTCGGCGGCGGAGCCCGGTGCGTACAGGTGTGCGGTGATCGACGTGATGGCGGTGTCGGACGAGGCGGACAGCCACACCAGGCCGTCACCGGGGTGGTCACCGCTGCCGACGCCGTACAGCACCGGCGCCACCGCCGCGTGCGCGGCGGGCACCGGGCCGAGCAGCAGGCCGGCCGCGACGGAGGCGCAGGCGAGCGCCAGGGATCTTTTCGCACGTGTGAGTCCCCCCACGAGACTGTTTCAGGGCGTGGATCGTTGAAGATCGGATCGTACGTCGAGGAAACCATCTTTGAACAGGTTCAAAACCAACGGTTTCGTGGAGGGGACCAGGACGGCGGACTCAGCCTTCCAGGAACGCTGTCAGCGCGTTGGCCAGCAGGAACGGGTCCTGATCGCCGCACAGTTCGCGGGCGCTGTGCATGGACAGGATCGCCACGCCGATGTCGACGGTCCGGATGCCGTGGCGGGCCGCGGTGATCGGGCCGATCGTTGTGCCGCACGGCATGGAATTGTTGGAGACGAAGGACTGGAAGGGCACGCCGGCTCTCTCGCAGGCCGCCGCGAAGACCGCGCGGCCGGTGCCGTCCGTGGCGTAGCGGTTGTTGACGTTGACCTTGAGGATGGGGCCGCCGTTGGCCCGCGGGTGGTGCGTCGGGTCGTGCCGCTCGGCGTAGTTGGGGTGCACGGCGTGGCCGGTGTCGCAGGAGAGGCAGACGGTACCGGCGAACGCGCGTGCCCGGTCCTCGTAGGAGCCGCCGCGGGCGAAGACAGAACGTTCCAGCACACTGCCGAGCAGCGGTCCGTCGGCGCCGGTGTCGCTCTGGGAGCCGTTCTCCTCGTGGTCGAAGGCGGCGAGGACCGGGATGTAGGACAGTCCGGAGCCGGCCGCCGCGACCGCCGCCAGCGCGGCCGTGGCCGCGTGCACGGACAGCAGGTTGTCCATGCGCGGCCCGGCGAGCAGTTCCTTGTCGCGGCCCAGGTAGGCGGGCGGCTCGACGGAGTGGGTCATCAGGTCCCAGCCGGTGACCTGGCCCGCGGGCACCCCCGACTCCTCCTCCAGGAAGGAGATCAGGTCGCCCTCGCGGGCGTCGCCGAGTCCCCAGACGGGCTGGAGGTGGCGCTGCTTGTCGAGCTTGAGCCCGTCGCTGCTGACGGAACGGTCCAGGTGGATGGCGAGCTGCGGCACGCGCAGCAGGGGGCGGTCGATGTTGACCAGGCGGGTCGAGCCGTCCCGCAGGGACAGGCGTCCGGCCAGGCCGAGGTCCCGGTCGAGCCAGGAGTTCAGCAGCGGTCCGCCATAGATCTCCACGGCGACCTGCCGCCAGCCGTGCGCTCCGGTGTCCGGCAGCGGCTTGACCCGCAGGTTCGGGGAGTCGGTGTGCGCGCCGATGATCCGGAACGGGGTGTGCGCCTCGGCGTCATTCGGCACGTACCAGGCGATGATCGCCCCTCCGCGCAGTACGTACTTCCCGCCGCTGGTCCCGTCCCACGCGTCGGTCTCGGCGACCTGACGGAACCCGGCCTTCTCCAGCCGCTCGGCGGCGGTCGCCACGGCGTGGTACGGCGTCGGGCTCGCCGCGAGGAAGGACATGAGGTCGTCGGTGTGGCCGCGGTCGAAGCGGGTGGGTGCACTCATGGGTTCACCTTAACGACGCACGAGAGCCCGCTCCCTGGGTTGGGAACGGGCTCTCGTAAGGGGGATGTGAAGGGCGGACACCTTGGGACACCTGAACGGTGGGACAGGTGCCGGGTCGGTGCCCGGCCGGTCGGCCGGGGCGCCGGAGCGGTGTTCCTCCGGTCGGCCGGGGGGCGCCTGGGCGGTACCCGCCCCGGCCGGACAGGGGCCGGTCGTCCTTTAGAAGGCGGCCTCGTCCAGCTCCATCAGGTCCAGGCCGACGTTCTCGGCGAGCTTGCGGGCGCCGGTGACGCCCGGCAGCACGTTGGCGGCGAAGAACTTCGCGGCCGCGATCTTGCCGGTGTAGAAGGGCTTGTCCTTGGCGGAGGCCGTCTCCAGCTTCTCGGCGGCGACGGCGGCACCGCGCAGCAGCAGATAGCCGACGATCACGTCACCGGAGACCATCAGGAGGCGGGTGGTGTTGAGGCCCACCTTGTAGATGTTCTTGACGTCCTGCTCGGTGGCGGCCAGGTCGGTCAGCATCAGGCCGACGATGGCCTCCAGCTCCACGGCGGCCTTGGCGAGCTGCTCGCGGGCGGCGGACAGCTCCTCGCCGCCCGTGCCGATGGCCAGGAACTTCTTGATGTCCTCGGCGAGGGAGTTCAGTGCCGCGCCCTGGTTGCGGACGATCTTCCGGAAGAAGTAGTCCTGGCCCTGGATGGCGGTCGTGCCCTCGTACAGCGTGTCGATCTTGGCGTCGCGGATGTACTGCTCGATCGGGTACTCCTGGAGGAAGCCCGAACCGCCGAAGATCTGGAGCGACTGGGCGAGCTGCTCGTAGCCCTTCTCGGAGCCGTAGCCCTTCACGATCGGCAGGAGAAGGTCGTTCAGGGCCTCGGCGGCGGCGGTGTCCTCGCCGGCGGCCTCCTTGACCTGGATCTCGTCCTGGATCGCGGCGGTGTGCAGGACCAGGGCCCGCATGCCCTCGGCGTACGCCTTCTGCGTCATGAGCGAGCGGCGCACGTCCGGGTGGTGCGTGATGGTGACCTTGGGCGCGGCCTTGTCCATGAAGTTCGCCAGGTCGGTGCCCTGGACGCGCTCCTTGGCGTACTCCAGCGCGTTCAGGTAGCCGGTCGACAGCGTGGAGATGGCCTTCGTGCCGACCATCATGCGGGCGAACTCGATGATGCGGAACATCTGGCGGATGCCGTCGTGCTTGTCGCCGATCAGCCAGCCCTTGGCGGGGTGGCGGTCGCCGAAGGTCATCTCGCAGGTGTTGGAGGCCTTGAGGCCCATCTTGTGCTCGACGTTCGTCGCGTACGCGCCGTTGCGCTCGCCCAGCTCGCCGGTCTCGAAGTCGAACTCGTACTTCGGGACGAGGAAGAGGGACAGGCCCTTGGTGCCGGGGCCGGAGCCCTCGGGGCGGGCGAGGACGTAGTGGAGGATGTTCTCCTCCATGTCGTGCTCACCCGAGGTGATGAAGCGCTTCACGCCCTCGATGTGCCAGGAGCCGTCCTCCTGCTGGATCGCCTTGGTGCGGCCGGCGCCCACGTCCGAACCCGCGTCCGGCTCGGTGAGCACCATGGTCGAGCCCCAGCGCTTCTCGACGGCCACCTTCGCGATGTGCTTCTGGACCTCGTTGCCCTCCTCGAAGAGGATGCCCGCGAACGCGGGGCCGCTGGAGTACATCCAGACCGCCGGGTTCGCGCCGAGGATCAGTTCCGCGAACGCCCAGATCAGGGAGCGGGGCGAGGTGGAGCCGCCGATCTCCTCGGGCACGCCGAGACGCCAGTACTCGGAGTCCATGAACGCCTTGTACGACTTCTTGAAGGAGGCCGGGACCGGCGCCGTGTTGGTCTCCGGGTCGAAGACCGGCGGGTTGCGGTCGGCGTCCACGAAGGACTCGGCCAGCTCGTTCTCCGAGAGGCGGGTCAGCTCCTCGAGGATGGTCTTGGCGGTGTCCGTGTCCATCTCCGCGAACGGGCCGGTGCCATACAGCTTGTCGCGGCCGAGCACCTCGAAGAGGTTGAACTCGATGTCGCGGAGATTCGACTTGTAGTGCCCCATGGCCACGGCTCCCTTAAGGGATCGGCGAGGCACTGTCTCCTCGCAACAGTTCACTTACCAGCAAGTAGCTACGATGATGCTACCCGCCAGTAATAAGAAGCAACCCCGGGTGGGCCATATGTGGCCCACTACTCTTTGACGCATGTACGGCTACGAGCAGAACGCAGGCGCCCAGCAGGGGTACGTCCCGCCGCAGCAGCAGATGCCCGGCCAGATGCCGGACGGGCAGATGTCCGGCGGGTACGGCCAGCAGCCGCCCCTGTACCCCGAGCCGTCCCCGCCCTCCCTGCCGGACGCGGTCCGCGCCTTCACCACGGGTGCCCTGGCGGCCGAGGACTTCCAGCAGGTCTTCGCCACCTCGAAGGTCTACTGCCCGCGCGGTGACAACCCCGGATTCCTGGCGCTGCACAACACCCAGCAGCCCGTCATCCCGATGTTCACCTCGCTCAAGGAACTGCGCAGGTACGCGGGCAAGGAGTCCAAGTACTTCGTGATCACCGGAGCCGAGGTGATCGACCTGCTGCCCACGGGCTACGGCTTCGTCATCGACATGGAGGGCAAGCACCGCATGGTCTTCGACGCGAAGGCCGTGGAGCAGATGGTGGACTTCGCGATGCGCCGTATGTACGGCTGACGGTCCGCCGCGGGTGCCGCCGGCGCCCCGGTGTCCGCTCGGCCGGATGCCTCCCGAACCTTTGACGCCCGGAGGGAATGCCCTCCGGGCTCACGTCGTTACGGGTAGCAGAAAGTTCAATCCTCAACTAAACTCGAAGCACAAGGAGGTACCGACATGCCCGCAGTGACTGTCGAGAACCCGCTGGCCCTGCCCCGTGTGGCCGTGGCGGCCGACGCGGTGGAGCGTCCCGTGCTGACCGTGACGACCGCGCCCGGTGGCTTCGAGGGCGAGGGTTTCCCGGTCCGCCGCGCGTTCGCCGGGATCAATTACAAGCACCTCGACCCGTTCATCATGATGGACCAGATGGGTGAGGTGGAGTACGCGCCGGGCGAGCCGAAGGGCACCCCCTGGCACCCCCACCGCGGCTTCGAGACCGTGACCTACATCATCGACGGCATCTTCGACCACCAGGACTCCAACGGTGGCGGCGGCACGATCACCAACGGTGACACCCAGTGGATGACGGCCGGGTCCGGCCTGCTCCACATCGAGGCGCCGCCGGAGCACCTCGTGGTGTCGGGCGGTCTCTTCCACGGGCTCCAGCTCTGGGTGAACCTGCCGGCCAAGGACAAGATGATGGCCCCGAGGTACCAGGACATCCGCGGCGGCACCGTGCAGCTGCTCAGTACCCCGGACGGCGGCGCGCTCCTGCGTGTCATCGCCGGTGAGCTCGACGGCCACCAGGGACCGGGCATCACGCACACCCCGATCACCATGGTCCACGCCACGCTCCGGCCGGGCGCCGAGATCACCCTGCCGTGGCGCGAGGACTTCAACGGCCTCGCCTACGTGCTGGCCGGACGCGGCAGCGTGGGCGCGGACCGGCGGCCGGTCCACACCGGCCAGACCGCCGTCTTCGGCGCGGGCTCCTCGCTGACCGTCCGCGCGGACGAGAACCAGGACTCCAACACGCCGGACCTGGAGGTCGTCCTGCTCGGCGGCCGGCCAATCCGCGAGCCGATGGCCCACTACGGCCCGTTCGTGATGAACACCCGCGACGAGCTCCAGCAGGCCTTCGAGGACTTCCAGAAGGGCCGCCTGGGGACGATCCCGGCGGTGCACGGGATGTCGGAGGGCGGGCTGTAGGGCCACTCCGGGGCCTTCCCGGGCCTTGATACGACCGGCGCCCCGCGAGGCCCACTCCCCCGTTCGGCCTTCGCGGGGCGCCGGTTCTGCTGACGCATGGTCAGCTTGCAGGGTGCAGCTACTCCCCGAGGGTGCCCGGCGGCTGGCGGCCTGGTGTGTCGTGATCCTCCTGGCCGCCGGAGTGGGATGGGTGGGGATCCTGCTGTGCGGGGAGTTCCGTACGGCGGTGGTGCCGGTGCTGCTCGCCCTGCTCGGGACCGCCCTGCTCGGACCGCTGTACCGGCGGATGGTCAAGGCGCGGCTCAACCGCTCGCTGGCCGCCGCCCTGACCTGCGTCGCGGTGGCCGTCGTGGTCGGCGGTGCCGTCTACGTCGTCGTCGCCGCGCTCATCCATACCGGCGCCCAGATCGTGTCCTCGCTGCGACAGGCCGCGCGTTCCGTCGCCGAGCACTTCGGCGCGGCGGGCACCTCGCTCGACGACATCGCCGCCAACTCCAAGGAACTGCTGGCCAAGTTCGGCGGCACGGCCGCGTCCAACGTCGTCAGCGGTGTCAGCGTCGTGGCCGAGACCCTCGCCATGGGCTTCCTCGCCCTGCTGCTCGTGTTCTTCTTCCTGCGCGACTCGCACCGGGTGGCCGGATCACTGCGCTCGATCGCGCCCCGGGGCACGGCCGACGTCGTCGAGGCCATGGCCCGGCGTGCCTACGGGGCGGTCGAGGGCTTCATGCGCGGGACGACGATCATCGCCCTCATCGACGCCCTCTGCATCACCGTCGGACTCCTGGTCCTGCGTGTCCCGGGCGCGGTCGGGCTCGGCGCGCTGGTCTTCGTGGGGGCGTACATCCCGTATCTCGGCGCGTTCCTCTCCGGCACGGTGGCCGTCCTGGTCGCCCTCGCGGACCGGGGATTCGTGATCGCCCTGTGGACGCTCGGGGTCGTGCTCGCCATCCAGATGCTGGAGGGGTACGGCCTCCAGCCGATGATCCAGAGCCGGCAGGTGCAGATGCACCCGGCGGTGGTGCTGCTCGCGATCACGGCGGGCGCGTCCGTGGCGGGCGTCCTCGGCATGCTGCTCGCCGTTCCCCTGACGGCGGCGGCCTTCGGCGTCGTGCACGAACTCCGTGTGCGCTACGCGCCGGGAGAGCCGGAAGGACCATCGGGGGCGGCTGGGCCATCGGGGGCGGCGGGGCCGTCCGCGGACTCGTAGCTGTCGTCGGACCCCGGGTCCCCTGCGGACTCCCGGTCCCTGTGGACTTCCGGTCTCCTGTGGACTCCAGATCCCCGCGGACTCCTAATCTCCTGGGGAGCCTCGGTCTCCTGTGGAGTCCAAGTCCCCGGTGGACTGTCGGTCCCCTGCGGACCCCAGGTCCCCCGCAGGGTCCGTTTCCCCCGGTCCGTCGAAGTCCGTCTCCTCGGCGAACGTCTCCCACGCGTCGAGCAGCGCGGAGTCGTCCACGGCCCCGGCCTCGCCGGGATCGGTGTCCGGTGCTGCCTCGGAGAACTCGAACCAGATGCTCTTGCCCTGGCCCCGCGGGTCCACTCCCCACACGTCCGCGAGCATCTCCACGAGCACGAGCCCGCGTCCGGACGACGCCAGCTCCCCGGGATGGCGCCGGTGCGGCAGGTCGTCGCTGGCGTCGGTGACCTCGACGCGCATCCGCCGCTCGCCCGGCACACCCGCCACCTCGGCGACGAGGAGCGCGTCCGCGTCGGTGTGCACGAGGACGTTGGTGACCATCTCGGAGACGAGCAGGACCGCGGAGTCGAGCTGGTCGGCCGAGGCCCAGTCGTGCAGGAGCTCCCGCAGCTGCTGCCGGGCCTCCGCGATGCGCTCGGGCTCGGCCTGCGCCACGGTCAGCATCGTGCGGCGGGCGGGCGGCCGTACGGGTGGGGCCGCGTCGTCGCCGGCGCCCTCCAGCGGCAGCCGGGACAGCAGCAGCACCGCTATGTCGTCCTCGCGCCGGTCGGCCAGCGGACCGGTGGTGTGATGCGACGAGGGCCCGTGCACGGCCTGGACGAGGGCGTCGGCGAGAGTCTCCATGTCGCCGTCGTGGGATTCGAGGGTCCGGCGGATACGGCGCCAGCCGGTGTCGAGGTCGTGGCCGCCGGTCTCGATGAGCCCGTCGGTGCAGATCAGCATGGTCTCGCCCGGCTCCAGGACGAGCCGGGTGGTCGGGTAGTCGGCGTCCGGGTCGATACCGAGCGGCAGCCCGCCCGCCGTGGGCCGCATCAGCACGGTCCCGTCCGCCATCCGTATCGCGGGGTCGGGGTGTCCGGCGCGGGCGATGTCCAGCGTCCCGGTCGCCGGGTCGACCTCGACGTACAGACAGGTCGCGAAGCGCACATCGGCGGGGTCCGCCGGTTCCTCGCTCGCGTCGGCGCCGCCGCTCGACCCGTAGGTCACCGAGTCGGTGACCCCGTAGAGGAAACGCGCCGCCCGTGACAGCACCGCGTCGGGGCGGTGGCCCTCGGCGGCGTAGGCGCGCAGGGCTATCCGGAGCTGGCCCATCAGCCCCGCCGCGCGGACGTCGTGGCCCTGCACATCTCCGATGGCCAGGGCGTAGCGGCCGGCGGGCAGCGGGATCACGTCGTACCAGTCGCCGCCGACCTGGAGGCCGCCGCCGGTCGGGACATAGCGCGCGGCGACGCTCATGCCCGGCATCCGAGGGCCGAGCGTGGGCATCATCGAGCGCTGGAGGCCGTCGGTCAGCTCGCGGGCGGTCTCGGCGGCTCCGGCGCGGGAGAGGGCCTGGGCGAGCATGCGGGCCACGGTCGTCAGGACCGACCGCTCGTCGGGCGTGAAGGTGACGGGGTAGGTGAAGGCCGCCATCCAGGTGCCCATGGTGCGCCCGGCGACCGTGAGCGGCAGGAACGCCCACGACTGTCGTCCGAAGTGCTGGGCGAGCGGCCAGGAGGCCGGGTAGCGGTCCTTGTAGTCCTCGGGGGAGGAGAGGTAGACCGCTCGGCCCGTACGGACGACCTCCGCGGCCGGATAGTCCGTGGCCAGCGACATGTGCGAGAAGGGGTCCTCGTCGCCGGGCTGGTGCCCGTGATGGCCGATGATCGTCAGCCGGTCGCCCTCCGCGCCGAAGACGGCCAGTCCGTCCGGCGAGAACCCGGGCATCGACAGCCCCGCCGCCACCCGCAGCACCTCCGCCGTGGACCGCGCCTCGGCCAGCGCCCGTCCCGCGTCCAGCAGGAACGCCTCCCGTGACCGGCGCCAGTCCCCGGTGACAGGGGTGCGGGCGGCGGCGTCCGGCGGCTGCTCGCTGACCTCCTGAAGGGTGCCGATCAGTTCGTACTCGCCGGTCTCGGGGTCGACGAACGGCTTGGAGCGGCTGCGGACCGTGCGGAGCACCCGGCCGTGCCCGTCCATGATCCGCATCCGGGCCTCGGCGAGCGTGCCCTCGGCCACCGCGAGCTGCACCACCCCGTCCATCTCGTTCCAGTCGACGGGGTGGACATGGGAGCGCGCGCCCGCCTCGGTGAGCGTCGTCAGCTCCGCGGGCATGCCGATCAGCCGTGCGGCTTCCGCGTCGAAGGTGACCAGTCCCGAGGCGTTGTCCCAGCGCCACACGCCGGTGGCGAGAGTGGACAGGACGTCCCCCACAGCGGGCAGGGGCTCACCAGTGCGCATGCGCCCACTGTAGGAACAGGTGATCGGTGCCTGCCACCGATGCCGTCCAGGGCGACGGGCCGCGGCCGAGCGGTCAATGATGGGGAGGTGATCCTGGGCTGCCCGGTACCCTGGGGGTGTTTCACGTGAAACAGGCCCCCAATCCGCGAAGACTGGATGAACCTCGATGCATCGGTACAGGTCCCACACCTGCGGCGAGCTCCGCGCCACTGACGTCGGCAGCGACGTCCGGCTGAGCGGCTGGCTGCACAATCGCCGAGACCTGGGCGGCATCCTCTTCATCGATCTGCGCGACCACTACGGCATCACGCAGCTCGTCGCCCGCCCCGGCACCCCTGCCTACGACGCCCTGGACAAGGTCTCCAAGGAGTCGACCGTCCGCGTCGACGGCAAGGTCGTCTCGCGCGGTGCGGAGAACGTGAACCCGGAGCTGCCGACCGGTGCGGTCGAGGTCGAGGTGAGCGAGGTCGAGCTGCTCGGCGCCGCGCAGCCGCTGCCGTTCACGATCAACGCCGAGGACGGGGTCAACGAGGAGCGCCGCCTCGAGTACCGCTTCCTCGACCTGCGCCGCGAGCGCATGCACCGCAACATCCTGCTGCGTACGGCCGTGATCTCCGCGATCCGTCACAAGATGACGACGCTGGGCTTCAACGAGATGGCGACCCCGATCCTCAGCGCCACCTCTCCCGAGGGCGCGCGCGACTTCGTGGTCCCCTCCCGGCTGAACCCGGGCAAGTTCTACGCGCTTCCGCAGGCGCCGCAGCAGTTCAAGCAGCTGCTGATGATCTCCGGCTTCGACCGCTACTTCCAGATCGCGCCCTGTTTCCGCGACGAGGACGCCCGCGCGGACCGTTCGCCGGGCGAGTTCTACCAGCTCGACGTGGAGATGTCCTTCGTCGAGCAGGAGGACGTCTTCCAGCCGATCGAGAAGCTCATGACGGAGCTGTTCGAGGAGTTCGGCGGTGACCGCCACGTCACCTCCCCCTTCCCGCGCATCCCGTTCCGCGAGTCGATGCTGAAGTACGGCTCCGACAAGCCGGACCTGCGGGCCCAGCTGGAGCTCGTCGACATCACCGACATCTTCGAGGGCTCCGAGTTCAAGGCCTTCGCCGGCAAGCACGTGCGCGCGCTGGCGGTGCCGGACGTGTCCGGTCAGTCGCGGAAGTTCTTCGACGGTCTCGGTGACTACGCGGTCGAGCAGGGCGCGAAGGGCCTGGCCTGGGTGCGCGTGGGCGAGGACGGTTCGCTGACCGGCCCGATCGCCAAGTTCCTCACCGAGGAGAACGTCGCCGAGCTGACCAAGCGCCTCTCGCTGGCCCCCGGCCACGCGGTGTTCTTCGGCGCGGGCGAGTTCGACGAGGTCTCGAAGATCATGGGCGCGGTGCGGGTCGAGGCCGCGAAGCGCTCGGGCAACTTCGAGGAGAACGTCTTCCGCTTCTGCTGGATCGTCGACTTCCCGATGTACGAGAAGGACGAGGACAGCGGGAAGATCGACTTCTCGCACAACCCGTTCTCGATGCCGCAGGGCGGTCTGGAGGCCCTGGAGACCCAGGACCCGCTGGACATCCTCGGCTGGCAGTACGACATCGTCTGCAACGGTGTCGAGCTGTCCTCCGGCGCGATCCGCAACCACGAGCCCGAGATCATGCTCAAGGCCTTCGAGATCGCCGGCTACGACCGGGAGACCGTCGAGGAGCAGTTCGCGGGCATGCTGCGCGCCTTCCGCTTCGGCGCCCCGCCGCACGGCGGGATCGCCCCGGGCGTCGACCGCATCGTCATGCTGCTCGCGGACGAGCCGAACATCCGCGAGACGATCGCGTTCCCGCTCAACGGCAACGCGCAGGACCTGATGATGGGCGCGCCCACGGAGCTGGACGAGACGCGGCTGCGCGAGCTGCACATCTCGGTGCGCAAGCCGCAGCCGAAGTAGGCGGCGCACGCCGGACTCGGCGTCGTACGACGGCAGGCGATCGTGTGTGGGAGTGGCTCGGAACCGGCGACGGTTCCGAGCCACTTTTGCGTGGACTTGCCAAACCACAGTCCGCACCCACGCTGCTGACAGGTCGGCTCCCTACGGTCCGGGGCATGACTGAGACCCAAGGACCCGCGCACAAACGGAACATGACCCGGCGCAAAGTCGTCATCGCAGGTGGAGCGGCCGTGGCGGCCGTGGGTGTCGGCGGCGGTATCGCCGTGACCGCGTCGGCGGACGAGGTCACGAGCGGCACCGCGGCGTCCGCGTCGAGCGCGGAGACCTGTTACACGCTGACCTCGGAGACCACCGAGGGCCCCTACTACATCGACGCGGACAAGATCCGCCAGGACATCACCGAGGACCAGGAGGGCATCCCCCTGACCCTCAAGCTCAAGGTGATCGACGCGGAGACCTGCAAGCCGGTCAAGAATGCCGCGGTGGACATCTGGCACTGCACGGCGATGGGCGTGTACTCCGGCTACGAGGCGATGAGCAACGGCGGTGGCGGCGGCGCTCCGTCCGGCGGGCCCACGGACATGCCGACCGGCACGCCCACGGACATGCCGACCGGCGAACCCCCGTCCGGCGGGCCCTCCGGAGGCACCGGTGGCGGCCACTCCGAGCCCACCGACGACGAGCGGTATCTGCGGGGCACCTGGAAGACCGACCGGCACGGCTACGTCACCTTCAGGACGGTCTTCCCCGGCTGGTACCAGGGCCGTTGCGTCCACATCCATGTGAAGGTCCACGTGGACGGCACCTGGACCGACGCGGGCTACGAGGGCGGCCACACCTGCCACACGGGCCAGCTCTTCTTCTCGGAGAAGTCGGTCCTGGCGTCGGCGGAGGTCTCCCCGTACTCCACGAACACGACCACCCGCACGAAGCTGGACGAGGACACGATCTACCCGGGCAGCGGCCACGAGGGCGGGCTGCTGTACCTCTCGTACAACAAGAAGCACATGGCCAAGGGCGTCCACGCCCACCTGACGATGGGCGTCGCCCCGGACGAGACCCACGACAGCACGGACACCCAGCCGAGCGCGTCGGCCTCCTCGTCCTGACCCCTCGACACACAGGGCCCGGAATCTGCCGGGTTCCGGGCCTCTTGACTCCCTGACAGGCGGAGACCCGGAACCCCGGCGACGGTTCCGGGGCCCGTTCACGCCGCCGTGGTCAGTTCGCACCAGATGAACTTGCCCGTGCCCCTTGGGTCCTGGGCTCTGCCGAGGAGGTGCCAGCCCCAGCCGTTCGCGCAGTCCTGTACGAGCGCGAGGCCGCGTCCGCGTTCGTCGAGGGCTCCCGGCCGAGCAGGATCCGGCGGGGTGGGGTCCGCGTCCCACACGCCGACGCGGAGCACTCCACGGGCCCAGCGGAGGCGTATGGCCGCCGGGCCCTCGGTGTGCTGCACGGCGTTGGTGACCAGCTCGGTCGCGACGAGTTCGGCGACCTCCGCGAGATGCGGCAGACCGTGCAGGGTGAGGATCAGACGGAGGGCGCGGCGGCAGATCGTGACGGCACGGGGGTCGTTGGGGACGGAGAGGGTGTACTCCCAGCGGGAGTCGTCGGACTCGCCTGTTTCGGGCATGCGGAGCTCCTGGTCAAGGAGGGCGGGCGGTCGTCGGGCGGTGGCAGTGTCGCGCGGCTGGTGGGAACGGGACGCGGGGGTCCTGCCGGCGGTGTTCCGCGACCTGGCGGAGCTGGAGCATCACGCGCGCTTCATGCAGGTGATCGCCACCGCGCACGTACCCGGTCTGCTTCAGACCGAGGACTATGCCCGCGCTGTGCTTGCCTACCGGGTTCCCGAGCTTCCGGACCGTGAGCTGGGGCCCAGGCTGACGCACCGGATGCGCCGACAAGCGGTCCTCGCGAGAGAGGATGCGCCTCCCTACGAGGCGGTCGTCCACGAATCCGCCCTGCGCACCCGGGTCGCGGACCGGCGAGTGGCCCGTGCCCAGCTCGACGCGCTGCTGCGGGCATCGGAGCGGTCCAACGTCTCGGTACGGGTGATTCCGTTCGACGTCGACGGATTCGCCGGGGCCAGTTCGATGATGTTGTACACGGGCGGTCAGGTCACGGCGTTGGACACCGCGCAGAGGGACGCCCCGTACGGCTCGGTCTTTCTGGATGCCTCCGCTCAACTCCTGGCCATGCGAACCCTTTTCCATAAGGTGGAGGCGGCATCTCTGGAGCCCGCCGAGTCGCGGGACTTCATGCACCGAATGGCGAAGGAGATCTAAGGCGTGACCCAGTGGCAGAAGTCCTCGTTCTCCGGACCCGGCGACGGCAACGAGTGCGTGGAGCTCGCCCTCGGCGCGGGCACCGTGCTGCTCCGGGAGAGCGAGGAGCCGGAGCGAATACTTTTCGTCGGTCGGGCGGGGCTGGCCGGGCTTCTGGGGCGGCTCCGGGCGGATCGTTCCGGGTGACGTGACCCCGGTGAGGGGTGGGTGTCACCCGAGAACGGGGATTCGCTCAGGTGTCGTACGTGCCGTCCCACGGCTCGGAGAAGCCGAGGCCGTCCGGGTACAGCTCGGCCCAGCCCTCGCCCTCGTCCACGCCCGTCATCAGGCCGAACCGGACGCCGTCGACGGTCAGCTGGAACGGGCGTATCGCGATGTTCGTGTACGAGCGCCCGGGCAGGCTGCGCAGCAGTTTCGCCAGGTGCACGCGGGCGCGTGACAGTACCGAGTATTCGCCCTGGGCGGCTCGTTGCTGTTCGGCCCAGGTGCCTGCGCACCAGACCTCCGAGTCGCGGTAGCGGCCCTCGGCGCTGAAGGTGTGGAGAACCACGTACAGACGTTTGCGGTCTTCCCAGCCGTCATCGGGACGGAACCCTTCGGGGAAGGCGTACGTGATCGACGCCAGGAACTGACCGTCCGCGTACCGGCCGATGGTCTCGGTGCGGTGCTTCGGTTCGTAGGCGATCGGAATGACCTCGGGGACTGCCATGGCGGAAACCATACGGGTGACCGGGGGCCTTGTGGCGCCGGGGTCCATTACGGATCGGCGGCATTGGACAGACGATGCCTTTCCCGGCTCTTTGCCCGGTCTTCACCGGCCCCCATCTGGTCTTCCGTGCCTTCCCGCCGGTTCCGGACGCACGTGTGGCGGCCTCGGCCGGCGGGCCCGGGGACGGCGAAAGGGGGCACCGGACGAGTCGTCCGTGCCCCCTTTCGCGGGTGAGGAGCCTCAGGAGATCGACCGGTATCCGCTCCAGCCGGTGGCGATCTTCGTGCGTGAGCCGAACGAACCCTTGCCGTCCCCGCTGTTGCGGTACAGATTGCCCGAGGTGTCCCGGGAGACCAGGTCGGCCCTGCCGTCGTCGGTGATGTCGCCGACGCCGACGACGGCGTTGTAGGAGCCGCCCCAGTCGCCGAACACCTTCACGCGGGCGGCGAAGGTTCCGTCGCCCTTGCCCTTGTAGCGGTAGAGGGTGTTCGACGTGTCCTGGGCGAGCAGGTCGCTGATGCCGTCGCCGTCGAGGTCACCGGCCCCGACGATCTTCTTGTAGCTCTTCCAGTTGTCGTAGAGCCTCACGCGGGCGGACAGCGTGCCCGTGCTCGTCCCCTTGTAGAGGTAGACGGTCCCGGTGGACGCGACACGCGCGATCAGGTCGGGCCGGCCGTCGCCGCTCACGTCACCGGGCGACGTCAGGACGTCGTACTGCGTCCAGCCGCTGCTCGCGAGGGTGGTGTACGACGTCTTCGGGGTGACCGCCGCGCCGCAGCGCGGCTTGTAGAGACGCAGGGCGCCGCTGCCGAGCCGCACGAGGACGTCGTTGCAGCGGTCGCCGCCGAGGTCCCCGAACGGGACCGCCTTCACGGTGGTGGCCCAGCCGGAGCCACTGACCTTCTCGCCGAACGTGCCGCGGCCGGTGCCCGACTGGAAGGTCAGGCCGCCCGACGCGTTCAGGGTGAGGAGGTCACCGCGGCCGTCGGGTCCTTCCGGGCTGGAGAAGTCGTGCCGCACCGGCGCGCCCGCCTCCAGGTAGCCCTTTCCGGTCGCCACGGTGACCGCCGAGGCCGTGCCGGTGCCGGTGGCCTTGAGGGTCCAGGTGAACTGCCCGTTGGGGAAACGGGCGTTGTCGACCGTCGTGCCGTACCAGTCCGTCGCCACCGAGGCCGTGGACGCGCCCCCGGTGACGGTGCGGGTCGCCTTGCCCTGCGCGCCGCTCTGGACGGAGGTGAAGGTCGCCGACCAGGAGGTGGCCGGGCGGGACAGCAGCCAGGAGCCGTGGAACGGCGTGCCGGCGCCGACGAAGTCCCATACCTCGGACCTGAAGGCCGTCACGGCCGACGGAGTGGCACCTGTCCTGGCGATGTGCGTGCGCTCGTACAGGTCGGTCCAGGCCACCAGGCCGGTGTACTCGTCCACGGTCCACTTGAAGCGACGGTCCATGGCGAGGCCGGTGTCGGCGACATCGGTCGCGAGCACGCGACTGGTACCGGTGGCCGCGTCCGTGAGGACCAGGGTGCCCCCGGCGTGGTCGTGGCGGACGGTGAAGCCGTCGCCGAGCAGCACGTCGCCGCCGCCCACCGCACGGGAGGCGGCGGCCTTGGTGTCGTACACACCGGCCGAGCCGTCGCCGCACGTCCAGTAGACCCAGCGGCCCGCCGCCTGGAGCTCGCCCGGCACGCAGGACATGCCCGGAACGGTCACCGTCGCGAGGGTCTTGTCCTCGGTCAGGCTGTACGAGGTGAGCCTGCCGGTCGTCGAGGCGCTCCAGAGGGTCGAGCCGTTCAGCGCGGCGGCGCGCACCGACCGCTTCAGCTTCTGTCCCTGGCCGAACTCGCCGATGTACTGCGTCGGGGCCGAGCCGCCCGAGTTGTAGACGGCGTAGTCGTCGGAGACGTCGACGATCGCGCCGCCCGCGGTGTGGAACTCGAGGGGGTTGTAGCCGATCGTGACCAGCCGGTCCGCGTCGGACAGGCCGCTGCCGCCCTCGTCGCCGTCGTAGTAGGTGTCGAGATAGACGTCCCTGGGCCCGTTGACGTAGTTGCCCCACATCGCCGAGCAGGTGGTGCCGGCGTACGGGCACTTGGGGCTGACCGAACCGCTCTCCGTGGCGGCGGTCGCCGTCAACTGGCCGCCGACGCCGGCGATGGTGCGCCACGAGGTGGTGTCGGAGGTGCTGGAGGGGTTGTCCTCGGCAACGCGGAGGTAGCCCCGGCTGAGCGCCAGGCCGGTCTTCGCGTTCTCCATCGCCGGGATCTGCGTCAGCTGCTCAAGACCGGGCGTGCCTTCCGCGGCCTCGGTGAAGCGCCGCACCCACCAGTCGCTCGCGCCGGTGCCACCGGTGACGAGGGCGGCGTTGCCGGACGCGCCGAGCACGTACGCCCCGGCCTTGGCCGCCTGGGTGCGAGACGAACCGTCCTTCAGGGAGACGGCCCGCAGCTCGCTGGTGCCGGTGCCGGTGTGCAGCGGGAGCAGCAGCCAGTCGCCGGAGAGCACCGGGGCGCCGTCGAGCTGGGCACCGGGCGCGGGCAGGTCGATCACCTGCTCGGCGGCCTCGGGGTCCGTGCGGGGCTTGACGTGCAGGTCGCCGCCGGCCGGGTCGTACCAGCCGATCCGGTCGTCACCGAGGACGGTGTACGGCCGGGCGGCCATGCCGGAGAAGACCTTCGTGGCGGTGGCCGTCGCCAGGTCGAGGTAGTACAGGTAGCTGTCCACCTTGAACAGCACGCCGTGCGCGTCGGCGGCGGTGACGGCGAGCGAGGTGATCCGGGTGCCCTCGGGCTTGATGGCACGGGAGCGCCAGGTGCCGTCGACGAGGTCGTGCACGGCGTACTCGGTGAGGACCGTCCGTCCGGCAAGCCCCCGGTACGCCTCGTCCGAGGTGAACGAGGTGGTCGTCCGGGTCGCCGGGTCCCACAGGGCGACGGAGCCGGCCGACGGCAGTGCGACCAGGTCGCTGTCGCTGCCGTACCAGGCGACCGCGCAGTTCGGCCCGCCGAGGTTCGCGCAGGCACCCGTGGGCGCGTACACGCCGTCGCCGGTCCGGACGACCGTGCTCGTGCCGGCGGCGTAATCCGTCCACAGCAGCCCGGCGATCCCGGTCTGCCGGTGCAGGAAGCCGCTCGCACCGGCCACCAGCGGGCGGTCGGCGCGCGGCTGCGTGTCGGCGGGGTCGGTCAGGGTGATCTCGGAGGCGGATCCGGCCGGTGCGGCCGGGTCCGCCGAGGCGCCGTTCTGTGGCAGAACGGCGATGGCTGCGGCCGCCAGGGCGACCGCGAGTGCGGAGACGAGGGCGGCGGTGCCGCTTCGTCTCGGGGCGTTTCTGCCCACGTGAACTGTCCCTCCCCGCGAGGGCCCCCGCCCTCGCACAAGTGCGCGGATGCTAACAGGAGGTGACGGCGGGTCGGAAGGTCAGGGTACGGTAAAGCCGCTGGTGGGCCTGGTCGTTTCGGTCCGCCGCCGCAGGCTTCTGATACGCGAGGAGCCCGGGAACGGTGCGTTCCCGGGCTCCTGTCGAGCGGTTGTCGGCTACTCCGGCGCGCCGCCGAAGCGCTCCTTGTACGACTCCAGGTCCTCGTCCGTGATCTTGGCGAAGAGGACCGGGGGAACGGTGAAGGGGGTTCCGGCGGGGAGGAAGGCGAGGGCGCGTGCCTCGTCCGCCGTCACCCAGGCCGCCGTGTCGTCGGCGAGCGCGAAGGCCGAGCGCATCGCGCGGGCGGACGCCGGGATGAAGGGTTCCGAGACCACCGAGTAGAGGTGGATCAGGTTCATCGCCGTGCGGAGCGTCAGCGCCGCGCCCTCGGGGCTGGTCTTGATCTCCAGCCAGGGGGCCTTCTCCTCCAGGTAGGAGTTGCCCGCCGACCACAGGGCGCGCAGCGCGGCGGCCGCCTTGCGGAACTGGAGGGCCTCCATCTGGGACTCGTACTCCGCGAGCAGGCCCGCGATCTCCACGCCCAGCTTCGCCTCGGCCTCGCCGACCTCGGCGCCCGCCGGGACCTCCTCGCCGAAGCGCTTCTTGGAGAAGGACAGGACGCGGTTGACGAAGTTGCCGAGGGTGTCGGCCAGGTCCTTGTTGACCGTGGTGGTGAAGTGCTCCCAGGTGAACGACGAGTCGTCCGACTCGGGGGCGTTGGCGATGAGGAAGTAGCGCCAGTAGTCGGCGGGCAGGATGTCCAGGGCCTGGTCGGTGAAGACACCGCGCTTCTGGGACGTGGAGAACTTCCCGCCGTAGTACGTCAGCCAGTTGAAGGCCTTGACGTAGTCGACCTTCTTCCACGGCTCGCGCACGCCCAGCTCGGTGGCCGGGAACATCACGGTGTGGAAGGGGACGTTGTCCTTCGCCATGAACTGCGTGTAGCGGACCGGGTTCTCGCCGGAGTCCGCGTCGTACCACCAGGACTTCCAGTCGCGGTTCTCGGCATCCTGGTCGGACCACTCCCTCGTCGCGCCGATGTACTCGATCGGGGCGTCGAACCAGACGTAGAAGACCTTGCCCTCGGCCGCCAGCTCCGGCCAGGTGTCGGCCGGGACCGGGACGCCCCAGTCCAGGTCACGGGTGATGGCGCGGTCGTGCAGGCCCTCGGTCAGCCACTTGCGGGCGATGGAGGAGGCGAGCTGCGGCCACTCGGACTCGTGCCGGGCCACCCACTCCTCGACCTCGTGCTGGAGCTTGGACTGGAGGAGGAAGAGGTGCTTCGTCTCGCGGACCTCCAGGTCCGTCGAGCCGGAGATCGCCGAACGCGGGTTGATCAGGTCCGTGGGGTCGAGGACACGCGTGCAGTTCTCGCACTGGTCGCCGCGGGCCTTGTCGTAACCACAGTGCGGGCAGGTGCCCTCTACATAGCGGTCCGGGAGGAAGCGGCCGTCGGTGGGCGAGTACACCTGACGGATCGCGCGCTCCTCGATGAAGCCGTTCTCGTTCAGGCGGCGCGCGAAGTGCTGGGTGATGTCGCGGTTCTCCGGGCTGGAGCTGCGGCCGAAGTAGTCGAAGGCCAGCTCGAAGCCGTCGTACACGGCCTTCTGCGCGTCGTGCGCCTGGGCGCAGAACTCGGCGACCGGCAGACCGCGCTCCTTGGCGGCCAGCTCGGCGGGGGTGCCGTGCTCGTCCGTCGCGCAGATGTACAGGACCTCGTGGCCACGCTGGCGGAGGTACCGGGAGTACACGTCCGCCGGGAGCATGGACCCCACCATGTTGCCCAGGTGCTTGATCCCGTTGATGTACGGAAGGGCGCTGGTGATGAGGTGTCGAGCCATCGCGGGCTGCTCCCAGGTCGCTACGTGGGGCGACGATCGCGTCCGGTTTCCGGTGGGCCGGTCGTCGCCGGTGAACCTTGAAATCGTAGCCGACATGGGTGGGCCGCCCGCTTCCCGTTTTAAGGCGTGGGAAGGGGGCGGCCGTTGTCCGGTCGTACGGGAGGTTACGGGCGCCAGTTCTCCAGCACGCCGTCGTAGACCTCGACGTCCGTCAGCTCGCGCGGGGCCGGGCCCGCGTGGAAGAAGGCCGTGTTCCCGGTCTTCAGCTTGCGCAGGTAGTCGAACGCCTTGTTGTCGTGCTCACCGAAGGCGACGAACGAGAAGAAGACGCCCGGGTGGTCCTTCGCCGCGTCCGTGAGGGACTGGGTGGCGGGGGTCTTGGCGTCCGGGGCGCCGTCCGTCTGGAAGATCACCAGGGCGGGGGCGCCTCCACCCGAGCGCTGGTGGTGGGTGACGACCTCCTCCACGGCCACGTGGTAGCTCGTACGGCCCATGCGGCCGAGGCCGGCGTGCAGGTCGTCGACCTTGTTCTCGTGCTCGGCGAGCGTGAGGGCGCCGGTGCCGTCCAGCTCCGTGGAGAAGAAGACGACGTGGACGGTCGACTCCGGGTCCAGGTGGGCGGCGAGGGCGAGGGCCTGCTCGCCCAGGGCCTGGGCGGAGCCGTCCTTGTAGTAGGCGCGCATGGACGACGAGCGGTCGAGAACGAGGTAGACCTTGGCGCGTGTGCCGGTCAGGTCCCGCTTCTGGAGCGCGGTACCCGCTTCCTCGTACGCCGTTGCCAGGGCCGGGGCCTCGTCCTTGACCTGGGTCAGCGACACCGCGGAGTCACCCATGGCCGTGACGACCGGCTCCGCCTCTGTCACGGGCTCCGGCTCGGCTTCGACGACGGGCTCGGCCGAGATGGCCGGCTCCGCCTCGGCTTCGCCTTCGGCGTCGTCGTTCCCACCCGCACCACCCGTGCTGACTTCTTCGACGAGCTCGGGTGCTGCATGCGGGGCCTCGCCGCCGTCGGCGACCGCGGGCTCGTCCACCTGCGGGACCTCGGCCGCAACCACCTCAGCGACAACCGGCTCGGCAGCCACTACCGGCTCCGGCTCAGCCTCAACAACCGGCTCGGCAGCCACTACCGGCTCCGGCTCGGTTTCGACCACCGGTTCGGGCTCGGCGGCGGCGACCGGCTCGGCCTCGGCGGCGGGCTCCGCTTCAGCGGCAGCCTCGGGCTCGGCCTCGGTGACCGGCTCGGCCTCGGCCGCGGGTTCAGCCTCAACCTCGGCGGCCGCGACCGGCTCGGCCTCCTCGGCGGTGACCGGCTCGGCCTCCGCCTCGGGCGTGGGTTCAGGTTCGGTCTCGGCGACCGGGGGTACTTCTCTGGTGGGCTCCGCCGGAGGCGTCTGCCTCGGCACCGTCACGTTGTCGAAGGCGGCCGAAACCAGCTCGTCGACCACGGAGGGCTCGGGCTCGGACGCGGGAGCCGGAATCCTCGGCTCGGCCTCCGGCGCGGAGGTCGAGGCCGGTTCGGCCTCGGGGGAAAGCGTCGGCTCCGCCGCGGGAGCCGGGACCGTCGCGGTCGACGTGGCCTCTCGCGAGGTCTCCGCGTCCGCGTCACGACCCTTGCGTGAGCGGCCGAACGCATTCCGCAGGAGAGTGAGAATGCCCATGTGCGCAACCCTTCGCGTGAGTTGATCCCGTCAATCCCTGGCCAGGACGGACACGTAAGGTTAGCGGCCACAGATGGTGATCTTCGGCAGGGGCGGCGCACCGTACGACGGTCGCGTCAACCCCCTTACAGCGCCCACGGGTTCACTTTCCTACGACGAGGATTTGTCGGAATTGGAAGTTCCGCCACGCACCTTCCCCCGGCGTCACCCTTGTGTCAAGGGAGAGCAAGGGGACAGTAAAGCCGTCTCGCGCGTGGATCGGGACGGTGGCCGAATAGTCGGTGCCGGAAGCGTCCGTGTCAATGCGGTGAGGCGATCGCCCTGGCCGCGGCGACCTCCTGCCGCACCGGTTCGAGCACGCTTTGGGCGGGTCCGGTGAGGTCCGTGCGGACGGCGAACAGCACGTCCGTCTCACGCAGTCCCTCCGACAGCTCCCGCAGCTGGCGCGCGATGGTGGAGATCTCGGCGGCGGACGGTTCGACCGCGCCCTGCCGGACCCGGACCCGGGCGGCGGTGGTCGCGTCCACGATCCGCTCGACGGCGACGACGAGCGGCAACCAGGCCGCGGCCCGGCGGCCGTTCGGCGGCGGTTCGGTCAGCGCGCGCTGGAACTCCGTACGGATGGAGGAGAGGTCGCGGTACAGCCTGCGCCTGCTGCGGGCGCGGGCCGCCGGATCGGCCGCGTTCCCGAAGGCCAGCTCGACATAACCGGCCGTGTCCGCGACCGCGTCGGCGAGCCGGTCGCCGACCCGGGCGTGCCAGCTCTCCGGCCACAGCAGGTACCCGGCCACCAGGGCGATGGCGCAGCCGATGAGGGAGTCGACGAGCCGGGGCACGATGAGTCCGGTGCCCTGGTGGTTGAGGTTGTCGGACAGCAGCAGGATCACCGGGGTGATGGCGGCGGTCTGATAGCCGTAGCCGCGCGGGGTCAGGGCCGGGATGAGCGCGGCGAGCACCATCAGCACGGGCACGTCCCACCAGCCGCGCGGCACCACGGTCAGTACGGCCGCCGTGACCACCAGGCCGGCGACCGTGCCGAGGGCGCGCAGCAGGGCTCGGGAGAAGACGGACCCGTAGTCGGGCTTCATGACGAACGTGATGGTGAGCGCGACCCAGTACGAGCGCGGCACCGCGACGGTCGAGACCAGCACCTGGCCGAGGCCGATGCACAGGGCGAGGCGGGTGCCGTAGCGCCAGGAGGCGGCCGACAGCAGGACGTTGCGGGTGGCGCGGGCCGCGCGGACGCGGGGCGCGGCGGGCCGTCCGAGGCGGTCGTCGAGGGCGTGCGCGTCGGGGGACCGGTCGGTCACGACACGGGCGGCGTGCCGCAGGGCGTGGTCGACGGCGCGCGCGGTCTCGTCGGCCGGGGCGGGAAGCCGCAGTTCGACCGGGCCGGTGCCGCCGGTCTCGACGGTGTCGGCGAGCAGGCGTACGGCGGCGGGGATCTCGGCGGGCAGCGGCTCGCCCCGCTGGTGGGCGACGGGGGCGGCCTCGACGACGGGGGTGACGGCGTTCAGCTGGGCGAGCAGCCGGACGAGGTCGGGACTGCGGCCGTGGTGGAAGGCGCGCCGGGCGAGGACGAGGTCGTAGGACTCGTTGAGGGACCGGGTGACGGCGAGGCGGAGGCGTTCGTAGTCGTCGGTGCCGCCGGCGGCGAGGAGGTCCGCGGCCGTCCGGTAGGTGTCCGCGACGGCGGACCGCTCCGGCACCCCGGAGCGCAGGGGCCAGGCGAGCAGGGTCAGCGCGAGGACGAGGAGCCCGCCGCCGGACATCAGCAGCGGCGCGAGCCACCAGGCGCCGGGGAGCGGAAGTCCGGCGCCGATCACGCAGTTGAGGAGCAGCAGCAGTCCGGTGACGGAGGCGACGGCGCCGATCGACGAGATCATCCCGGAGACCAGGGCGACCAGGGTCACCGTCACGACGGCGGTCCAGCCGTGCCCGAAGACCGCGGCGCCGATCGTGACGCCGATCGCGCCGAAGAGCTGCGGGACGGCGATGTTGAAGATCCGCATGCGGTACGCGTCCGCGGTGTCGCTGATGACTCCGGACAGCGCGCCCATGGAGGCCAGGGCGCCGTACGCGGGCTGTCCGCAGGCGAGGCCGACGGCCAGCGGGAGCGACAGGGCGACGGCGGCGCGGGCGGCGGCGGCCTTGTTGACGGGGGCCCGCTGCGGTTGGAGGTTCCTGACCAGCCAGTCGGGAGGGGTGAGGCCGACGGGGAACTCACGGGACATGTCCCGAGTATGGCGGTTTCCCTGGAACGGCCCCCGGCGCGGGGTCAGGCTCCCACGTGGGTCGACGGTTCCGCGGGAGTCGGCCTGGGTGCCTCGGCCGGCCGGCGCCGGCGGGCGTACGCGCCGGCCAGCGCCGAGGTCAGCGCGACCGTCAGCCCCATGGCCAGCAGCAGCCAGCTGACGAACCGAAGGGTCTCGGTGAGGGCGTCGTACACCGCGCCCGCGGCCGTGCGGGACACATCGGGCGGCAGGTCGGCGAGGGTGAGCCTGCGGCCGACGGTGATCGCGACCCCGAGCAGCGCGGCGCCCAGAGCGGTGCCGAGGCCCGTCGCGAGAACCGCCCGGCGGCGGCGGACGGCGATGGCGATGCCGGTCGCCGCGAAGACGACCGACGCCGACGGGAGCCAGAATCCGGCGACTTCGAGCACGTGGAACCCCTTCCGGAGCCGGGCCAGGTCCTCCGCCTCGAGCACGGTGATCTCGGCGTGCTCGATGGGGATCCGGTCGGCCAGCGGCATGTGGTCGTCGGCGAGCCGGCGTTTGACCCGCTCGGTGAGGGGCGCGAGGTCGACGGTCACCGCGCCCTCGCGGTCCTCGCGCAGCGCCCGCATCACGGCGTCGTGCGCGGCCAGGTTGGCGGCCTCCCACGCGGTGCGGTACGCCTCGGTCTCGGTGAACGAGCGCACGGCGTCCCGGACGAAGTGGTTCACCGGCCCCTGGAGCCGCGGCCGTACGTGGACCTCGCGCAGGATGTCGTCGGTGACCCCGGCCGCGATGGCGTCACGGACGTCGTCGTCGGCGGCGAGCGGCGCCATCGTGGCCTCGTACCGCTCGGAATCGCCGAGGCCGTACGTCGCCCACGCCGACAGCGCGCCGAGCGGCGCGAGGAGGCAGGCGAGCGCGATCAGCACGGCCGACACGGCGCTGCGGACACGAGAGGTCACGTCTCCAGGCAAGGCCTCCTTCGCCCCGCGGGCGACCGGGCCGACTGCAAATGGGCGTATACGACAAGTCGTACGGGGAGCCGCCGCACCTCTCCCGCGCGGCCGGCTCCGAACCGTGCCCGGAGCCGCCAGCAGCCTCGCCGGGCCCGTCAGCACCCCGTCAGATCGCCCTCCGGGCCCGGGTGGCGGCCCCCCGGCCCCGCCGCAGGCCCCGCGCATCCCAGCGGCACCAAGGGTTTTGGCCGCTCGGGTGGAGCCCTCACCCGAACGGGTGTTTCCTGGATCTGGGGAGAAGGAGGCCGATATGCGCACCACCCCAGCCCTGCGGACCCTCGCCGGGGCCCTGCTCAGCGGCGGTGTACTGACCGCTCTGGCCGCCGGTCCCGCCATGGCCGTGACCGAGTCGGCGCACGCCGGAGACGGCTCCGGCAGCCCCGTCTGGGGCACCGTCATCTCCCGCGGGGAAATGAACCTGCGGCTTCAGCCCAGCACGGTCTCGCCCGTCGTCGGCGCGCTCTCGTCGGGCAGCCAGGACCGCGTCCAGTGCGCGGTGAACGGGCAGAGCGTGCTCGGCACCAGCGTCTGGTACTGGCTCGTCGGTGCCCACGCGTGGGCCAGCGCCGCCTTCGTCGACACCGGCGGCCGGTCGGTGCCGAGTTGCTCGGACCCGTGCCCCGACCAGAAGGACGGGACGTGGCACAACGCGCACTGGGACAACGGCCGCAGCCCGCGCAACGATCCCGGCTGGAGCGTGAGTGCCTCCGGCTCCTGGAGCTTCACCGTCTCCAGCGCGTGGAGCTGGACCGTGTCCGGCTCCTCCTCGAACTCCTGGGACTGGGTCCCAGGTGGCAGGTGAGTAGGTGAGTGAGGGAGACGCGTGAGGCCCCGGCTGTCCGCCGGGGCCTCACGTGCGCGTGCGCCATGTGCGCCATTTGCGTCGTGCGCGTCGTGCGCGCCGTTCCGGCGTACTACGACGGAACGGCGCGCATACGACGTCAGCTCGCCTTTCCCGCCGCGTCCTCGTGCGTGTAGTAGCGGTAGAAGGCCACCGCGTACACGCCCGCCGCCACCGGCAGCGACATGAACACGGACCGCAGAATGGTCGCGTCGGTCTGGCTGTACAGGAAACCGAACGCGCAGCCCGCGAACACGGCCCACACCAGCGCGTGCATCTCGCGCCGCATCAGCGGCGCCACCGTCCGGGCGCCCATGTAGGCCGCCGCGAACGCGATGGCGCACACGAAGCCGAACAGCACGTTCCAGCCCGTGATGGCGCCCGCGTCCCGGTTGATGGCGGCGGCCCAGTAGCCGTAGACGAGTCCGCCGGCAACGGGGATGCCCCACTTCGCGATCGTGTGGGTCTGTTCCCCGAAGACGTCGGTCGATCCGGATGTACGTGGTGTCCCTGACACGGGTGCGGCTTGAGCCATGGAAGGACTCCTTTCTGCTCGCCCCCGCCTTCCAGGTCACACCTCGCCGCAACCCCTGGCAAGTCGGGACAGGCCCCCCTCATGGCACCCCCGCGGCACTTTCGCCGGGATGCGGTGATCATGGGCGCGTGCTTCGCTGAGGTGCATGAAGCTCGTACTTTTTGGTGCCACCGGCATGGTCGGCAGCCGCATCGCCACGGAGGCCTCGGCGCGCGGACACCAGGTCGTCGCGGTCAGCCGGTCCGGGCAGTCCCCGGTCCCCGGGGTCGCCGCGACGGCGGCGGACGCCTCGGACTCGGCGAAGGTCGCCGAGCTGGTGGCCGGCGCGGACGCGGTGGGGTCGGCGTGTGTCCCGCCCCGCGACGGCTCGGATCCCCGCGAACCCTTCCTCGCCCTCAACCACTCCCTGGTGGAGGGCGTCCGCACGGCCGGGGTGCACCGGCTCGTGATCGTCGGCGGCGCGGGCACCCTGGAGGTCGCGCCCGGCGAGGCCGCGTGCGACCAGCCGGACTTCCCCGAGGCCTACCTCCCCGAGGCGCTCGCCCACCGGGACGCGCTGGCCTATCTGCGGAGCGACGTCGAGGACCTCGACTGGACCTACATCTCCCCCGCGGCCGAGATCGGACCCGGCGAACGCACGGGCGACTTCCGGATCGGCGGGGACCGCATGCTCACCGACGCGGGCGGCCTGAGCCGGATCAGCGCCGAGGACTACGCGATGGCCTTCGTCGACCAGCTGGAGATGCCCGTTCACCCGCACGGCCGGATGTCGGTCGCCTACTGAACGGGAGGCGGTACGGCGCGTGGCCGACCGGAGATCCGTACTCGACCGGGTTCGGCACGCCCTCGGACCGCGCGGCGGGCTGCCGGAGGCCTTCCAGCGGCCGAAACCGCTGAGGATGCGCGGGCGCAACCTCGCCTGGCTGCCCCCGCTGCTGCTGCTCATCGGCATCGCGCTGCTCGACGTCAACACCTCCGGCCGGTTCCGGATCATCTCCTGGCTCGTGCTGGTACCGGTCATCGCGGCGGCGATCTGCGGAGTGCTGGGCACGCTGGCCTTCGCCGCGCTGTCGCTGCTCACCTACGGCGCCGTGGACACGTCGTGGCCGCACCAGTACCAGAACGGCCTGCCCGATTTCGTCCTCGTCGTGGTCGGCAGCGGCCTCGCGGCCCTCGCCTGTTCCGTCAGGCTGCGGGCCGAGCGGCACATGCTGCACATGCGGGACGTCGCCGAGACGACCCGGCGTACCGTGCTGCGCCCGATGCCACCGGGCTGGGGCGGCCTCGACCACGCGGCCGTCTATCTCGCCGCCGACAGCGAGGCCCGGGTCGGCGGCGACTTCTACGACATCCAGCCCGGCCGGCACGGCACCCGGCTGCTGCTCGGAGACGTCCAGGGCAAGGGGCTCGCGGCGGTCGAGGCGGCGGCCGCGCTGCTCGGCACCTTCCGGGAGGCGGGGTACCACGAGCCGGCGCTGGCCACGGTCGCCGCCCGGCTGGAGGTCAGGATGCTGCGGCACAACCGCTACCGCGTGGCGCTCGGCCGCGACGACGGCGACCGTTTCGCGACCGGCGTCCTCGTCGCCTTCCCCGAGGACACGTCGGTCACGGTCGAGGTCGTCAACTTCGGCCACGAACCTCCCCTCGTCGTCACCCCCGACGGATTACGGAGCCTGGATCCCGGGCACGGACGCCCGCTCGGCATGGACGAGCTGGTGTCCACACCGCCACCGGTCCTCCGTGTTCCGCTGGCTCCCGGCGAGACACTGCTCCTGGTCACGGACGGGGTGACCGAGGCCCGCGACGGGGTCGGCGACTTCTTCCCGCTCCGGGAAACCCTCACGAAGGCGCTGGCGCGGGACCCGCGCACCGCCGACCCGCAGCGGCTCGTCCGCCTCGTGCGCGACGGCACACTCGAACACTGCGGCGGACGGCTCGCCGACGACACCACGATCTTCGCCGTACGGCGCCGGGCGGAGGGCGCGCGGCGGCCGTAGCCGGGGTGGCGGACGCGGACCCGGGGCTCCCCGGCCGGCCGGGGCGTTCGTCTCCTCGCGTCCCCGCTTTGCATGCGCAGCCGTTACGGTGCTGAGGTGTCAGATCGATGGGGGAGGCAACCTGTGCCCGGAACCGTGCTGCTCCTCGCGGCCTCGCCGGTGGGCAGGGGGTGTCTGGTGGACGCGGCCTCCGTGCTCCCGGTGCTCGCGGCCGTCGCCCCGCCGGTGCTGTCGGGCACCGAGACGGCGAACGTCGTCGAACTGGCCGACCCGCTGGAGCCGCAGGCCGTGCTGACCCGGCTGCGGGCGGCCGCGACGGCCCCCGGGCCGTTGACCATGTTCGTGACGGGGCAGCTCCAACTGGACCGCCGCCAGCGGCTTCCGCACCTGGCGCTGGCCCGCACCACCCCGGCGACGGTCCGTTACACCGCCTTCCCCTGGCGCTGGTTCGCCGATGAACTCCGGCTGCGGCCACCGGGTTCCACGACCGTCTTCGTCGACCTGCACGCGGACCAGGACGCCTGGGAGTTCCTCGCCGGGCGCCCTCTCACGGTGGGCCCCCCGGCCGAGCTGTACGGCCGTGTCGCCCCGCCGCCTTCCCGCCGTACGGTGGCGCAGCCGACGTACATGCGAGCGGTCGCCACCCTGCTCCGCAGCGGACACCGGCCTCCCCTCGACCGGCTCCACCAGCAGGCTCTGGCGAGGGTGTCGGGGGAGGAGAACGCCCGGACGGCAGCGACGGACCTCGTACTGTCACCCGGACAGTCGTGGGCGGGACAACCCTGGCCTCCGGCACCGGAGTTCACGACCGTCACGGCTCCGCCCCGCACCCCCGCGCCGCCGCCGCACCCAGCGGTTCCACCCGCTTCGGTGCCCGCGCCCCGCGTGACACCCGCCCCCTCCGCGACACCCATCCCCTCCGCGACACCCACCCCCTCCGCGACACCGGTTTCCTCCGCGATGCCCCGGCCCTCCGTGACGCCTCCCGGCCGGGCGGGTCGGCGGGACGGTTCACCCGCCTCGGATCCACACGAGGAGATCACCGAGGCTGTCCGCGACGGACGTCACGACGACGCCCTCGCGCTGGCGGAGCGGTGCGGGCGGGAGGCGCTGGCGACGCACGGGCCCGGGTCCGAGCAGGTGCTGCACTGGATGGAGGTACGGGCCGACCTGGCGATGTTCGCCGGGGACGCCGAGCGGAGCTGCCGCGGCTGGCTGGCTCTCGCGGCGACCCGGCTGGACGCGGGGCAGGAGCCGGGCGCGCCGGAGGTGGAGTCGGCCGTGGACCGCGCGCACCACCAGTGGGGCCGCATCGCCGATCCGGCGCGGGTCCGCGAACTCGGGGCGGAACTGGCCCGGTTGAGGCTGTGCGTGCCCGGACGCCAAGAGGGCGCGCTCGATCATGTCCGGCGGCAGTTGAGCCAGTTGCAGACACAGGCCTGATCACGCTTCACCCCCTGCGGTGCCGCGGCCGGTGGAGCGCCCGCACCTGCCCGGATCGACTGGGCACCGGTCAGGGGGAGTTCAGCTCCCGGCAGCCAGTGACACCAGTGCCCCCGACACCAGGGTCCGTACGCCCGGCGCGACCGTGGACAGGTCGGGGGCGAAGTGCGGACTGTGGTTGCTGGGGACCGAGGCGAGCCTGGTCATCAGGTCGTCCGCGCCGGGGGCCGCGTTCCAGACGTCGGCCGGGGTGCTGGTCACGAACCAGTAGGAGTAGGGGATCCGGCCGGCCGCGAGCCGGGGAAAGTCCTCGCTGCCCATGGCCGGACCGGGGTCGAGGATCGTTCCGGCGCCGAAGACCTCGCCGTGCACGGCGGCGATCCGGCGGTCGGTCTCCGCGTCGTTGACGGTCACCGGGAAGTCGTTGCCCACGGTGACCGTGGGCTCGGCCGGGCAGCCGGCCGCCGCGCACTCGCCCGCGGCGACGCGCCGCACGGCCGCGATCATCCGTTCCCGTACGTCCTGCGACTGCGTCCGCAGGTTCAGGGCGATCCGGGCCTCGGACGGGATGATGTTGTGCCGGGTGCCGGCCTCGATCCGCCCCACCGTCAGGACGGCGGACTCCCGGGCCGCGATCTCCCGGCTGACGACCGTCTGGAGCCGCGTGACGATGTACGCGGCCGTGACCACAGGGTCGACGGTCGCCTCGGGCCGTGAACCGTGGCCGCCCCGGCCGTGCACGACGATGTCGATGTCGGTCGAGGCGGACATGATCAGGCCGGGGGAGTGCGCGTACAGCCCGGCGGGACCGGGCGCCACATGCTGGCCGAGCAGGACGTCGGCCCGCGGGAAGCGTTCGTGGAGACCGTCCGCGACCATGCGGGCCGCGCCCTCGCCGGTCTCCTCGGCGGGCTGCCCGGCCAGCACCAGCGTGCCGGACCAGGTGTCCCGCCCGGCGGCGAGCGCCTCCGCCGCGCCGGTGAGCCAGGTGACGTGCAGATCGTGGCCGCAGGCGTGCATGACCCCGTCGGTCCCCGAGGCGTACGGCAGCCCGGTCTCCTCGGTGACGGGCAGCGCGTCCATGTCGGCGCGCAGCAGCACGGTGGGCCCGTCCCCGTTGCGCAGGACGCCGACGACGCCCGTACCGCCCACGCCCTCGGTCGTGTCGTACCCGGCCTTGCGCAGCCGCTCCGCGAGGGCGGCGGCCGTACGGTGTTCGCGCAGCGACAGTTCGGGATGCCGGTGCAGATCCCGGTAGAAGTCCTCGAGGGCGGGGACCGGGAGGTCGGCGGTGAGGTCCAGCGCGGTTCGGGCGGCGGTAGAGGTCACCGCTTCAGCGTAGGCGCGATGTCCTCGCCGTACGGGGGATTCGCCGCTCTCACGAGGCCGCGGGAGAGCCGGTCACCGGGCCGCGGGGAGTCCCTGGTGGCCCGTCGTGTGTGTGGTCGTCGCGGTCGTGTGTGCCGCGGGGGCCTCTTCGGCCGCTTTCGCCGGGCCGATGTTCGCCGCCGTGACCAGCGCGGCGACCGCGAAGAGGGCGGCGAGAAACCCTCGGGAGTAGCGCGCGGAAATACGTCGGAGCACGGTGACCTCGCAACAACAGCGGCGTATTAAGCATGCTTAATCCGGCGCTTAACGTAGAGGCTCCCGGGCTCACATCGCAAGAGCCGTCTGTCGTCGGACAGGTAGTCAAAAGCTGGACTGAACCAAGTCGGCTTGATGGCATGCTTGACCCATGGCGGAGCGGGACGACCCTGAGATCATCGGGCGCAGGGTGCAACAGCTGCGCACAGAACGAGGCCTGACGCAGCGACAGCTCGCGGAACCGGTGTACACACCCGCGTACATCTCCACTCTGGAGGCCGGCCGGGTCAGGGCCTCCGAGCCCGCGCTGCGGCACATAGCCGGCCGCCTCGGGGTCGCGTTCGAGGAGCTGGCGACGGGGCGGCCAGCCCATCTCGCCACCGACCTGCGGCTGCGGCTGACGGACGCGCAGCGCACACTCTCCACCGGAGAGGCGGAGGTGGCCGCCGGGACCTACGCCGCCCTGCTCGCGGAGGCGGAGGCCCACGGGCTGGTCGCCGAGCAGGCGGCGGCCCTCCTCGGACTCGGCGAGTGCGCTCTGGACACGGGGGACCTGGAGACGGCACAGCGGCGCTTCGAGGAGTCCGAGCAGCGGCTGGGGGACGCGCCGCTGCCGCAGCGGGTGCCCGCCGTGCGCGGCCGGGCGGTCTCCCACTATCTCGCCGGTGAACTCCGTTACTCCTGCTACCTGTTCGAGTCCACCCTCGACGAGCTGAACCGGACGGGCCTGCACGATCCCGAGGCGCTGCTTCTCCTCTACACGGGAGTCATAGCGCCCTACATGGACATGGGCGCGCACGCCAGGGCCGCCCAGGCCGCCGAGTTCGCGCTCGCCCTCGCGCCGCAGGTCCAGGACCCGGCCCTGGTGGCGCGGATGCACCGGTCGGTGGCCCGGACGATGATCGCCGAGGGGCGGATCGCCGAGGCCGACGTCTCCCTCGCCAAGGCCGCCGAGCTGTACCGGCAGCTCCAGATCCGCACCGAGCTCGCCAACTGTCACTGGATGCGCGGCTATCTGTACGCCCAGAACGGTGAACTGGAGCGTGCGGAGGACGAGTTGCGTGAGGCGCAGGCCATGCTCTCCGCGAAGCGGGCCGCGCTCTATACCAGCCAGGTCGCGGTGGAACTGGCCGATGTGCTGCACCGGCGCGGCAAGTCCGACGAGGCGGACGAGCTGCTGCGGCAGGTGCTCGGCGACCTGAGTTCCGAGCGGGGCGCCATCCACGCGGCCGCCGCGCACCGTCTGCTCGGGATCATCGCGGAGGACGCCCGGGACACCGAGGCGGCCGAGGAGCACTACGTGCGGGCGATGAGCCTGCTGGAGCGGGCGGGCGCGGCGGGCGACCTGGCGGACCTGTGCCGGCTGCTGGGCGACCTGCTGCGGCGCACCGGCCGGGTGGAGGCGGCCCTGGACGCCTACCGCACGGGCCTCGGCCACCGCACGGCACCGGGCACGACGACCCTCGGCCCGGCCCCGGCCCAGCCGCCGCTGTGACGCCGGGCGGGAACTGACGGGTGCCGCTGGGCTTCCGGACGGAGGGGCCCCGACGGGTGCCGCACGTCGCGTACGGGACCCGCCGGTCGGGCCTCGGCCCGCTAGCCGCCCGACGTTCCCGCGTCCGACGTTCCCGCGCCCGGGCTTCTCGTGCCGGTGGTCACGCCCGTGCCCCCGGTCGTCTTTCCCCCGTGCACCGACGAGGGAGCCGAGGCGTTCGCCGAGGGCCGGATCTCGACCACCGCTCCCGGCGCGAGGCGGTCGTACAGCAGCTTGGCCTCGGTCATGTCCAGGCCGATCCAGCCGTGGTCCGGGTCGGAGAAGCCCTGGCCGCCGGAATCCACGGAGCCGACGTAGTCCGTCGTGCCGTCGGGCGCGGTGAGCTCGACCGCCCAGGAGGCCTTGAAGGCGTAACCGCCGCTCAGACCGACCGTCTTGGAGGAGACGTTCCTGACGGCGTTCTTCGCGGTGACCGTGGTCCGGACCGTCGGTGTGTACCCGGGCAGGCTGTCGAAGTTGAGTGTGAGTCGCAGGCCGGCGACGGAGATCACCCGCCTGCCCAGATCGATCGTGGCGTCCGGCGACGCCACCGGCAGGCTCGCGGTGACGCCGGGGCTCGCGGCCGGCGGAGGCTTCTGCCGCGCCCCGCCGTCCGGGCTCACCACGAGGACGAGAGCGAGAGCGGCGGCGACGCAGGCACCGGCAGCGGCCCAGGCCGTACGGCGGCGCCGCCGGCGGACCGTGGCCCGGCCGCGGATCTCCGCACCGGTCAGCTCGGGAGACCGCTCCCCCTCGGTCGCCAACTCGCACAGCGCGGAGGTGAGTTCATCGGACACGGTCGTCCTCCCTCTCCTCCGTGCCCGCCGCGCGCGCTGAGCCCGACGGGCGCGCGGAACCGGCCAGGTCCGCCGAATCCTCCGAGAGCACCCGCGCCAGCGCCGCCCGGCCCCGCGAGAGCCGGGCCTTGACCGTGCCGACCGGGGCACCGGTTTCGGAGGCTACCTGCTCGACACTCAAGTCGCACAGATGGTGCAGAACGATCGCCATCCGCTGCGCCTCGGGCAGCGTGCGCAGCGCGGCCACGAGCGCGGTGTGCTCGGGCCCGGGGCCCGCGACGTGGTCGGCAGGCGGTGTGCGCCGCACCAGTTCCAGCCAGCGCCGGGCCCGGCGCCAGCGGCTCACCGCGAGCCGGGTCGCCACCGTCCGTATCCACGCCTCGGGAGCGCCGTCGGCGAGGAACTCCCGCCGCCGGTCCCAGGCGCGGACGAACGCCTCCTGGACGACGTCCTGCGCCTCGCCGTGATCCCCCGTGAACGCGTAGAGCTGGCCGGTCAGCCGGGGGAACGCGGTCGCGTAGAACGCGTCGAACTCCTCCTCGGTCATGCCCCCCGCCCGAATCTCCGCAGTTTCTCCGGCCTTGTGCAACCGGGCCGCCCCCGCCGCGCGTACAGGCCCCGTAGGTCGCACATCGAAACACACCACAGGGGGATCACCATGACCACGGGACGGAGAGGCGGCCGGGGCCGGACGGCCCGCGCCTGGAGCGCGGCGGCCTTGTGCGTGCCGGCGCTCGCCGGATGTTCGGCACAGGCGGTGGCCGACGGCGGGGGCGAGGGAGGCGGGCCGGGGGGCCGGCCCGCGGCCACCGGAACCGCCGGTGCCACGGGCAAGGCCCGGCCGAGGCCCTCCGCCACACCGCTCAGGTCCCTGCCGGGCGCGCACGTCAACATCGCCGACGGACAGACCGTGGGCGTCGGCATGCCGGTCTCGGTGACCTTCGACCGCCCGATACCGGTGGCCGGACGGGCGGGTGTGGAAAGGCAGTTGAAGGTGACCGCTGCGGCCGAGGGGTCCTGGGGGTGGGTCAGGGACCGTAACCTCGTCGACGGGCAGCGCGTCGACTTCCGGCCCCGCAGGTACTGGAAGCCCGGAACGGCGGTCACCGTCCGGGCCGGAGCCGGAATCACAAGGCATTTCACGGTGGGCCGCTCCCTCGTCGCCACAGTGGATGTCCGTACACACTTCATGACGCTCGAAACCGCCGGATCGTCGCGCCGTGTCCCGATCACCGCGGGCGCGCCGGGCATGGACACCTGGAACGGCACGATGGTCGTCTCCGACAAGGCGGCCAAGGTCTTCATGAACTCCCGGTCGGTCGGCTTCGGCGACGCGTACGCGGATTACTACTACTACTACGCCGTCCACCTCACCGCCTCGGGCACCTACCTCCACCAGAACCCGAAGGCGAACGTCTACGGCGGCCGTCGGAACGTCACGCACGGCTGTGTCGGACTGGCCGTCGGCGGGCCCGCGAAGCGGTTCTTCGACGAGGTCGTCCCCGGTGACGTCGTCAAGGTCGTCGGCTCCCGGGACACGGTCGCGGTCGGCAACGGCTACGGCGACTGGAACCTGCCCTGGGAGCAGTGGCGAGCGACGAGCGCGCTCGGCTGACGCGCGTCCGCGCGGAAGATCTCCGGCCGGTGCCGTCCGGCCGGCGGGCGCCGGGAGTCCGCACGGGGCGACGGCACCCCTGAACCGTCCGAACATCGTCTCCATCAAGAGGAGTTGCCCCTCCGCCCGCGCCGCCTCCCAGCGCACCCCCTTCACGGCCGCGACCGTCACCGCCGGCGACGACGGCTCGTACCGCATCGTGTGGAAGGCCCCCGGGGTGCGCCAGGTCCTAGTGCGCGCCGCCGGGCGAGTCGTCGCGCGGGGCGGTGCCACGGTTGACGTGACCGTGCGCGGACTGTCCGCAGCCGACCGCCAGTGGTTCGACCTGGCCCCGCGGCGCGGTGGCTCCCTGCGCCTCGCCGACCGGCTCATCGAGCTCGACGGCGCGGTCGACTTCCGTGACGCGGGCGGCTACCGCATCGCGGACGGCCACTGGTCAAGATGGGCGAGATCCACCGCTCGGACGCCCTGAACAGGCTCAGCGACGCCGACCTCGCCAAGCCGAAGCGGCTCGGCGTCCACGCGGTGTACGACCTGCGGATGGAGTCGGAGCGCGCCTCGGCCCCCGACCGGGTGCCCGCCGGCGCCTCCTGCACCGTCGCCGCCGACGCGGCCACGCTCGCGGCCATGCCGCCGGCCGGGGCCGCCGTCCACAAGCCGCTGCTCGACGTGCGGCCCGAGTACCTGAACTCGGGCTTCGACGAGGTCCGCGCCGAGTACGGCGACTTCCGCTCGTACCTGAAGGACGGCCTGCACCTCGACGCCCGGGAACTGCGCGACCTGAAGCGCGAACTCCTGGCGGGCTGACCCGGGCGGGCCGGCCGCCGCGCCGTGTCCGGCCGTCCGGTGGGACGGACCGACCGGGGGCGCGCGGGCGTACGCCCCCCTGTGTCACCGCCGTCCCGGCGGTCCGCGGTGCCGGATCCGGCGCGTCCGGAACCCACCGTAACGGGTTGTCCGGTCCGCGACAGGCTCGCCCGGCGGACGGCTCCGCGCACCGGAGAGATCGCGGAGCCGACGCCCCGACGGCTGACCTCGGGGAACGCCCGGCCGGCCGGGCGGGGACCGGACGGGAGGGCGCGGGGCCGCCGTGATCCGGAGTGCCCGGGGAGGCCGAGTCGGAGCGGGATCGAGACCATCAGGCTCTACCGTCCGACGGAATAGGGCCCATACTGGAATCACGATGAGTAAATCCTCCGCGCCCCGGCGCCACCTGCCCACCAGCCCCTTCGCTGCACCCGTCGTCCCTGTGGCCAAGGAGTTCAGCCTCGGAGACCGCGTCTCCCACGACCAGTACGGCCTGGGCACGATCGTCGGCGTCGAAGAGGGCATCGCGATGCTCGTCGACTTCGGCGCCCGCCAGGTCCGCGTCCTGAGCCCCTACACACGGATGGACCGGCTCTGAACCGCACTCACTGACACACCCCCGGCCCCGGGCAGCCGCTGACAGACTGCCCGGGCCGCGGTGTGTCCGGGGGCCCCGCTCAGCCCTGTGTCGGGGCGGGCGACTTCCCCGCCAGGACGGCCTTCAGCCGGTTCGTGCCCGCCTGGACGGCCTGCTCGGTGGACTGGTGCTGGGTGCCCGAGAGGCCGCCGTTGGTGAGGGACAGGGCGCTGTCGCCGACCGTCACCGCCGCGAAGTCGAGCGTCAATGTCTCGGGGTCGCCCTCCAGCGCACCGCTCATCGTCACCTGGAAGCCCTGGCGGGCGTCCCCCACATCGGGCAGATGTGTCGAGACGACCTGGACCGTCTGCCGGTCGCCCTTGCCGTCGACGGCCGTGAACTGGTCGCAGATGTCCGGCAGTGTCTTCAGCCAGTTCAGCCGGGTGTCCAGGGAGCTCTTCCCGTACGAGGCGACCTCGTAGCGCATCTGGGCGTCGTTGCCGCTGTCGTCGAAGCCGGTGACGGCGCTGCCGCCCTGCGGCTTGCCCAGCAGGTCCTCCGAGTACAGGCCGTCCAGCAGCTTCTGGCACTCCTTGGCGTTCCCCTTGTCGGTGACGAAGGCCGACGCGTCCACCTTGCTCCTGAGCAGCGTGTCGTGCCAGGCCGCGACGCCCTTCGACTCGTCCCACTGCGACCCCAGGTCGGAGTTGGTGATCAGCGCGAGCTGCGCCTCGGTCTTGGTGAGAGTACGGACGGAGGCTGAGGGCGAGGGGGTGGCGGCGCCGGGCTCCTCGGCCACGGGAGAGGCCGGGACCGTGGAGGCGGGGGACGCGGTGGAGTCCGTACGGCCGGAGCCGCTGTCGTCCGCGCCGTTCGAGCAGGCGGCCGTCGAGAGCAGCATCCCCGCGGTCAGGGCGGATGCGAGGAGACAGGACGGACGGATCATGCGAGGGCCTCCCGAGGACGGTCCCGAGGTCGGGCTGTGTCCCTCCACGCCACCACCGGCCACGGCCTCCCACCAGCGCACCGGTCCGTCCGGGTGAGTGCGGCGCGGGGATGTCACCGGGCCGCCACCGGGTGCCCCCGGCCGGTACCGGCCGGGATCTGCCAGAGTGGGAGGTGATGCACGCGCCCCTGGGAAGCACCATGAGCCCCACCGACCGAGTCGAAGACGACGACTACCCCGCCTACACGATGGGCCGGGCGGCCGAGCTGATCGGCGCCACCCCCGCGTTTCTGCGGGCCGTCGGGGAGGCCGGGCTGATCACGCCCCTGCGCTCCGACGGCGGCCACCGCCGTTACTCCCGCAACCAGCTCAGGCTCGCCGCCCGCGCCCGGGACCTCGTCGATCAGGGCACGCCCGTCGAGTCCGCGTGCAGAATCGTCACGCTGGAGGAGTGCCTCGACGAGGCCCTGCGGATCAACGAGGAGCTGCGCGGCTCGACACCGCAGGACGCGTGAGCGGGACGTCGGACGATCCCCGGGGGGAGTTTCTCGGCGGGACCTGGATACCTGTTCCGGCCGATACAGAATTTGGTGCACGGGCCCGCGAGGTTTTGGTATTCCCCACGCCGGGGTGAGATAGTGCGCGTCCTCCGGGGCCCGCAGCGTGCTAGTGTCGATTTCAGTTGCAGTTGTGGTTCCCAGAGTTTTTCCGGTGCATTCCGGTGGGGCAATCATTGCGGCGACGCAGGTCCACACAGTGTGGACCTTCGAGCTTTGCCCCGAAGGAGATTTGACATGGCTACTGGCACCGTGAAGTGGTTCAACGCGGAAAAGGGCTTCGGCTTCATCGAGCAGGACGGCGGCGGCGCCGACGTCTTCGCCCACTACTCGAACATCGCCACCTCTGGCTTCCGTGAGCTCCAGGAAGGCCAGAAGGTGACCTTCGACGTCACGCAGGGCCAGAAGGGCCCGCAGGCGGAGAACATCGTCCCCGCCTAGTCCGGGACACCGGATGGCCGGCGTTCGCACCGCAAGGTGCGGGCGCCGGCCATCTGTTTTTTGCGGTCACTGAAATTGCGATGAATTTTTGGTGCTCATTCCCGTTTCCGGTGGCGCTGAACCCGGAGCGGGCCCGGCCCGCTACCGCACCGCCAGGACCGCGCGCACGGTCTTGCCGCCGAAGCCTGTACTGACGATCTCCAGACTGTGGGCGAGCTGCTGGACCATGGCCAGGCCCCGGCCGCTCTCCGATTCCGTGTCCAGTACGCCGATCCGCGGCCGTCCGGGACTGTCGTCGTGGACCTCGACCGTCACGCGCCCGTGGCCCAGTTGCAGACGCAGCCGGCAGCCGCTGCGGCCGTACCGTACGGCGTTGGCGACGAGCTCCGAGGCGATCAGCGTGGCGTCGTCCACCTGGTCCGCCGTCGGCGGGGCGAACCGCGGCCGCGGCCGGGTCAGGAACGCCGTCGTCAGCTTGCGGGCCCTGCCCGCCGAGACGGCCGTACGCGGCAGTGTGTACTCCACGCGGGCGGTCGGCCGGACGGTGCGCTGGTGCGCACGCATGACTGACACCTCTCTTCCCCCTCCCAGGACAACCGGCACCCGGCCGACGGCTCCGTCCCCGCCGGCCGGGACCCCACGCGAAACGGTGCGTGGCCGGTCCTGCCCTCGGGTGATGCCCCACCCGGGCGATCCGCAACCAACGACCCGCGTCACAAAGGCGCCACAGGCCTTTCCGGGCCGCTCGACTGCCTGTTCAGCGGCCGGAGTCCAGCAGATGGAAGTCGTCGTAGTCGAAGCCGGGCGCCACCACGCAGCTGACGAGAACCTCCTCGTCGCCGGCCGGCCGGGCGGACTGCCAGACCCCGCCCGGGACGAGGATCTGAGGGCGCTCCCCGGCCTCGACACGGGGGCCGAGGCGGACCACCTGCGGGATGGACTGGGGGCCGTCCCCGTCGCCGCCGAGCAGGAGGTCGAGGGGGCCGCCGCGGTGCCACAGCCATAGTTCGTCCGAACGGACGGTGTGCCAGGCGGAGGTGTCACCGGGTGCGAGGAGGAAGTAGATGGCGGAGGCGGCGGCGCGGGGTCCTGGGTAGCCGTCGGGCAGGAAGGCCTGCGGCGCCGTCCAGGTCTCGACGAACCAGCCGCCCTCCGGGTGGGGACGCATGTCCAGGGCGGCGGCCAGCGCCGGGATGCCGGTTTCAGGAGAGGTCATCCCCTGCCTCTATCACGCGGCCTGAAGGGGGTTCAACCAACTCCCGGTGGACACGCGTGCATCTCTGACAGGGTGTGGGCCATGGCGACCCTTCACAGAAAGCTGCTAGGTCTGCTTCCCCGTATCGGGGTGCAGGTGCTGGACCTCGGATCGGGAGCCGCGGTGGTCTACCGGCGCGGTGTGCGCAGACGCGTCGCCCTGGGCAAGGGCGCCGATCTGGTGCTGCGCGGGCGGACGGCGGCCTGGAAGCACGTGCCGCTCGGCGGCACCGGCGCCCGTCTCCTGCTCGACGAGAAGGAGACGGCGGCCGACGAACGCAAGTTCCAGCTGTCGGCCGCGTCCTATCTCTGCGGGCAGCACGTCACCGCCCTGCTCGACAGATACGAGGTGAACTGCGTCTTCGACGTGGGCGCCAACTCCGGTCAGTACGGACGCCAGTTGCGCCGCCTCGGCTACACCGGCCGGATCGTCTCCTTCGAGCCGACCGCGGAGGCCTTCGGCAAGCTCCGGCAGGCGGCCGAGGACGACCCCGACTGGCAGGTGCATCGGATCGGCCTCGGGCGGGAGGACACCACCCAGTCCATCCATGTGGGCTGGAACACCATGAACTCCCTTCTCCCGCCCAGCGATTACGGCAGGGACCGCTACAAGCGTTTCGCCAAGACCCGTACCGAGGACATCGAGGTCCGCCGTCTCGACGGGATGATGGACACGGCACTCGCCGGGATCGACGACCCCCGCCCCTACCTGAAGATGGACACCCAGGGCTACGACCTCGAGGTGTTCGCGGGCGCCGGGGAACGCGCGGCGGAATTCGTCGGAATGCAGTCGGAGGTCGCGACGCTGCGGCTGTACGAGGGCAGTCCCCGCATGGGCGAGGCCATCGCCGTGTACGAGGAGAGCGGCTTCGAGATCACCGGCATGTACCCGGTCTCGCGCGAGGAGGCGACCGGCCGGGTGGTGGAGTTCGACTGCGTGATGGTCCGGGCGACGGCGGTCCCGGCGGCCACGTAGCGGAGTGGCGGCGCTTCTGCGGTGGGTGCGGCCGGTGCCGTAGCTGTCGTTGTGCGCCCGCCGGGGACTACGGGACAGCCCTCAGGCCGGATAGGCGTGTGTCTGGGCCGCCTTCACCGTGGCCCAGACGGGGGAGCCCGGATGCAGGCCGAGTTCCGCCGCGGCGACCGTCGTCAGATCGGCGGCGAGCGGCAGTTCGCCGGTCAGGTCCACCCGGATCTGGTCGCCGTGCGTCTCCAGACCCGCGACGCGGCACTGCCACAGATTGCGGGCACTGGAGCCGGTGGGCCGGTCGCGGTGCAGCGTCACGGCGCTCGGCGGGAACGCCACGAAGACGGGCCCGTCGAGCCGCTCGGTCGTGGTGATCTCCGGGCCAGCCTCCAGCCGTACGCCGTGGCCGTCGGCGGCGCCCCGGTAGAGGTTGAGCCCGACGAGCTGGGCGATGTAGTCGGTGCGGGGTCTGCGGGCGATGTCGGAGGGGCCGCCCTCCTGGACCACCCGGCCGTCCTCGACCACCACGAGCCGGTCGGCCAGCACCATCGCGTCCAGCGGGTCGTGTGTCACGAGGACGGCGACGGCCTCGAAGTCAGCCAGGTGGTGCCGCAGTTGGGCCCGCACGTCCAGCCGCGTACGGGCGTCGAGCGCGGCGAGCGGTTCGTCGAGCAGCAGCAGGCGGGGACGGGTCGCGAGGGCCCGGGCGAGCGCGACCCGCTGCGCCTGCCCGCCGGAGAGCCTGCGCGGCCTGGTCCCGGCGAACTCGGCGAGGCCCATGCGCTCCAGCCACGCGGCTGCCTGGGCCCGTGCCTCCGCCTTGGGCACACCCTGGCAGCGCGGCCCGAAGGCGACGTTGTCGAGCGCGGACAGATGCGGGAACAGCAGGTAGTCCTGGAACACGACACCGACGGGGCGGGACTCCGGCGGCGTACGGTCCAAAGGGACGCCGTCCAGCCGCAGCCGGCCGCCCTCGGACAGCGGGGTGAGCCCGGCCAGCGCGCGCAGCGCCGTCGTCTTGCCCGCGCCGTTCGGACCGAGCAGCGCCACGACGTCACCGGGGGCGGCGCTCAGTTCGATGTCGAGGCGGAACGAGCCGCGCCGGACGACGAGCCGGGCGTCCAGGCCCTTGCCGGAAGCCGTGGGCGTCGCCCCCGGGTTCGCCTCGGTCATGACGCGATCACCTCACCCTCGTCCCGCCGCCGTCCGCCGGCCTCGTCCCGGCGCCGTCCGTCGTCCCCGTACGCCTGTCGGTCATGCCTCATGAGGCCGCCGTCATCCAGCGGTCCCGCAGTCCGGCGAGAACCGCGATGGACACCAGGAGCAGGACGAGACTCAGGGCGATCGCGGCGTCGGGGTCGCTCTGAAGGGCCAGATAGACGGCCAGCGGCATGGTCTGGGTGCGGCCCGGGAAATTGCCCGCGAAGGTGATCGTCGCGCCGAACTCGCCGAGGGCGCGGGCCCAGGCCAGGACCGAACCGGCGGCGATGCCGGGCGCGATGAGCGGCAGGGTGACCCGGCGGAACGCGGTGAAGCGGGAGGCGCCGAGGGTCATGGCTGCCTCCTCGTACCGAGGATCTGCGGCCCGTAGCGTGCCTTCCACGCTGATCACCAGGAAGGGCATCGCCACGAAGGCCTCGGCCACGACCACCCCGGCCGTGGTGAAGGGCAGCGTGATCCCGAACCACGAGTCGAGCAGCTTGCCCACGACGCCGTTGCGGCCGAGGGCCAGCAGCAGCGCGACACCGCCGACCACCGGGGGCAGTACGAGGGGCAGGGTGACCAGGGCCCGGACGAGTCCGCGTCCGGGGAACTCCGTACGCGCCAGCAGCCAGGCGAGCGGCACCCCCAGCACCAGGCACACCGCGGTGGCCGCCGTCGCCGAGAACAAGGACAGCCGGAGTGCCTGCCAGACCTCGGGCTTGGCCAGCTGGTCCGGAAGGCTGCTCCAGGGCGCCCGCACGAGCAGCGCGAACAGCGGGAGGAGCAGGAACACGAGCCCGGCGAGGGCGGGCAGCAGCAGGGGAAGCGGTGTCCGGCCCCGCACCCGGCCCGGCGTCCGGCCGCGCCCGCGCCGCGGCCCACCCATGAGGGTGTCGGCCGGGGCGCCGGACTTGTCGGGCGAGGTCACGGGATCACTCATGGCTTCAGGAGACGGGTTCGGGGCGTCCGCTTCAAGGGGTACGCCGCACGGGACGGGTGGCGAGCGGCGCGCGCCGGACGGCGGACGCATGCCGCGAGGCGCGCGCGGACGGGCGGTCGAGGCACGCGCCGGAGGGTGGACAGACGGTGGCGACGCGTGCCTGGACAGGGGCCGTCCGGGGCGGCGGGTGTCAGGAGGTGGGCTTCAGGAAGCCGGCCTCCGTCAGCGTCCTCCGGCCCTCCGGAGACTGCACCAGCTCGATGAACGCCTTGGCCGCGGCCGAGTTGGGGGCGTCCTTGAGCAGGGCGATCGGGTAGTCGTTGACGGCGTCGGCGGACTCGGGGAACTCCACGCCCTCCACCTTGTCACCCGCGGCCTTCACATCGGTCTTGTACACGACCGCCGCGTCGGCCTCCTTCAGCTCCACCTTGGTCAGGGCGCTCTTGACGTCCTGCTCGTAGGAGACGGGGGTGAGCTTCAGCTTGCTCGCGTCCAGCGCCTTCTGCGCGGCGGCGCCGCACGGCACGGTCCTGTCGCACAGGACGACCTTGAGGCCGGACTTGGTGAGGTCCTTCAGGGAGGCGACCTTGTGCGGGTTGCCGGGCAGGGTCGCGATCTCCAGCTGGTTGCGCACGAAGGTCGCGGGGGTGGTCGCCGCGTCGCCCTTGCCGGTCACGATGGCCATCGTCTTCGGGCTGGCCGCGGCGAAGACGTCCGCCGGGGCGCCGCCCGTGATGCTCGCGGCGAGAGTGTCGCTGCCGCCGAAGCTGAAGGTGACCTCGGTGCCCGGGTGGGCCTTCTCGAACTGCCGGCCGAGGGCCGTGAAGCTCTCCTTCAGGGAGGCGGCGGCGAACACGGTCACCGTGCCGGAGAGCTTCGGCGGGGAGGACGCGGAGGACTTCGTCGTGTCCGAGGAGCCGGACGCGCCGTCCGAGGAGGAGCAGGCGCTCAGGGCCAGCAGCGCGGCGGCACCGGCGCCGGCCACCTGAAGGGTCCGGGTGGTGCGGCGGGTCCGGCGCGCGGATCGGGTCATCACGGATCTACTCCCTCGAAGACTCTGAGGCTCGCTGAAGCCTCCGTCGTGATCCTCAGTCCTGGGCTCACGTTCTGCCATGGCCTGATCATACTTCCGCATATGCAAGCTGTAAGTCTCCTGTCGCATCGCATGAGCTGTGCCCAGTGGCTTCGGATGTACGCATGTGCGTTTGCCCCGGGCCGCCCGCGGGGTACGGTCCACCGGGAGGTGCTGTCCAGTGAGCCAGTCCCTGACGCAGCCGACACCGCCGGCTCCCCCGCTCGCGGAACTCGCGCTGACCGGTGACCTCGCCCGGCCCGCCCTGCTGACCGTGCCCGACCTGCTCGCCTGGCCCCAGCACCGGGTGCGGGTCGCCTTCGAGTGCGCCGGCAGCGGAGTTCGGCACCACGGCTTCGAGGGCCCGCTGCTGCACGACGTGCTGCGGGACGCCGGCCCCCGCTTCGATCCGGCCCGCCGCAAGGACCGGCTGCGCTTCCTCATCGCGGTCGCGGGCGCGGACGGCCACCACGCGCTGCTCACCTGGGCCGAGATCGACCCCGACTTCGCGGACGCCCCGGTGTTGCTCGCGGTCGGCATCGACGGCACCCCGCTGGACCGGGCCGGCCCGCAGCTGGTCCTGCCGCAGGACCGGTGCGGGGCCCGGCACATCAGCGGCATCAACACCATCAAGGTGGACGGCTGTTACCCGTCCCGGCCGGGCGGGATCACCGGCTGGACGGCCGCGCAGCCGGGCGGGACCACGGGCTGAGCGGCCGTGCCCGGAGGCCGGTCAGGCGCGGTCGATGTGCACGTTGGTCGATTTGACCCTGGCGGTCGCCTCCACGCCGACCTCCAGGCCGAGTTCCTCGACGGCCTCCCGGGTCAGCAGGGAGACCAGCCGGTGGGGGCCCGCCTGGATCTCCACCTGGGCCGCGACATCGCCGAGTTTGACGGCGGTGACGATGCCGGGGAAGGCGTTGCGGACCGAGGTGTGCGAGGTGACGCCCTCCTCACCACCGGCTCCGGCCAGTTCCACCGAGAACGCGGCGAGGTCGCGGCCCTCGATGAGGCGGCGCCCGCTGTCGTCCCGGTGCGTGGCCACCCGTCCGGCGTCCGCCCAGCGGCGGGCGGTGTCGGGGCTCACGCCGAGGAGCCGGGCGGCCTGGCCGATGGTGTAGGACTGCATGGGCGCGACGATAGGCAGGTGCTCCGCGCCCCTGCAAGCCGAACCCCGGGCGCGGCGCGAGCCGTTGCGCGGCGGGCGCGAAGGCTCTCCGCCCGCGCCCACGGCGCCGGGGGACATGTTCAGCGGCCGCGGGCCCCGGCGTCCGCGTAGGCGCGGAGGAAGAGCGCCTCGACGTGGGCCATGTGCTCGATCTCGGTCGGGTCGACGCTCTCGTCGGGGGCGTGGATGAGGCACTTGGGTTCCTCCACGCCCATGAGGATGATCTCGGCGCGGGGGTAGTTCTCGGCGAGGACGTTGCACAGCGGGATGGAGCCGCCCTGCCCGAGGAACGCCATGGGCCGGCCGTAGACCTCGTTCATGGCGCGGCCGAGCGCCGCGTAGGCGGGGCCGTCGGTGGCCGCCTCGAAGGGGGCGCCGGCGCTCTCGTCCTCGACGCTCACCCGGGCTCCCCAGGGCGCGGCCTCGGTGAGATGCCGGGTGAGGGCGGCGCGGGCCACCGCCGGGTCCGTGCCGGGCGGGATCCGCAGGCTCACCCGGGCCCGCGCGGTGGGCGGTACGGCGGCGGCCGACCCGACCACCGGGGGGCAGTCGATGCCGAGGACGGTGACGGCGGGGCGGGCCCACAGCCGGTCGGCGACCGTGCCGGTTCCGGTGAGCCGGACGCCCTCCAGCACTCCGGCGTCGGCGCGGAACCGCTCCTCGTCGTAGCCGACGCCCTCCCACGAGCCCTCGCAGTCGAGTCCGTCGACGCGGGTGGCGCCGGTGGCCGGGTCGCGCAGGGTGGAGAGCATCTGGATCAGCGCGGCGAGCGCGTCCGGGGCGGGGCCGCCGAACATGCCCGAGTGGATCTCACCGGCCAGTGTCCCGACGGTGACGACGACGTTGGCGAGGCCGCGCAGGGTGATGGTGGCGGTGCCCGTGCCGACCTCCGCGTTGCCGGTGTCGCACACCAGCAGGGCGTCGGCCAGGAACTGCTCCGGGTGCTGGGCCACGTAACTCTCCAGGCCGCCCGTGCCCTGCTCCTCCGACCCCTCGGCGACGAACTTCAGGCCGACCGGGATGTCGTCGCCGAGCGCGCGCAGGGCGGTCAGGTGCATCACGATGTTGCCCTTGCAGTCCGCGGTGCCGCGCCCGTACCAGCGGCCGTCGCGTTCGGTGAGGGCGAAGGGCGGTGTGGTCCAGGCGTCGTCGTCCAGCGGCGGCTGCACGTCGTAGTGGCAGTACAGCAGGACGATGGGGGCGCCGGGCGGGGGCGGGCGGTGGCCGATGACCGCGTGGCTCCCGTCGGGTGTCTCGGCGAGATGGACGTCGTGGAGGCCCGCCTCGGTGAAGGCGTCGGCCACCCACTGCGCGGCCCGCCGGCACTCCTCGGGCGGGTACTGGCGCGGGTCCGCGACGGACGGGATCGCGACCAGTTCGGCCAGGTCCGCCCTGGCCCGTCCCATCAACCCGGCGATCTTCCCGGCGAGTTCGGAGGACATGGTCACCGCCTCACCGTGTCGTCGGTCTTCAGGTCGTCGAGCCTGTCCTGGATCTTGTCCAGCTTCTCCGGGCAGTAGATCTCGATGATCGTGGCCTCCGCCCGGAGCGACCTGCCGTCGCCGATGACGGGCCGCTGGCCGACGAAGGCGGCGCCGTTGGAGACGTTGATCTTCCACAGCGCCGACTTGAGGGCGCTGGCCGGATCGTCGCAGACCAGGCCGCCGTCGGTGCCGAGGACACTGGCGATCAACTCGGTGTCGGGGCGCGGAAGTCCGGCCTCGACCGCGGCGTCGGCGAGCTGGTTGGCCTTGCTCACGGCCTTGTTGTTCGACGTGATGGCCGAGTAGCGCACGAGTCCGGCCACGACGAGACCGAGCAGCACGACGATCGCGCCGTAGTAGATCCACTTGTGCTCGGACGCGAACCGGGTGGGACTCATGCCCCCGCCTCCTCCTGGCGCGCGGCTTCCGTCTGCCAGCCGGGCTTGCGGAACCTCAGGAACGCCCAGGGGATCAGCAGGCCGAGGATGCCCAGACCGGAGCCGATGATGACGACGTACACGAGCACGCTGTTGCTGCCGAACTGGGAGGGCGGCACGAAACCGATGACCATGGCCGCGGCCGAGGCGAGCAGACCGGTCACGCACACCACGTTCAGGGCCGGGACGCGGTAGCCGCGCGGGTGGTCGGCCTGGTTCTTGCGCAGCCGCATCGCCGCGACGAACATCAGCAGATAGACGATGAGGTACACCTGCGTGGTGATCGTCGAGAAGATCCAGTACACGTTGGAGACGTTCGGGATGAATGCGTAGCCCAGTGCGATCACCGTGGTCACGACGCCCTGGGACACCAGGATGTTCTGCTGGATGCCGAACCGGTTCAGCCGCTGGAGGTACGGCGGCAGATAGCCCTCGCTCCGGGAGATCTCCAGCAGGCCCTTCGACGGTCCGGCGAGCCAGGTCAGCATGCCGGCCAGCGACGCGGAGATCAGCATCACCGCCGCGATGGGTGTCATCCAGCCGATGTCGAAGTACGAGAAGAACGCGTCGAACGCCTGCATGACACCGGCGGTGAGGCTGGTCTGGTCGGCGGGCACCACCCAGCTGATGGCCAGCGCGGGCAGGATGAAGATCAGCAGCACCAGGCCCATCGCCAGGAACATCGACTTCGGGTATTCCTTCGCCGGGTTCTTCAGCGACGACACATGGACGGCGTTCATCTCCATGCCGGAGTACGACAGGAAGTTGTTGACGATCAGCACGAGGCTGGCCAGGCCCGTCCAGGCCGGCAGCAGGTGACTGGCCGTCATGGGTGCCGCCGAGGGGTTGCCCTGGGCCAGGAAGACCATGCCGAGCACGACGAGGATCGTGCCGGGCACCAGGGTGCCGATCACCAGGCCCCAACTGGACAGTCCGGCCAGGGCCTTGGTGCCACGCGAGGAGACCCAGACGCCGGTCCAGTACAGGACCACGATGACGATCGCCGTGTAGAGGCCGCTGGAGGCCAGGGCCGGGTCGATGATGTAAGCGATGGTGCTCGCCACGAAGGCCAGCAGGCTCGGGTAGTAGAAGATCGTCATCGCGAACTGGCACCACACGGCGAGGAATCCGAGTGGCTTGGACAGTCCCTCGCTCACCCAGCGGTAGACGCCGCCGTTCCAGCCCGAGGCCAGCTCCGCCGAGACCAGGGCGGTCGGCAGCAGGAACACGATCGCCGGGACCAGATAGAGGAACACGCAGGCCAGCCCGTACACCGCCATCGTGGGGGCGGCCCGCAGGCTCGCGACCGAGGCGGTCGTCATGAGCGCCAACGTCAGCCAGGTGAGTCTCGGTGCCGCCGGGACCGTGGCCCGGGCGGCCTGCGTCGTCTCCCGTGGCGCGTCCGCGGGCATGTCCATCGAGCTCATCGGACGCCTCCTGGTTCCCGAGTCGAAAGCGATGCCGCCAGCCTCCGCGCGCCGCCCTGTCCCCGCGCGCCGGGTGACCCGTCCGAGTGACCGCCGACGCCCCCGATTTCCGGCGCCCGGCGCCCGGTCCGATCGGGCTCCGGCGCACGGCGGGGTCCGTGGCCGATTGGGCTCCGGCGCACGGCGGGGTCCGGCGCTTGGCGCCCCGTCCGGTTGGGCTTCAGCGCGGCCGTGCGATGAGCGCCGCTCCGGACCGGCCCGGCGGTCACCAGCCCGTCAGCAGAAGGTGGTTGAGGAGCAGGGCCGTCACCGCCTGGGCGACGAGCCAGGCCCGGGCCCGGGGGAGGAACGCCCCCGCAGGGAGCAGCCACATCGCGAACGGCAGCCAGATGCGTTCGGTCTCGGCCTTACTCATGCCGGACAGGTCGGCGACGAGCAGGGCGAGCAGCGCCGCGACGACGAGGACGGCGAGCCGCGGGGCGGTGCCCTGCGCGGGAGCCCGGCCCGCCGACGCGGCGGCCGCCCGGAGCCGTACCGGCGTCCGCGCGTCAGCGGCCCGGAGCCCGGCCGGTGTCCGGGCCGCAGCCGCCCGGACACCGGCCGGCGCCGTTGCGCCCCGGACGGCCGCCGCCGCGATCCGTACGGCCGCCGTCCCGGCCCTGCGCAGTCCCGCCACGGTGGCCGGTCCCGCGATCAGCACCGTGCAGGCGAGATTCGCCCAGACCCAGTAGCCGTACGGCCGTACACCGCCCGCGCCTTCGTAGTAGCGCAGGACCAACAGGCGGTACGCCTCGAACCAGTTGAAGCCGAGCAGCGTGAACACCGTGGGTACGACGGCGAGTCCGGCCAGGACGTACGGGAGCGGGCGGAGCCGGGAGCCGCGCCCGAGCAGCAGGACGGCGCAGGCGATCACGGAGATCAGGGTCAGGCCGTACGAGAGATACGCGGTGAGGCCGAGGAGGAGGCCGGAGCCGAGTCCGAACGTCCGCGGCCGGTGTCCCGTGACCGCGAGGGCGAGCAGAGCCAGGGCCCAGGCGGCGACCGCCGCGAAGTAGCCGTCCGCCGAGGTGCCCATCCACACGGCCGCCGGGGCGAGGGCGAGGAAGGGCGCGGCGCGGCGGGCGAGTGACTCCCCGGCCAGGACGCGCACCGTCACGAGCACCGCCACCCCGGCCGTCGCGCCGACGGTGACGCACCAGACGCCCGCCCAGGCGCCGCCGCCCAGCCCGGCCCGGTCGAGGAGGACGAAGGTGAGGGTGGCGGCCGGCGGATGTCCGGCGATGTGCGCCGGCCAGTGGCCGGGGGAGTGCAACAGGATGTGGTGGGTGAAGTCCCGCAGGGCGGCGGGGATGTCGTGGAAGCGGTTGACCGGGGTGATGACCTGGAGATATTCGTACCGCGTGGTGAGGCGCCGGGCCACGCCCCGCTCCCAGCCGTCGACCAGCGCGAGGGAGAACGTCCACACCGTCGTCGTGCCCCACACGACCGGCAGCAGCAGGCGCCAGGGCAGCCGGGCGGCGACGAGGGGCCCGTACGCCACGACGGCGACCGCCACGGCGATCGCGGCCGGAGTGCCGGGTCCCGCGTGCGGCCCCCAGTGCCCGTACAGCGGGGCGGCGCTGACGAACAGTGTGCCGTAGCGCTGCTCGATGACATGGCCGACGACCGCCGCCGTCAGCACGAGCAGCGCGCAGGCCAGGGCGGCGGCCAGATCGCGCCGGACGGCTTCAGGACCGTCGCTCAGCAGGGTGCGCGCGAGGCCGGGGGACGCGGCCCGGGATCTGGCCCGGGACAGCATCGCCGACAGGCCCCGGGGAGCCGCCCGGGGAGGAGGTGCGGCGGGAGACGCGGGGGCAGCCTCAGGGGTGAGCGGGGAAGGGCCTTCGAGGCCGTCGGGGAGCAGTTCGCGGGGGAGGTCGCGGTTCACCCTCGCACGCTAGGCCGGAAGGCCTCGGCGACAGTGGCCTTGGAGGGGGACGTCAGAGTTTCGTCATGGTTCGTGAACCCGTTCGGGGGGTGCCCCCGGCCTACGGTCGGGACATGCCTCGGCCTCCCTCCTCACCCGCCTTCTGGCGCAGCCCGCTGCGCGGCCCCTGGTTCACGTCCGTGCTCGGAGTGGTGCTGCTCGTCGGGATCACGGTGCTGTTCGTGACCGGGCTCCTGTCGTACGCGGCCTACAACCCGGACCTCTCCGCGGTGAACGACAAGACCCCCGACAAGGGGATCCTCGGGTTCTATCTCTTCCCCTGGCCCACCCGTCCGGTCTGGCTGTACCGCCTCACCCAGGGTGTCCACGTCACGCTCGGCATCATGCTGATCCCCGTCCTGCTGGCGAAACTCTGGTCGGTCGTGCCGAAACTGTTCGCGCTGCCGCCGGCCCGCTCCCTCGCGCACGCCCTGGAACGGCTCTCGCTGCTGCTTCTGGTCGGAGGCGCGCTCTTCGAGTTCACCACCGGCGTGCTGAACATCCAGCTCGACTACGTCTTCCCCGGCTCCTTCTACACACTGCACTTCTACGGAGCCTGGGTGTTCATCGCGGCGTTCGTGACGCACGCGGTGCTGCGGGTGCCGACGGCCCTGCGGAACCTGAGCCTGATCGGCCGCCCGGGCCCGCGGACGGACCGGGCGAGCGCGTCACAGGGCGCATCACCGGGCGCGTCATCGGATGCGTCACCGGACGCGGGTGAACCGGAGCGGCCCGAGGACGGGCTGGTGTCCCCTGACCCGCTGCCGCCCACCGTCTCGCGGCGCGGTGCCCTCGGCTTCGTCGGAGGCGGGTCCGTGCTCCTCGCGGCCACCACGGCGGGCCGGAGTTTCGACGGACCACTGCGCGAGACGGCGCTGCTGACCCCGCACGGCGGCGCCGAACCCGGCTCAGGACCGGGGGGCTTCCAGATCAACAAGACCGCCGCCGCACGCGGCATCAGTGCCACGGAGACCAGCGAAGAGGCCTGGCGGCTGGTCGTCTCCGGGAAGGGCCGGACGGTCCGGCTGAGCCGTGCGGAACTGAGCGAACTCCCCCTGCACAGCTCCGCTTTGCCCATCGCCTGCGTCGAGGGCTGGTCGACGTCCGACCAGTGGTGGCGGGGGGTGCGGCTGCGGGACCTGGCGGGGCTCGTCGGCTACGAGGTGGAAGCGGCCCCCGCCGTACTCGTGGAGTCGCTTCAGCGGCACGGGGCGTTCCGGGTGGCCGCCCTGCGCGACAACCAGGTGCGCGATCCTCGTTCGCTGCTCGCGCTGTCCGTCAACGGCGCAGAGCTGTCCCCCGATCACGGCTACCCGGCGCGGATCATCGTTCCGGCCGCGCCCGGTGTGCTGAACACCAAATGGGTGGCCCGGATGACGTTCGGAGAGCTGTGATGCGACGCCTTGACCGGGGAGGAGCCGGAGTGCGTAGGGGTTTCCGGGATCTGATCGGCAGTCCCTTCCAACTCCTCCTGCTCGCCTGCTCGTTCACGCTGGCCGCCTACGCGGGGGTGCGGCTGCTCTCCGCCGAATGGTCCCGGGTCGCGCTGTGGTTCGTGGGCGCGGCGGTACTGCACGACCTTGTGCTCGTGCCGTTGTACGCCGGTGCGGACCGGGCCGTCTCCACGGTGCTGGCCGCGAGAGGCCACCGGGACCGGACCATGTACGTCCGTGTTCCGGCGGCGCTCTCCGGGCTCCTGCTGCTGGTGTGGTTCCCGCTGATCAGCGGGCAGGTCGCCGGCCACTACCGGTCGGCGACCGCCCTGCCGGCCGACGGCTTCCTGGCCCGCTGGCTGCTGATCACGGCGGCACTGTTCGCCGGGTCCGCGCTGCTGCTCCTCGTGCGGTCCCTTCGGGCCTCCCGCCGTGGCCCGTTGCGCAGGGCCACGAAGGAACGTCCGCCCGCCGTCCACTGAGCGTCGGGGCGCCATCCGGCGCGTGCCGCGTGCCGGAGCAGGGCGGGGGTGCCGAGCCGGGCCCAGGGGAAGACGGCCCGGTCGTCCGGTGCGCCCTGGGCCCCGCCCCTGCTCCTCCCGCCGGACGCCTCCTTCATGCCACCGGCGAAACCGGCGCCACCAGCTTCGTCGGCCTCGTCGGCTTCGTCGCCGTGGGCGGCGCGGACGATACGGACGTCGACGCGTTCGTCCACGTCCGCGCCCGCCACGGTCTCGGCGATCAACAGGCCTCCCGGGGACAGCAGTTCGGCTGTGCGGCGCAGGAGTGCCGCCGGGTCCCCGCCGATGCCGATGTTGCCGTCCACGAGGAGTGCGGTGCCCCAGCGGCCCTCGCCCGGGAGCGGCTCGAAGACGGACCGGCGCAGGGCCTGACCGCCGAGCCGCACCGTGCGGGTCACGGCGGCCTCGCTGACGTCGATGCCGAGAGCGGGCCGGCCCCGTGCCGCGAGTTCCGCGACGAGCCGTCCCGGCCCGCATCCCACGTCGAGCACGGTGCCCTCGCAGTACGCCAGCACCCGCAGGTCGACCGCGTCGGCGCCGGCGCACCAGCGTTCCACTTCCAGCGGGAGCAGCCAGCCGTCCGTCCGCCGCAGATACAGCGGTCCCCGGCCGGCGCCCAGCGCGTCGGCGTAGGGATCCGCGGTCCACGCACGAGCGGCCCGCCCGGCCACCACCTCCGCACCGGCGCCGCTTGCCCGCCCGGGCCGGGCTTCTGTGCTGGTGCTGCTTGCTCGTCCGTACAGGGCTTCTGTACTGGTGCTGCCTGCTCGTCCGTGCGGGGCTTCTGTGCTGGTGCTGCTTGCCCGCCAGGGTCGGGCTTCCGTACCGGTGCCGCTTGCCCGTCCGGGCAGGGCCTCCGTACCGGTGCCGCCGCCCGTTCCGCCCGGATCCCGGGCGGTCGTTCTCCGCGCGCCGCTCATCGGCCTGCACCCCGCCGTCCTGCGGCCGGACCGGGATCCGCGTCGGTGCCGGTCCGTGCGGCTCGGAGGGCCCTGACGGCCGCGAGCCCGGCGACGAAGCCCGAGTCCGGGCCGGTCACGCGCCCTTCGTCCTGGTCGGGCAGCCGCCCTGCGGCAACCGCCGCCGTCGCGAGCCGGGCCAGTTCCGCCGCGAAGGTGCTCTCGGGCGCGGCCGTCGCGACCTCCCTGGCGTCCGGGGCCGTGTCGACGTCCCGCAGACAGGGCAGATCCCGGACCCTCAGCCCGGCCCCGACGAGCCGTTCCCGTTGCACGGCACCCGTCGTGTGCGTCGACATCGGCACCCCCCGCAGCAGGTCCGGGCGGGGTTCGGCGAGGCCCAGCGCCCAGAAGCCGCCGTCCTCGGCGGGCCCGAAGTACGCGTCGCAGTCCGCGAAGTCCACCGTGAGCAGGGCGGGTGTCACCTGGGGCGTGTCCATGCCGATGAGCAGCGCGGGCCCGTCACAGCCCGCGAACGCCGCGGCCAGCCGCTCGTCCAGGCCGCCGGCGCACTGTCGTACGACGTCGAAGCCCGCCGGCAGCCAGGGTCCTGGCGCCCCGTCGAGCACGAGGACCCGGCGCCGTGCGGGTGCCGCGGCCACCGCGCGCAGGGTGTCCACGAGGGCCGCCTCCGCGAGCGTCGCCGCCTCCCGGGGAGTGAACGGCGGTGTGAGCCGGGTCTTCACCCGTCCAGGGCGTGGCTCCTTGGCGATGACGAGCAGGGTGACGCTCACCGGACGGTTCCTCCTCGGGACGGAGCTGGGCCCGGCGCGGGTGCCAGTGCTTGTGCAGGTGCTTGTGCGGGTGCGGGTGCGGGGACCGGTGTCGGAGACGGGACCGGTGCCGGGGTCGTCATCCGGGCTCCCGTCCGTGCCGCGGCAGGCACGGGCACGGGCGGTTCGGCCAGGACGCGGCGCATGTCCCGGACCGCCTGCCAGGTACCGCGCCAGGTTCCGGTGACCTTGGAGACACCGGTGCGGGCCAGATACGGCACGTCGTGCTCGGAGACACGCCAGCCGGCGTCGGCGGCGCGGACGACCATCTGGAGCGGGTAGCCGCTGCGCCGGTCACTGAGCCCGAGGCCGAGCAGCGCCTCACGCCGGGCCGCGCGCAGCGGACCGAGGTCGTGCAGGCGCAGGCCGGTACGGCGCCGGAGCAGCTGGGCCAGCGCGATGTTGCCCGCACGGGCGTGCGCCGGCCAGGCGCCGCGCCCCCGCGGTCTGCGCCGGCCGAGGACGAGGTCGGCCTCGCCGGCCCGGACCTCGGCGACGAACGGCAGGAGCAGGGCCGGGTCGAGGGAACCGTCGCAGTCGCAGAAGCAGACGATGTCCGCGGTGGCGGCGCTCAGGCCGGCGTGGCAGGCGGCGCCGAACCCGCGGCGCTCCTCACGTACGACGGTGGCGCCGAGCGCGCGGGCGAGATCCGCGGAGCCGTCCGTGGAACCGTTGTCCACGACGAGCGCGCGCCAGCCGGACGGGATCCGGGAGAGCACCCAGGGCAGGGCGCCGGCCTCGTTCAGACAGGGAAGGACCAGGTCGACGTCCGGGTCCGGTACGGGAAAGGTCGTCACGGCCCTCACCTTACGAACGGGAAAGGGATATACCGGACTTCATGTCCTTACGAAACTCGGACGCCGGTCCGCCGGAGCCGCACGGGACCCGGCCGGGTGCCACGCTGGAGCCATGGATCAACCGCAAGCATCCCCGGGCACCGAACCCGAGCCGAACCCGGCCGGGAGCCGGGGACCCGAGCCGAGCCTGGACGGGGGTCGGGGACCCGCACCGAGCGCGGCCGGGAGCCCGGGATTCGCACCGAGCGCGGAGGGGAGTCCGGGACCCGCGCCGAGCGCGGACGGGAGTCCAGGATTCGCGCCGAGTCCGGACGGGAGTCCGGAGCCCGCACCCAGCGCTGACGAAAGCCCTGGACCCGCACCCAGCCCGGCCAGGAGCCCAGGACCCACGCCCACCGCGGCCGGGAGTGCGGAACCCGCACCCAGCCCCCGCGGAGAGACCGCCGGGTCCCCTCGCCAGGCGACCACCCGTGTGCTCGTCGTCGACGACGACCCGACCGTGGCCGAGGTCGTCTCCGGGTACCTCGGCCGCGCGGGGTATCTCGTGGACCGGGCCGGGGACGGCGTCGCCGCCCTCGCCCGTGCCGCCGCCCACCGGCCCGACCTGGTGGTGCTCGACCTGATGCTGCCGGGCATGGACGGCCTGGAGGTGTGCCGCCGGCTGCGCGCCCAGGGGCCCGTTCCGGTCATCATGCTCACCGCGCGCGGCGACGAGGACGACCGGATCCTCGGCCTGGAGGTCGGGGCCGACGACTACGTCACCAAGCCGTTCAGCCCCCGGGAACTGGTCCTGCGGGTCGAGTCCGTGCTGCGCAGGAGCCGGCCGGTGGCCGCCGCCCGCCCGCTGCGCGCCGCGGGTCTCGCCGTCGACCCGTCGGCCCGCCGTGCCACCAAGAACGGGAGCGAACTCGCCCTCACCCTGCGCGAGTTCGATCTCCTCGCCTTCTTCCTCCGCAACCCGGGCCGGGCGTACGCCCGCGAGGACCTGATGCGCGAGGTGTGGGGCTGGGACTTCGGCGACCTGTCGACGGTCACCGTCCATGTACGCCGGCTGCGCGGCAAGGTCGAGGACGATCCCGCGCGGCCCCGTCTGATCCAGACGGTGTGGGGGGTGGGCTACCGCTTCGACAGCACGGAGGCAGCGGGCAGTCCCGCCGCCGCACCGGTCGGTTCCGCATCCGAGGAAGAGGCCCGGTCGTGAAAGACATACTGGTCATGGCCCTGTTCGCCTTCCTGGGCGCCGCCGCGGCCGGCCTGCTCGGCGCCGGTGCGCTCCGGCTGCTGCGGCGCCGCTCGCTCACCGCGTCCGTCGCCGTCGTCGCCGCCGTGGCCGTCTGCGCGATGCTCGCGGGAACGCTGGCGGTGGCGTGGGCGATGTTCCTGTCCCCGCACGACCTGAGCGTGGTCACGACGGTCGTCGCCATGGCGGCCGTCGTCTCCCTGGCCACCGCGCTCCTGCTGGGCCGCTGGGTCGTCGCCCGCAGCAGGGCGCTGACGCTGGCCGCCCGCTCCTTCGGCGACGGCGGCGACTTCGCCGCCCCCGACGGACCGGCGACCGCCGAACTGTCCGCCCTCAGCCGGGAGCTGGCGGCCACCAGCCGCAGACTGGCCGAGTCCCGTGACCGCGAACGGGCCCTTGAGACCTCGCGTCGCGAACTCGTCGCCTGGATCTCGCACGATCTGCGGACCCCGCTCGCCGGACTGCGCGCGATGTCCGAGGCGCTGGAGGACGGTGTGGCGGCGGACCCCGACCGCTATCTGCGCCAGATGCGTACGGAGGTCGAGCGCCTCAACGGCATGGTCGGCGATCTCTTCGAACTCTCCAGGATCCACGCGGGCGCTCTCGCCCTCTCCCCCTCCCGGATCTCCGTGTACGACCTCGTCGGTGACGCTCTCGCGGGCGCGGACCCGCTGGCCCGCGAGCACGGGGTGCGTCTGGTCGGGAGCCGTATCGAACAGTTGCCGGTCGAGGTCGACGGCAAGGAGATGAGCCGCGTGCTCGGCAATCTCCTCGTCAACGCGATCCGCCGTACGCCCGCCGACGGAACGGTCGCGGTCGCCGCCGAACGCTCCGCCGCGGGGGTCGTCCTGTCCGTCACCGACGGCTGCGGGGGCATCCCGGAGGAGGACCTCCCGAGGGTCTTCGACACCGGCTGGCGCGGTACCCACGCCCGTACGCCGCCCGCCGGAGCGGGCCTCGGCCTCGCCATCGTCCGAGGCATCGTGGAGGCGCACCGGGGCATGGCCGCCGTCCACAACGTCCCCGGCGGCTGCCGCTTCGAGGTCACCCTCCCGATGGCGGGGGCGTGAGGGCCTCCCGGCAGGGGGCACCAGGGTCTCCGTGGCCGGGGATGTCGAGGCCTCCTGGGCCGGGGGCGCCTTGACCTCCTGGGCCGGTTGCACCAGCGCCGCCCCGGCCGGGGGCATCAGGGTCTGCTGGGCCGGGAGCACCAGCGCCGTCCCGGCCGGGGCCACCAAAGCCTCCTGGGCCGGGGTGCCTTGACCTCCTGGGCCGGGAGCACCAGCGCTTCCCCGGCCGGGGGTGTCAGAGTCTCCTGGGCCGGTTGCACCAGCGCCGCCCCGGCCGGGGGCATCAGGGTCTCCCCTGCCGGGGCCACCAGTGCCTCCTGGGCCGGGGCCAATTGGGCTTTCTAGGCCGGAGACGGCGAGGACTCCCGCAACGGCGCCGCCGCGAACTCCCGCATTCCCTCCGCGAATCCGATCCCGGCCTTCCAGCCGAGTCCGGCCCGCAGCCTGGCCGAGTCCGCGGTGATGTGCCGTACGTCGCCCAGCCGGTACTCCCCGGTCACGACCGGCTCGGGTCCGCCGTACGCCTCCGACAGTGCCCGTGCCATCTCGCCGACCGTACGGACCTCACCGCTGCCGGTGTTGTAGACCGTGAGGGTTCCGTCCCCTGAACTCGCCTCCAGCGCGGCCACGTTGGCGGCGGCCACATCCGAGACGTGGATGAAGTCCCGCCGCTGTCCGCCGTCCTCGAAGACCCGCGGGGCCTCGCCGCGGGCGAGCGCGGACCGGAAGAAGGAGGCGACGCCCGCGTACGGGGTGTCGCGGGGCATCCCGGGACCGTAGACGTTGTGATAGCGGAGCGACACCGCGGTGCCGCCCGTCGAGCGGACCCACGCCGCCGCGAGATGTTCCTGGGCCAGCTTGGTCGTCGCGTACACGTTGCGCGGGTCGACGGGCGCGTCCTCGCCCACCACGCCGGGCGACAGTTCCTCACCGCAGCGCGGGCACCGCGGCTCGAAGCGTCCGGCGTCCAGATCGGCGACGGCCCGCGGCCCGGGCCGCGCCACTCCGTGCCGCTCGCACGCGTACCGGCCCTCCCCGTACACGACCATCGACCCGGCGAGCACGAGCCGTCGCACGCCCGCGTCCGCCATCCCGGCGAGCAGTACGGCCGTACCGAGGTCGTTGCGCGACACGTACTCGACCGCGTCGCCGAACCCGGAGCCGAGGCCCACCATCGCGGCCTGATGGCACACCGCGTCCACGCCGTCCAGCGCTGCCGCGACGGCTCGGGCGTCCCGCACATCGTCTCCGTGCCGCAGGTCGAACACGACCGCCTCGTGCCCCCGCGCGCGCAGCGCCGAGACGATCCGACCTCCGATGAACCCGGCTCCGCCGGTGACCAGTACACGCATGGGACGAACGCTAGAACCGCCGCCCCGTCCGGCGGCACCACCACGCCCGCCACGTCACCGCACCGTAAGACCCCGGCCGCCGGCCCCCGCGTGCTTTCACATGCGCAGCAGCCGCTGGGTGATCTCGCGGTACTGGCGCAGCGCGTGGCGCAGTTCCTCGCCCTGGGTCTCGGGGTCCTGGCCGTGCCAGCCCGCGTGGAGAGCGCGCCGGCGTTCCGTGAGGGCGCTCATCACCTGGGCCGCGGCCTCGTCGAACGCGGTCTCGGCCTCCTCGAGCGCGTCGAGCGGGCTGTGCGCGAACGTGTTGAGCGCGTGGTTGAGCCGCTGGGTGACGTCGGCCCGTTCGTCCGCCCCGAGCAACGGCTCCGGGCCCGGCGTACGACGGGCGGCGGAGCCGGGCTGCCTGTCCGGGGGCTGTTGGGCGCGTGTCTGGTCGTACATCATCGTTGGCCACTTCCTGTACGTCGTACCGGCGGGGCGCGTTGGGGAGTTCGGGTGGCGACGATCGGGGCGGACGTTCCGGAAGGTCGCGGACGTTCCGGAAGTTCACCGCGGTGACGGGTTCAGCAGGCGTTGGATCCCTCTGGCGTCGCCTGTGCGGCGCGCCGGTACTCGGCGTTGATGCGCTGTGCTTCTTCGAGCTGGTCCTCGAGGATGACGATGCGGCAAGCGGCCTCGACCGGGGTCCCCCGGTCGACGAGTTCCCGCGCGCGGGCGGCGATCCTCAGCTGATATCGGGAGTAGCGACGGTGGCCGCCCTCCGAGCGAAGCGGAGTGATCAGGCGGGCCTCCCCGATCGCCCGGAGGAAGCCGGGCGTCGCGCCGAGCATCTCGGCCGCCCTGCCCATCGTGTACGCAGGATAGTCGTCGTCGTCGAGACGACCACTGAGTGGAGTGTCCGCTGTCATTTCACCTCGTCGTGGCACGCGTCGAGGGGCCCCGTTGCCGTACGGCACCAGGGCCCCGAAGGAAATTGAACACCATCTGCCGGCTCTACTGCGGAGCCGACCTTCTGTTTCCGCTACCGGGCCCGAACGCGGGCGGGTGAGCGGGGATCGTGTATGCCGTGACCGGGAACCACCGTCCATTCCGGGTTCTTGCGTACCCGGCCGTGATGCTCCGGGGCCGGGCGATCCTGATGGCGTCTGCTTCCTCCGTCCTTTGCTCGGGGTCGATCTCTCGCCGGACCGGGAGTGAACTCCACCGGGCCGACGAGGTCTGTACAGGAAACCCTAATCACGCCGACGTCCGATGTCTACCGTGACAAAGACAGATTTCGCGATGCTCAAGGGTGAGATTTTCTGCGGCACGCAGCGATCGTCACGACCGTGGACCGGGCGGGCGGTGAAGTGACCGACGCGGGCGGTGAGGTGGCCGGCTCGGGCGGTGAGGTGGCGGGGTGGCCGGATCGGGCGGAGAGACAGTGGGGTGGCCGGCGCGGGCGGAGGACGGCGGGGGTGGTGGGGCGACCCGCGCCTCCGGCCACCCGGCGGGCGGCCTGCGCGCGGAACCGAGACCATCCCGCGTCCTTCTCCCCGCAACTTCCGGGCGGTCCGGTGCCGTCCTGTGGGGCAGAACCCGCGGCCGGGCGACCGACGGCCGTCTGCCGTGGTCGCGCGTGCCGTGACCATGACTTCGCCGGTCGAGGAGACCGAGGGGACCGACGAGAGCCGGTCGGGCGAGGTCGCCGAGAACGAGGATGGGTCATGTCCGGTCTCAGACGTACGTCGGCGATCGCGCTGGCGGGCGGGATCCTGCTGCTGACGGGGTGCCAGGACTCGGCGGGCGCGAGCTCCGCCGGCGGTACCCCCGCCTCCTCCGGGAGCGCCTCGGCCCGAGCGGCCGCACCGACAGCACCGTCGGACGCCCCGGCCGCGTCACCCTCGTCGAGCCCCGCCGGCACGGGCACGTCGACGCCCGGCTCGGCCACCGGCTCCACGGGCCCGGGCACCGGCTCCGGCTCGGCAGGCCCGGCCACGGGTGGGGCTCCCTTCCCGGCCGGCCACCCGCCCACGACCGCCGCGGGCTGCCGCAACCTCACCGCCGGTGACGCGGTGAAGGCCGAAGTGACCCGGACGTACCGGCACGACGTCACCCGCTTCGAGCACATCGGTCCGGTGCCGCACGTGTTCTTCTACGGCCGGTGCGGCACCGTCCGCTACGCCGCCACCCGATTCCAGCCGCTCGCGGGTGCCACCCAGGCGGAACTCGTGGGCATGCAGGACGAGGGCAGCGTCACCAAGTACTTCCGGGACTCGGGCGGCGGCTGGGCCTACATCGCGAGCGACGGCCTTCCCGCGGGCCCGCACGGCTGCGGCGACATCCCGGCGATACCCCACGCTCTCTCCACCGCCTGGGGAAACTGCTCGATCGCGCCCTGAACCGCCGAGCCCGGCCCTCGCATCCGGATTCCCGGCCGGTCCGCGCGTGCGGATTCCCGGCGGGTTCTCGCACGCGATCCCGCGACCGCCCCTCGCACGTGATTTCCCGCCGCGCCGCGTACGGGCGGGGCCGCGGGAACTCACGGTGACGACGGTGCCGGAACCTCCGTCGGAACCGCCGCCGGAGACGCCGTCGCCTGGAGCGCGATCTCGTCGAAATCCACGTAGCCGGTCTTCTCCAGGACCGAGATGTGGGCGAGCTCGGTCTGATTGGTGACCGTGGCCAGGTCCCGCACCAGCGTGTTGCGGGTGCTGCTGCGCACCTGCGCGAGCTCCTGGAACGTCCTGCCGTGCTCTTCGCGCAGCAGATTCGCGAACTTCTGCCGGTAGTCGTCGCCCTGGGCGGCCGTCAGCTCGGCGAGCCAGCCCTGCTGCTCCACTGTCGGCCGGGTCGGCAGCACGATGGCGAGGTCGGCCGCCACGGTGCGGATGCGCTTGTCGAGCTCGGTGTGGCCGGTCACCAGGCGGGCGCCCGCCTCTTTGATGGCCTTCGTGGGAGCACGGTCGATCGCCTGCCGGCCCGCGGATATCTCCCACAGCCCGTCCGACTCCACCTGCACCACGAGGTCGCGGTCGGCGGCGCTCAGCGGTCCCCAAGGTGTGCTCACCAGGGGTCCGGGGTCGGCGATGGAGGCCTTCACCGCGTCGAAGCGGTGAGGGTAGGAGTAGAACACCGGGTACGCGAGTGAGCCGATCGTGCCGCCGATCGCCAGCACCATGAGGATGGTGATGAAGCTTCGCCGCAACTGAGCCTCCCTGAGGACCGGCTGTGCTTGGGCAACCTGTACGCGGCCGGTGCGGTCCGTACCGGCCGGAGCCGTTCTTGGCGCGTACCGAGTGCTCCGGCCCTTCCCGTACGGGGGAACGGGAGTTGTGTGGGCGGGGGCACCCGGCCGCCGGGCCAGAAGATCACTTCGCCGCCCGGGACCGATAGGGCCGAACGGCCCCAGCTGCCAGGGCCGGACGGACACCGGAGAGTGACACGTCCGGATGCGCCCCCTTTCCCGCTGTGCGCCCCATCTTCACGTCACCACGCGGCAGTTGGCGGGCCCGCCCATCGCGCGAGCCGGCATCCGCACTCGCCGGAGAGAGGCCCGCGCGGGAACGGCGCGGGGCACGGACCCGTACCCGGGCGACGTCCCCGGCCGTAGCGGGTGACCGTCCGGCGGTCCGGGCCCCTGCCGCAGAAGCCGTTCCCATGTCGGCCTGTCGAGACTGCCTTCGGCGGGCCATTCGCTGGAGCCGGCTCGGACACCTGCCCCTTTCGCTGAGGGGAAGCAGCGAAAACAGGGGTACAAGCCCTGCGGCACGACCGGATCGCCGATGCGGGCGGCCGGCACCGCCCAGCGCAGCCGCTCCCAGCCCGGGCCGGAGTGTTCGTCGCGGCTCTGACTGTCGTTGACCGAATCCCCCGAGGCATCCCGCGTTCGTACATGCCGCCGAGCACCCGGGCGGCGTCAGGCAACCCGGGTGCCGCATAACCGGTGAGGCCGTCGTCCTGGGCGAGCGAGGCGAGCCAGTCGGTCTCGGAGACGGGGACAAGAGGCCACGGGGCGAGGATGTCGTCGGCCATCCGACCAGGCTAAGGACACACACCCGCCCAGCACCGCCGGTGCCGATGAACGCTGCTGACTGAGGCGGAATCCGAGACGCGCCCACGGAATCGCTGCCGCGTGGGTGAACCTGCCAACCGCATATGCGTGTCCCGAAGAAATGTCCGAAAACCCGATTCGTAGCCGGGATAGATGTGGTGCCGCTCGCACAAGGTGCGACGCCGCTTTCCCCTCGAATCGAGCGAAGGACGACCCTGTGTTCAAGAAGTCTCTGGTAGCTGTCGCAGCGCTGGCAGGTGTGTTCGGAGCCGCCGGCGCGGCGCAAGCCGACGATGTGGTGCGCGTAGTGCAGGGCACCCCGGTGACCATTCCGGTGGCCTCCGGCGGCTTCGGCGGCACGGCCGCTGCGGTGGCCGGGTGCGCGGACGGAGAAACCCGTGTCGGCGGCGGAGCTTTCGTGATCGCCGGAAACTCGCACTCGGAGCGGTACAACCTGTCATCGAGCGGGCCGATCAGCGGCGAGCGCTGGTGGGCCTTCGCGACGAACACGGACACGGCCAACCCGGGCACACTTCAGGCGTACGCCATCTGCGCGAAGGTGGTGAAGACGACGGTCCTCTCGACTCCCTGACGCCCGTCCGTTCCAGTAGCCAAGAAGCACGCCTCGCGGGACCAGAAATGCCCGGGAGCTGACAGTGGGTCCCCGCCGCAAGAACACGGCCGGGACCCACTCCGGTGCGGGGGCTACGGAGACAGAGATCGCGTTCGTGGGGTCTCTCGCAGGCTCCTCTGGTGTCAGGCACGGATGTCAGGAGAACCCTCGGCTTGACTCCCCGCCGCTAGAACGGTCCGGGGATTCGCCGGTCGTAACGCTGGTGTCCGCACTCCAACGGGCTCCCCCCCTAGCGACCAATCACCATGCTCTGACCGGAACGGCGCCCCTTCCATGAGGGCCGTGGCGGGTCGGCGGGTTGCTGTGTTTCGCTGCCGTACGAGACTTGCGCTCGGGGTGGCCAGTCGTGCCGACTACGCTGCGCTCGTGTGGAAAGAAGCTGCTGTCGGAGTCCTGCCCAGCGTGGCATTTCGACCGCATGTTGACAGGGCCGCTCTCGCTGAGGCGGAGCAGCGCCTCGAACGGGGCTTGCCGACGCAACTGGCTGCTCTGCTGCTGGAGTCGGACGGGGTGGTCGGCGCCCGGGGGAAGACCATCGTCTGGTCGCTGGACTGCCTTCTGGTTCTGCTGTCCGTTCTGGGTGATTGTTTGGCTGCTGGCCCTGCCGCTGGGGCTGGCCGGCTTCGTCCGGGGCGTCATCGAATACCGCGCTGCCTCACGTGAAGGCGCCGGCCGTGCCCGGCCTCTGCTCGGACTACTGCTTTCGACCCTGGGTACAGCCGAGCTGGACAGCAAAAAGGCCCGGGTCGATGACCTGGGCCTATGGCATGGAGCGGGTGACGAGAATCGAACTCGCACTCTCAGCTTGGGAAGCTGATGTTCTACCACTAAACTACACCCGCGTAAGACGCCGGTTGGACCGGTGCCGAATGCCTCGTCACTCTACCTCATGGCCGGCCCCCGGCGTCGAAGCCGCGGGGCCCGTGCGCGTTCCTGAGAGCGGATGCGGCTGCGGGGGGCCGGAGTTGGGGCGTACGGTGGGGGTGTTGAAGTGGGTCCGGGCGGGGTCGGAGTGCCGCTTGGAGAGCCGTCCCTTTCATCCCGTAACGTGGCTTTCGTTGTCAGGGCATCAGCCTGGCAACGGCTCTTGGGGAAGGGACTCTGGGACTTGATGGAGCACACCGTCGTCCGTTGTGCCGAGGGGCACGTGTTCAGCACCGCTTCGTTCCCGATGCAGCAGGCCGAGCGGCTCGGCCCCGGCCGGCTGCTCAGGTGTCCACGGTGTGCCCGGCTCCGCAGTGTGGTGCCGGTCGCCCTGGAGAAGGCAGCGTCGGAGCGGTAGGACGCAGTGAACGAGTGGCGCGGGCGCGCTGGGCCGTCGCGATTGTGGTGGCTCCGTGCGCCTTGCGTATCCTCAGGACGTGCTTCTCTCAGACAAGGACATCCGGGCCGAGATCGACGCCGGGCGGGTCCGGATCGATCCCTACGACGAATTCATGGTGCAGCCGTCGAGCATCGACGTGCGGCTCGACCGCTACTTCCGGGTGTTCGAGAATCACCGCTACCCCCACATCGACCCCGCGGTCGAGCAGGCGGACCTCACGCGGCTCGTCGAGCCCGAGGGCGACGAGCCGTTCATCCTCCACCCCGGAGAGTTCGTCCTCGCCAGTACGTACGAGGTCATCTCGCTGCCCGACGACCTCGCCTCGCGGCTCGAGGGCAAGAGCTCCCTGGGGCGGCTGGGTCTTGTCACCCACTCCACCGCCGGGTTCATCGACCCCGGGTTCTCCGGGCACGTCACCCTTGAGCTGTCGAACCTCGCGACCCTGCCGATCAAGCTGTGGCCGGGGATGAAGATCGGGCAGCTGTGCATGTTCCGGCTCAGCACGCCGGCCGAGTTCCCGTACGGCAGCGAGCGGTACGGCTCCCGCTACCAGGGCCAGCACGGGCCGACCCCCTCGCGGTCCTACCTGAACTTCCACCGCACCCAGGTCTGAGGCGATTCCCATGTCTCCCGTGCGCGAGAACCTCACCTACGAGAAGTTCGGCGTCGCCGTACGCGAACTCGCCCAGACCATCGCCGACGACGGGTACGAGCCCGACATCGTCCTCTCGATCGCCCGTGGCGGAGTCTTCGTCGCGGGCGGGCTCGCCTACGCGCTCGACTGCAAGAACATCCACCTGGTGAACGTCGAGTTCTACACAGGGGTGGGGACGACGCTGGAGATGCCGGTCATGCTGGCCCCCGTCCCCAACGCGATCGACTTCTCCGACAAGAAGGTCCTGATCACCGACGACGTCGCCGACACGGGCAAGACGCTCAAGCTCGTGCACGACTTCTGTGTCGGCGAGGTCGCCGAGGTCCGCAGCGCCGTGATCTACGAGAAGACCCAGTCGCTCGTGAAGTGCGAGTACGTCTGGAAGCGCACCGACGAGTGGATCAACTTCCCGTGGAGCGTCGAGCCTCCCGTCGTCCGCCGGGCCGGGCAGGTGCTCGACTCGTAGGGGTGACGTGCCGCCGCGACGGGTTCGCGGGCGTGACGAAGCGAGAGGGGCTCCCGGCGATGTGCCGGGAGCCCCTCTCGTATGCCCTGGGCGGGCGCGTGTGCCGTCGTCGGCGTCAGAACGTGCCCAGCTTGATGATCGACAGGATGGCGATCAGCTGAATGGATGACGCGGCGAGGGCCTTCGGCCACGGGAGGTCGTGGGACTTGCCGACCATCAGGGTCAGCAGGGCGCCCGCGGCGACCCAGGTGATCCAGCCGAGGAGCTTGACGAAGGACGCGTCGCCGCCGAGGAATATGGCGAAGAGCAGCCGCGGGGTGTCCGTGATGGACATGATCAGCATGGAGAGGCCGACCGTGGGCTGCCAGGCGCCGTCCCCGCCGAGCTGGCGGGCCAGGGTGTGGGTCACCACGCCCAGGACGAACGTGCTGAGCACGAGGGCGACAGCGGTCGTCAGGACGATCGGGACGGCGTTGGAGAGGGTCGCGTTGATCGCGTCCTCGCGGGCGCCGTCGAAACCGAAGACCGCCAGCAGGCCGTAGAGGAACGTCACGATCAGGGCCGGGGCCCACATCGTGTAGTCACGCATCTGGAGGAAGGTCCGGTTGGGGGCCGTCACCATGCCCTTGAGCAGGTCCTTCCAGCGCAGCCGGGGTCCGACCGGCGGAGCGGCCGCCTGGCCCGCCCGGTAGGTGTCCCCCTGGTTGTAGGGGTCCTCGCCGATCGAGAAGGCCTGCGTGTGGCCGGGGCTGTTCGCGGCGTACGGGTCCGGGCCCTGCTGCGGGTGACCGTCGCCGAAGTACTCCGGCTCGCCCTGTCCGCCGCCCTGTCCGCCGTTCTGGGGCCAGCCGCCCTGCTGTCCGCCGCGGTAGGCCTGTCCGTCCTGCCGGCCGCCGTACTGCGACTGGCCGCCGTACGGCTGCTGTCTCCCGTACTGCGGCTGCGACGGCGCGGGCGGATAGCCGTACGGCTGCTGCCCGCCTCCCTGGGGGGACTGCTGCCCGCCTCCCCGGGGGGACTGCTGCCCACGTCCCTGGGAGGACTGTCCGTACGACGGTTGTTGTTGCGGTCGCCCTTGCGGGGCTCGGTTGTCCCGGCCCCCGCGTCCGATCCTGAATCCAGCCACGTTATCGAACGTACCTGGTCCCGAAGAGTGACGTGCGGGGGCCGGGGCAACGGGCCCGGCATCGGTGCCGAGCTGTGACATCCCCTAAGGGCCACAGCGGGTGGCCCCTACGGGGGCTCGTGTTCGGCCGAATGCCGGGGTGGAGAGGCCGCCCGGGGACGGGCGGCCCCTCCGGGAAGGTCAGTCGGCGAAGACGGCGCCGAACTGCGGGGTGCCCGAGGTGGAGAGGCCCGAGGTGCTCGGCGAGACGGTGCGCGAGCCGGTCGTGGTGATCTTGCTGCCGTTGGAGGGCAGGTACGTCACCGCGCCGTTGCCGGCGTTCTCGTACGAGCCGACGATCAGGTCGGCCTTGCCGTCACCGGTGACGTCGTCGAGCTTGACGTCCGCTCCGAACAGGTCGCTCTTCTCGTCGTCGCCGGGGACGCCCGCCGTGCTCTGCGCGAACGCCTGGGTGCCGGAGGAGACGTTGAGGCCGGCCGCGGAGCCGTACAGGACGGTGACCATGCCGGTGTTGGTGACACCGTCGATGTCCTCGTCCGGGGCGGACACGACCAGGTCCTGGAAGCCGTCGCCGTTGATGTCGCCCATGTCCAGGTCCCAGCCGAAGCCGTCGCCCTTCTCCGAGGTGCCCGGGACACTGCCGCTGTTCTGGGTGACACCCGTCGTGCCGGCCGGACCGGAGGCCGAGCCGTAGGTGATGTTCACCTTGCCGCCGTTGGCGGCGTCGGGGACCGGGGTGCCGTCGTCCAGGGTGGCGTCCCAGCCCGCGCCGCTGACGATGTCGCCGAAGCCGTCGCCGTTGATGTCGCCGATGCCGGTGATGATGCCGGGCTTGAGGGCCTTGGCGGACGCCACGTTCAGTCCGCTCGCGGTGCCGGGCACGAAGTAGTTCGTGTTCCAGCCGTAGTCGGACTGCGTCTCGAAGCCGTCGATGATCAGGTCGGTCCTGCCGTCGCCGTTCACGTCGCCCGCGGTCAGGCTGAGCGGGCCGAACGGGTGGTCGTTGGTGCCCGACTGGATCGGGGGCTTGATCGTCGTACGGCCGCCGGGGGCGCCGGACGTGCTGAAGCCGCCCTTGTAGACGTAGATCGTGCTCGACGAGCTGCCGACCGCGAGGTCGGCCTTGCCGTCGCCGTCGAAGTCGCCGGCGGCCAGGTCCTTGGCCCAGAGGTCGTGCGAGGACGGGGACGGGTCCGGGACGTCGCTGCTCTTGCCGGTGAGGCCGCTCGCGGAGCCCCAGAGGATGGCGAGGGCACCGCCGTTGGTGTCGGTGCCGACCTTCTCCCACGGGGAGGCCACGGCGAGGTCGTCGTAGCCGTCGCCGTTGAAGTCGGCGTACGCGGTCTCGGCGCCGAAGCCGTCCCCGGCCTCGGCGGTGCCCGGGACACCGGTGGTGTTCTGGCTGATGGTGGAGCGCTTGGCGGACGAAACGCCGGTGGCCGTGCCGTAGAGGGCGACGATCTGGCCGGCGCCCGCGTGGCCGCTGACGTAGGCGCCGTGGGCCGAGACGGCCACGTCGCCGATGCCGTCACCGTTGAAGTCGGCCTGCGGGACCCTCATGGAGTCGGCGGCGGTCGCGGTCGCGGCGGAGAACGTGAGCAGACCGCCGGTCAGCGCGGCGGCCGTCGCCGTCGCGAGGGCGAGGCGCACGTGGTGCGGGTGACGCTTGTGCATGCGGGATTCTCCTGCGGCATGCGGGGACGCTGGACGCGCGTCCCCTGTCGATGGGGAGCCGACCGCTTTCGTTCGCCGCGAGTTGTACGGCAGTTCACTTGGCGATCGGCGAACAGGAGACCGCCGAGGGCGGGTAAGGGTTGTACGTGAGTTCGAAGGTTTTTTGATGACCCCCGTGACCTCCGTGGCCCCCGTGACCCCCGTGGCCCATGACCCTTGTGGCCCTCGTGGGCCCCATGGCATCCGTGACCCTCGTGGCCCCCGGATCCCGCCCGTGCCCTCCGTGCCCTCCGTGCCCCGAGACTCTCGTGACCCGCGGGACAGCCGGAGCCGGCGAGGCGGCCCGGAGACGGCGACACCCCCGCGCTCCTGGGAGCACGGGGGTGTCGGTCGTACCGATCCGGATCGGGCCGGTCGGCGGTGCCTGACGGCCGGGTCAGGCGGCTGTGTCAGACAGTCGTGTCGGACGGTGGTGCCGGAAGATCCTCCGGACGGCTCCGGCTCCGGCTCCGGACGGCTCCGGCTACTTCACCGGCTCCGGCTCCGGCTCGCTCTCGGACTCGGCCGCGCCCGCCGGGGGCTCTTCCTCGACCGGGGTCCTGACCGAGTCGAGGAGCAGCTGGGCGACGTCGACGACCTGGACGGACTCCTTGGCCTGGCCGTCGTTCTTCTTGCCATTGACCGAGTCGGTCAGCATGACGAGGCAGAACGGGCAGGCGGTGGAGACGATGTCGGGGTTCAGCGACAGAGCCTCGTCGACACGCTCGTTGTTGATGCGCTTGCCGATCCGCTCCTCCATCCACATCCGCGCGCCACCGGCGCCGCAGCAGAAGCCGCGCTCCTTGTGGCGGTGCATCTCCTGCTGGCGCAGGCCCGGGACGGCCGACATGATCTCGCGCGGGGGCGTGTAGATCTTGTTGTGACGGCCCAGGTAGCACGGGTCGTGGTACGTGATCAGGCCCTCGACCGGGGTCACCGGGAGCAGCTTGCCCTCGTCGATGAGGTGCTGGAGCAGCTGGGTGTGGTGGATGACCTCGTAGTCGCCGCCGAGCTGCGGGTACTCGTTGCCGATCGTGTTGAGGCAGTGCGGGCAGGTGGCGACGATCTTCTTCGCCGTCCGCGGCTTCTTCGACTCGGCGGTGACGTTGCCCTCGTCGTCCGTCTCCTCACCGAACGCCATGTTCAGCGCGGCGACGTTCTCCATGCCGAGCTCCTGGAACAGGGGCTCGTTGCCGAGGCGGCGGGCGGAGTCACCGGTGCACTTCTCGTCGCCGCCCATGATCGCGAACTTGACGCCCGCGATGTGCAGCAGCTCCGCGAAGGCCTTCGTGGTCTTCTTGGCGCGGTCCTCCAGGGCGCCGGCGCAGCCGACCCAGTAGAGGTACTCGATCTCGGAGAGGTCCTCGATGTCGCGGCCGACGACGGGGATCTCGAAGTCGACCTCCTTGGTCCACTCCAGCCGCTGCTTCTTGGCCAGACCCCAGGGGTTGCCCTTCTTCTCCAGGTTCTTGAGCATCGTGCCCGCCTCGGACGGGAACGCGCTCTCGATCATCACCTGGTAGCGGCGCATGTCGACGATGTGGTCGATGTGCTCGATGTCGACCGGGCACTGCTCGACGCAGGCGCCGCAGGTGGTGCAGGACCACAGGACGTCCGGGTCGATGACGCCGTTCTCCTCGGCGGTGCCGATGAGGGGGCGCTCGGCCTCGGCGAGAGCGGCCGCGGGGACGTCCTTGAGCTGTTCCTCGGACGCCTTCTCCTCGCCCTCCGCGTTCTTGCCGCCGCCGGCCAGCAGGTACGGGGCCTTGGCGTGCGCGTGGTCGCGCAGCGACATGATGAGGAGCTTGGGGGAGAGGGGCTTGCCCGTGTTCCAGGCGGGGCACTGCGACTGGCAGCGGCCGCACTCGGTGCAGGTGGAGAAGTCGAGCAGGCCCTTCCAGGAGAACTGCTCGACCTGGGAGACGCCGAAGACGTCGTCCTCACCGGGGTCGGTGAAGTCGATGGCCTTGCCGCCGCTGGTCATCGGGAGCAGTCCGCCGAGGGCGGTCGCGCCCTGGGCGTTGCGCTTGAACCAGATGTTGGGGAAGGCGAGGAAGCGGTGCCAGGCGACACCCATGTTGGTGTTCAGGCCGACCGTGATCGCCCAGCCCATGGTGACGCCGAGCTTGATCATGGCGGTGAGGTAGACCAGGTTCTGCAGCGTTCCGTAGCTCAGGCCCTTGAAGGCGGCGACCAGGGGGTACGAGGCCCAGTACGCGGCCTCGTAGTGGTCGACACCGTGGATCGCGCCCTCCAGGCCGCGCAGGGTCATGATCGCGAGGCCGATGACGAGGATCACGGCCTCGACGAAGTACGCCTGGCCGGTCTTGGAGCCGGCGAAGCGGGACTTGCGGCCCGGCCTGGACGGCCGGTTGAGCTGCCGGACGGCGATCAGCACGAGGATGCCGAGCGTGGTGAACAGCGCGATGAACTCGGTGTACAGCTCGTACGGCAGCCAGCCGCCGAGCACCGGGAGCGTCCAGTCGGCCTTGAACAGCTGACCGTAGGCCGTGACGATCGTCAGGCCGAGGGTCAGGAAGCCGACGGCCACGAACCAGTGCGCGACGCCGATGATCCCCCACCGGTTCATACGGGTGTGGCCGACGAACTCCTTGGCCAGCGTGACGCTGCGGGCCTTCCAGTCGTCGGTGCGGCTGCCCGCGGGTACGGGCTGGCCGAGCTTGATGAACCGGTAGATCTGCGCGACGGCCCGCGCGATCAGCGCAACGCCGACCACGGTCAGGACCAGCGACACAATGATCGCGGCGAGTTGCATTCGGGGGCTCCTCGGGCCTGCGAGGTGTTCTCCGAGGGTGACCTCGAAGGTGATTACTAAGCGGTAACTTATGCAGTCCGTCTGAGACTACCCACTTCCTTCGCCGCACTGTAGCCAGAGGTGCGGTGATCTGCGTCGCTGAGGGAACCCTGAGTGACCGTGCGGGCGGCGGGCGCCGGGTCCGGTGCGTCCGGGGACGACAGGACACGTAAACCCGATCGTGTTATTCACCCAATACTGTGACAAGTACCCCTAAATTGGCGATGTGCTGTACGGAATCACGGCCGCCACCGCCGCTCTGCTCCTGACCGCCACGCTCACCGCGCTGCTGCGGTCGTTCTCCCTGCGCCTCGGCCCGGCCGACGGGACGGGACCTCCCGCTCGCCGGGCGAAACCGAGGGCCCCCGCGAGAGCGAGGCCTGTTCCGCTCCTCGGCGGGGTCGCCGTGGCTGGCGCGACGGCGCTCGTCGGCTGGACCGGGGACTGGACCGGCGCCGCCCCGCTCGGGCCGGACGCCGGGCGGCTGCTGGTCGCCGGGATCGCGGTCGCCCTGCTCGGTCTCGCCGCCGATCTGCTGCCCGTCCCCCCGCCGATGTGTGTGGCGGGCGTCGCCGTCGCCGCCGCGCTGACCGTCCCCTACGGCGAACTGGGCGGGCCGGCCGGCGTGCTGGCGGTGGCCTGGATCGTCCTCGTCACACAGGCCTTCCGCTCGCTCGACCACGCCGACGGGGTGATGGGGACGGTCGGCGTCATCACCGCCTTCGCCCTCAGCGGGTGCGCCGCCGCCGGGCTCATGGATGGGCTCGCGGCGCTGCTCAGCGTGCTGGCCGCCGCCCTCACCGGCTTCCTGATGCACGGATGGCCCCCCGCCCGGATCGCGCCGGGGCGGTGCGGGTCGCTGTTCACCGGCTTCCTGCTGGCCTCGGCGGTCGTGCAGGTGCACGCGGAGCGGCCCGCCGGTCCCGGTCTCGGCGCCGCCTTCGCGCTGACGGCCGTGGCCAGCGCGGACGCCGTCCTGGTCCTGGTGTCGCGGCGACGGGCCGGGTGGCCGCTGCTGCGCCCGGCGCCCGACCATCTGGTGCACCGGCTGCGCCGGGCCGGGCTCACCCGGCAGGGGGTCATGCTCGTGACGGGCCTGGCCGCGTTCGCGGCTGCGCTCGTGGGGCTGTGCATCGACCTCGGCTGGCTGGGAGCGGGCGCCGCCTGGTGGGTGGCGGGCGCCGTGGCGGCGGTCGCCGTCGCCGGGGCCCTGCGTCCCGGAATCCGTCCGCGCCGTGCCCATCCGCATGCCATCCCCGCCCCCGGGGGACCCGTCCCGAGGTCCCTCGGGCGTCCGGGACGTCCTCGTCCGGAGGCTCCTGGGGCGGTGAAGGTGCACTGACTCTGCGCGAAAGCCGCAGCTCAGAGGCTCCTTGCGTGTAAGGAGCGGATAAGAGTTGAGCCCCCACGACTCAGGTCTGTTGACCACGGGCCGGACGTCGTGCACACTTGAGTCCGTTCCACTCAAGTCATTGCTGGAGGAATCGAAATGGCACGTGCGGTCGGCATCGACCTGGGCACGACTAACTCCGTCGTCAGCGTTCTCGAAGGCGGCGAGCCCACCGTCATCACCAACGCCGAAGGCGCCAGGACCACGCCGTCCGTCGTCGCCTTCGCGAAGAACGGCGAAGTGCTCGTCGGCGAGGTCGCCAAGCGCCAGGCGGTCACGAACGTGGACCGGACCATCCGTTCGGTGAAGCGTCACATGGGCACGGACTGGAAGATCGAGCTCGACGGCAAGAGCTTCAACCCGCAGCAGATGAGCGCCTTCATCCTGCAGAAGCTGAAGCGCGACGCCGAGGCGTACCTGGGCGAGAAGGTGGCCGACGCGGTCATCACCGTCCCCGCGTACTTCAACGACTCCGAGCGCCAGGCGACGAAGGAAGCCGGTGAGATCGCCGGTCTCAACGTCCTTCGTATCGTCAACGAGCCCACCGCGGCCGCGCTCGCGTACGGCCTCGACAAGGACGACCAGACGATCCTCGTCTTCGACCTCGGTGGCGGCACCTTCGACGTGTCCCTCCTGGAGATCGGCGACGGCGTCGTCGAGGTGAAGGCCACCAACGGTGACAACCACCTCGGTGGTGACGACTGGGACCAGCGCGTCGTCGACTACCTGGTGCAGCAGTTCCGCTCCGGTCACGGTGTGGACCTCGCCAAGGACAAGATGGCGCTCCAGCGTCTGCGCGAGGCCGCCGAGAAGGCCAAGATCGAGCTGTCCTCGTCCACCGAGACCTCGATCAACCTGCCTTACATCACCGCTTCCGCCGAGGGCCCGCTGCACCTGGACGAGAAGCTCACGCGCGCCCAGTTCCAGCAGCTGACGGCCGACCTCCTGGAGCGCTGCAAGACGCCGTTCCACAACGTCATCAAGGACGCCGGCATCCAGCTGTCCGAGATCGACCACGTCGTTCTCGTCGGTGGCTCCACCCGTATGCCCGCCGTCGCCGAGCTCGTCAAGGAGCTGACCGGTGGCAACGAGGCCAACAAGGGCGTGAACCCGGACGAGGTCGTCGCCATCGGCGCCGCCCTCCAGGCCGGTGTCCTCAAGGGTGAGGTCAAGGACGTCCTGCTCCTCGACGTGACCCCGCTGTCCCTCGGCATCGAGACCAAGGGAGGGATCATGACCAAGCTCATCGAGCGCAACACCACGATCCCGACCAAGCGGTCCGAGATCTTCACGACGGCCGAGGACAACCAGCCGTCCGTGCAGATCCAGGTCTACCAGGGCGAGCGCGAGATCGCGGCGTACAACAAGAAGCTCGGTATGTTCGAGCTGACCGGTCTGCCGCCGGCCCCGCGCGGTGTCCCGCAGATCGAGGTCGCCTTCGACATCGACGCCAACGGCATCATGCACGTGACCGCGAAGGACCTCGGCACGGGCAAGGAGCAGAAGATGACCGTCACCGGTGGCTCCTCGCTGCCGAGGGACGAGGTCGACCGCATGCGCCAGGAGGCCGAGAAGTACGCGGACGAGGACCACGCCCGCCGTGAGGCGGCCGAGACCCGTAACCAGGGCGAGCAGCTCGTCTACCAGACGGAGAAGTTCCTCAAGGACAACGAGGACAAGGTCCCGGGCGACATCAAGACCGAGGTCGAGGCGTCCATCGAGGAGCTGAAGGCCGCGCTCAAGGGCGAGGACACCGCCGAGATCCGCACCTCCACCGAGAAGGTCGCCGCGGTCTCGCAGAAGCTCGGCCAGGCCATGTACGCCGACGCCCAGGCCTCCCAGGCCACCGGCGGCGACGCCCACGGCACCGAGGCCCCGAAGGCCGACGACGACGTCGTCGACGCCGAGATCGTCGACGAGGACCGCCGGGACGGTGCCGCGTGACGGAGGAGACCCCGGGCTTCGAAGAGCAGCCCGACGTCCCTTCCGGCGCCACCTCTGACGACGCCGAGCCGCAGACCGCCACCCCCTCTGCGGAGGGGGCGGCGGCCCCGGACGGGGACGCAGCAGCACAGTTGACCGGCCTGACGGCCCAGCTGGACCAGGCACGCATGGCGCTCTCGGAGCGCACCGCGGACCTCCAGCGGCTCCAGGCCGAGTTCCAGAACTACCGCCGCCGTGTCGAGCGCGACCGGATCGCGGTCAAGGAGCTCGCCGTTTCGAGCCTCCTGACCGAACTCCTGCCCGTGCTCGACGACATCGGCCGCGCGCGGGACCACGGGGAGCTCGTCGGCGGATTCAAGTCCGTCGCCGAATCCCTGGAGACCGTCGCGGCGAAGATGGGGCTCCAGCAGTTCGGCAAGGAGGGCGAGCCCTTCGACCCGACGATCCACGAGGCCCTGATGCACTCGTACGCGCCGGACGTCACGGAGACGACGTGCGTGGCGATTCTGCAGCCGGGGTATCGCTTCGGCGAGCGCACCATCCGCCCCGCGCGGGTGGCTGTCGCCGAGCCGCAGCCCGGGGCGCAGACGGTCAAGGCCGAGGATTCGGCGGCCGCGACGGCCGATGACAAGGAGAGCGGTGGCCCGGACGAGGGCTGAGCTTGAACGGACGTGGGAGGAGGGACGTCGGGGATGAGCACCAAGGACTTCATCGAGAAGGACTTCTACAAGGTCCTCGGCGTCCCCAAGGACGCCACCGAGGCCGAGATCAAGAAGGCGTACCGGAAGCTCGCCCGCGAGTTCCATCCGGACGCCAACAAGGGCAACGCCAAGGCCGAGGAGCGCTTCAAGGAGATCTCCGAGGCGAACGACGTGCTCGGCGACCCCAAGAAGCGCAAGGAGTACGACGAGGCACGCGCCCTCTTCGGCAGCGGTGGCTTCCGTCCGGGTCCCGGCGCGGGCGGCGGCAACTTCAACTTCGACCTGGGCGACCTCTTCGGAGGCAACCCCCAGGGCCAGGGAGCGGGAGGAGCCGGCGGCTTCGGCGGCGGCATAGGTGACGTCTTCGGGGGCCTGTTCAACCGCGGCGGCGCCACCACGGGCACGCGTACGCAGCCCAGGCGCGGTCAGGACATCGACACCGAGGTCACGCTCTCCTTCACGGAGGCGGTGGACGGCGCGACCGTTCCGCTGCGCATGACCTCGCAGGCGGCCTGCAAGGCCTGTTCGGGCACCGGCGACAAGAACGGCACACCGCGTGTGTGCCCCACCTGTGTCGGCACCGGCCAGGTGGCGCGGGGCTCGGGCGGCGGATTCTCGCTCACGGACCCGTGCCCGGACTGCAAGGGCCGCGGTCTGATCGCCGAGCACCCCTGCATGGAGTGCTCGGGCAGCGGACGGGCCAAGTCGTCCCGCACGATGCAGGTCCGGATCCCCGCGGGCGTCAGCGACAACCAGCGGATCCGGCTGCGCGGCAAGGGCGCTCCCGGAGAGCGGGGAGGTCCGGCCGGTGACCTGTACGTCACCGTCCATGTCGACGGCCACCCGGTCTTCGGCCGCAAGGAGGACAACCTCACCGTCACCGTGCCCGTCACCTTCGCGGAGGCGGCACTGGGCGGCGAGGTGAAGGTGCCGACGCTGGGCGGTCCTCCGGTGACGCTGAAGCTGCCGCCGGGCACCCCCAACGGACGCACGATGCGCGCCCGGGGCAGGGGCGCGGTCCGCAAGGACGGCACCCGGGGGGACCTGCTGGTCACCGTCGAGGTGACGGTTCCCCAGGACCTGTCCGACAAGGCTCGTGACGCTCTGGAGGCGTATCGCGAGGCGACCGCGGGTGAGGATCCGCGGGCGGAGCTGTTCCAGGCCGCGAAGGGAGCATGACGGAGCCATGGACACGACCGGTCGTCGGCGCAACCCCTATGAACTGACCGAGGAGACCCCGGTCTACGTCATCTCGGTGGCGGCCCAGCTGTCCGGACTGCACCCGCAGACCCTGCGTCAGTACGACCGGCTCGGTCTGGTCTCTCCCGACCGCACGGCGGGCCGGGGCCGCCGTTACTCGGCCCGCGACATCGAGCTGCTGCGCACCGTCCAGCAGCTGTCGCAGGACGAAGGCATCAACCTGGCCGGCATCAAGCGGATCATCGAGCTGGAGAACCAGGTGGCAGCGCTCCAGTCCCGTGTCGCGGAGCTGGAGTCGGCCCTCGACGGCGCCGCGGCCGCCATGCAGCAGCGCGAGGCCGCCGTGCACGCCTCCTACCGGCGCGATCTGGTCCCGTACCAGGAGGTCCAGCAGACCAGCGCCCTGGTGGTGTGGCGGCCCAAGCGGGCGTCCGAGTAGTTCCGTGCGAAGGGGCCCGGCGGTTCTTCCGAACCGCCGGGCCCCTTCGCGTGTTCACGGCGCGAGGATCGCGCAGCCGGTGCCACCGCCCGGGTTCCGGCGGAAGAACAAGTGGCTTGATTTCGTCGGTGCCGGAGAAGGTGCCGAACCGAGGGCCGGATTTGCAGCCGAAAGCGATGTTTGCCTTTCCTGTCCGGTTCACGAAATCGACGCGCAGTGTGTGCTTTCCGGACGGAATGGCGAGGTTGACCGTTTTGGACGGAGTGGCCGGGACGTTCTTTCGGATGTCGACTTTGCGCGTGTTCGCGTGGAACTGCCGCTCATGGGGCCGGTGGTGTGCGGTTGGTCACTGCGGGAGCGGCTGTGGCGGCGGTGCCGAGCGGTCCGCCCGCGGCGGCGGGCACGCGGGACGGGGTGGGGGCGCTTGGGTGCCGATGGCTCTGTGCTGCGTTCCTCGGCGTCCGGCTGATCGTCAACGGCGGTTAAAAACCGTGGGCGATCGCGACCCCTGTGAACGGAAGTTGGTTGTACCTGTGAATGACGGAAGGTGAAGCTGAGGGGATCGGTCCATGGATGGGCGTAGTCTTTTCCCGTCGTGTTCACTTGTGGAACACGAAACGCCGTTGCCATCTCGTTAAGTGGTTACTCCTTGACGCTGAGGTGATCGCCGCGTTGGCTTTCAGCCACCTGGGTCGCAATGCTGCAACCTCGCCCGGAAGGCACCTGATGTGAAGACTCGTAACACCGGCCTCCGCCGTACCGCCATAGCCGTGGCGTCGTCCGCCATGGCCGTCACCGTCGCCGGCTGCGGCATGGGCGGCATCGGGGGGAGCGGCTCCACGGCAAGCCCTACGAAGGGCGACGACATCAAGGTCGGCCTGCTCCTTCCGGAGAAGCAGAACACCCGTTACGAGAAGTTCGACTACCCGATCATCAGGGATCAGGTGCAGAAGCTCACCGAGAAGAAGGGTGATGTCGTCTACCTGAACGCTGAGCAGGACGCTGCCAAGCAGCTGCGTCAGATGCAGCAGATGATCGACGACAAGGTCGACGTCATCCTCGTGGACGCGGTGGACTCGGTGACGATCGCCAAGGGCGTGCGCAAGGCCAAGGCCGCCGGTATCCCGGTCATCGCCTACGACCGCCTGGCGCAGGGCCCGATCGACGCGTACATCTCCTTCGACAACGAGCTGGTCGGCGAGACCCAGGGCAAGGCCCTGGTCGCCGCGCTGGGCACCAACTCGGCCTCGAAGAAGATCATCATGATGAACGGGTCGCTGACCGACCCGAACGCCGCGCAGTTCAAGAAGGGCGCCCTGTCCGAGCTCCAGGACAAGGTGATCATCTCGAGCGCGTACGACACCAAGGACTGGAACCCGGTCAACGCCAAGGCCAACATGGAGAAGTCCATCCAGGCCGTCGGGCTGAGCAACATCGCCGGTGTCTACGCCGCCAACGACGGCATCGCGGGCGCGGTCATCGACGCCTTCAAGGCCGCGGGTGTCAGCAAGGTGCCGCCGGTCACCGGCCAGGACTCCGAGCTCGTCGCCGTGCAGCGGATCATCAAGGGCGACCAGTTCATGAGCGTGTACAAGTCGTACCCGCAGGAGGCCAACGCCGCCGCCGAGATGGCGGTCGCCCGGGTCCAGGGCCGCTCGATCGAGTTCGACGCGCTCACCCGCGACAAGGTCAGCAGCCCCACCAACAAGGACATCCCGTCCCAGCTCGTGCCCGTGGTGGCCCTGACCAAGGACAACATCGAGAACACGGTGGTCCAGGACAGCATCTACCCCGTCAACAAGATCTGCACGACGCCCTACAAGGCGCTCTGCACCTCGCTCGGCATCAAGTAGGACGCTCCGCCCCGCCGTCCCGGACCGGGACGGCGGGCAGGGAGAGGCACGGTCACGGCCCCGCTCGCGGGTGCGCGCCCAAGGCGCACGCCCCCGCCCGGGGCCGTTCCGTTCGCCCCACCCCCCCGAAGGCCCTCAGGGGCCTCACGCGGCCCTCCAGCCACCCGGCACCCATGGATGCGCCCGAAGTGCGCGCCGACCCCTCACGCCGCCGTCCGTGGCCGCACGCCCCTCTCCGGCATGATCGGGCCCATGCCCTCGATCGTGTTGATGTCGGACCCGAAGATCGCCGCGATACCCGTCGTGGACTGCGGCGAGCCGCTTCTCGACGTACGGACGCGAGAGCCGTTCCCGGTCGACGCCCGCAGGAGGGACGACACCGGAGCCTTCGCGCATCTGCGCGAGGGAGTGCTGAACCGGCTCGTGGCGGCCGGCGGCCTGCTGCCGGACGGCATGCGGCTGCTGTTCGTCGAGGGCTACCGCCCGCCGTCGTCGCAGCGGCTCTACTTCGAGCGGTACGCCGCCGGGCTGCGCGCGCGGCACCCCGGGTGGGACGACGGGCGCCTGCGGGACGAGGCGAGCCGTTATGTGTCGCCGCCCGAGATCGCCCCGCACAGTGCGGGTGCCGCTGTCGACCTCACTCTCGTCGACGCCGCCGGGCGGGAGCTGGACATGGGCACACCTGTGAACGCGAGCCCCGAGGACAGCGAGGGCGCATGCTATACCGCCGCGGACGGCATCAGCGGCGCGGCGCGGGAGCACCGGCGATTTCTGGCCGCCGCGCTGAACGCCGTCGGGCTCGTCAACTACCCGACCGAGTGGTGGCACTGGTCCTACGGCGACCGTTACTGGGCGCTCGCCACGGGTGCCGCTCACGCGATCTACGGACCCCGTGAACTTTCCGTCACCGGGTAGCGTCCGGCGTGGCTTCCGCCTACGGTCCGCAGCCGCGGCCGGCGCCTCCGCCCCGGTGGCGTGGTTACAGCAAGTCCCGTGGGCGTGACTGGAGTTGTGTCTTCGAGGCTGAGCCGGGCGAGGGGCCGGCCGGACTCGTGGGGGCTGTTCCGCGGGGAGCCCGGGCGCCCCGGCTCCGGGTCTTCAGCTTGTTGCAAGGGGCGCGGCGGAGGTCACGATTTATGGTGATGAGCAGGGGCGAACGGACGTTCTTCGGCGACGCAGCCTTGTTGCGATGCCGGACGCGTCCGCGCATAGTTGCGCTGCGGAGGACGCCCTGACGCGGGGCTCACGCCAGGGGTTGGAGCTGGAGCCAGGGGTGGGAGATGGCCGGGCACGGGACGGACAGGCATCCGCACGGCGCTGACCGGCTGTGCGATGCGGGCGACCGGGTGTACTCCCGGGCCGTGCGGCGGGGCCGGGTGCCCCGCGAGGACGCCGAGCCGGTGCCCTGCCTGCTCGAACTGGCGCTGCTGCACCCCGATCCCGACGACATGGGCTGGCTGGTGCCGACCTCGCCGCAGGAGGTCATGACCCGGCTCCTGCGGGGCGTGTACCAGGAAGTCAGCGCGAGCCAGGCGCGGGTGGGCGACGCGGTGTCGGCCTTCGAGTGGTACGCGGGCCTCGGCGGCCGGGTGCGGGCGCCGGCCGAAGGCGTGGCGATCAGGGTCCTCGACGGTCTGCCGCGTATCCACGCCGCCATGGACAAGGCGACCGAGGAGTGCACCCGCGAGGTCCTCACCGTGCAGCCGGGCGGCATCCGGCGCGAGGACGAACTCGTCGAGGGTCTGCACCGGGCGCTGGAGATGCGCCGGCGCGGGGTGCGCATGCGCGACCTGTACACCCATGTGGCCCGGCACGGCCAAGGCCTCCTGAACTACATGGAGTTGATGGGCGACGCGGCCGAGGCCCGTACCCTCGACGAGGTCGTGGAACGGCTCATCCTCTTCGACCGTACGGTGGCCTTCATCCCCGCCAACTCGGACCGCACGATCGCGCTGGAGCTGCGCCACCCCGCGCTGGTGGACTACCTGGTGACGGTCTTCGAACGGCTGTGGCGTCTCGCGATCCCGCTGACCTCGCCCATGCCCGCGACGGGCATCGAGGGCATCACCCACCGGGAGCGGTCGATCGCCGAGCTGCTGGCCGAGGGCCATCAGGACGCGGTCGTCGCGGAGCGCCTGGGCATCAGCGTGCGGACGTGCCGGGCGCACATTGCCCGGCTGTCGGAGACGCTGGGCGCGGCGAGCCGGACGCAGTTGGGCGTGCGGATCGCCCAGGCGGGGCTCGACGGGCCGCAGCGGTCGCCGGGTCCGGAGGCCGTCACCGTCGCGGAGGTCGTGCCGACGGCCCCCGCCGTCCCCGACCGCGGCTCCCCGGCGGGCCGTTGACGGCGGTGGTCCGGGCGCGGCTCCTGGAGCCCGCCCGGGCGCGTCGCGCGAGGTGTTGCCGACCGGGGTCACTCCCTTCCCTCGGGCTGGTCCAGGAGCCTCGACTGCGCTATCAGGAAGCCGAGTTGGGCCCGGCTCCCGCTGCCGAGGGCGGAGGCCAGCTTGGCGATGTGCGCGCGGCAGGTACGGACGTTCATGCCCAGCCGGCGGGCTATGGCCTCGTCCACATGCCCCTCGATGAGCAGTTTGGCGATGGAGCGCTGGACGCCGGTGATGCCGTTGGGGCCGACGTCGTTCGGGACGTCCTCGGTGAGCGGGACCGCGCGCTGCCAGAGCTGCTCGAAGACCTTGCTCAGGTACAGAACGAGTCCGGGGTGGCGGAGTTCGAGGGCCACCCGCCGGTCGTCGCTGGCCGGAATGAAGGCCACGGTCCGGTCGAAGACGATCAGCCGCTCGATGAGTTCCTCGAGGGTGCGGACCTGGATCCGGCCGCCGGATATGCGCTCCACGTAGGCGAGCGTCCCCTGGCTGTGCCGGGCGGTGTGCTGGTACAGCGTGCGGATGCGCACACCCCGGTCGGTGAGCGGCCTGTCGCGCTCCAGGGCCTGCATCAGGGCGTCGGCGGGCCGGCCGCCGCCCGGCTGGATCGTCAGCATCTCCGTCTGGCACTCGGCGGTGGCCGAATTGAGTGCCGCGTTGATCCGGTCGAATCCCTCCAGGACGGTGATCGCGTGGATGCTCGCGGTGCTCTGTGTGCTGATCGCGATGAACGGGTCGAAGGAGTCGGTCAGTTCGATCGCGAGCCGCCTGCGTTCCTGGATCTCCCGTTCCAGGGGCTGGAGGCGCTGGGCGAGCGCGACGGACGGCGGAACGGGGCGCAGCCACTTCTCGTCGTCGGGGTCGGGATGAAGCAGTGCGAACTCCAAGAGGCAAGGGGCCGTTTCCACTTCGACCCGTGTGATGCGGCCGGAGTGCAACGCACTGGCGTAAAGGCGTGTTCCTTCGTCACACAACGTGGTGACAGCGTGGGGATGTGTCGGTTGTGAGTTCTTTGTGGGCAAATCTCCACCCCCCAGGGTCCTGAACGTGCAGGAACATGATGCATCGCTGCTGTGGCATTGACGTGCCTGAATGAGCCATCGTCTTGTGACGACGGGGGAGAAGATTCCATCAAGTGAGGACGAAGCCGACTATGCGAGCGAGATTGCTTGGTTCAGTGCTTGCCGCAGTCTTCTCTGTCGCTGTGGCGTCCGGCTCCCTGGGGGCCTCGGGTCTTGATGCCGGGGGTGCCCGGAGCTGGGCCGGCCCGGACAGCGGTTGGACCAGCGTGAGGGCGACCGTGGCGGACAGCGGCTGGACCGCTGTCGAGACGGCGGTCCCGGGAGACAGCGGCTGGACCGACATCCAGGCCGCGGCGGTCCCGGGTGACAGTGGCTGGACCGACATCCAGGCCGCGGCGGCCCCGGGTGACAGTGGCTGGAACATCGTGAAGCCGGCCCTGGCGGACAGCGGCTGGAACGCTGTCGAGGCCTCGGCCCTGTCGGACAGTGGCTGGACGATCGTCTCCGCGAGCGCAGAAGCATGACCATTCCTCCCGACGACCGCTCCTTCCGCCGTGAGATGGCCACCGCCTACCGGTCCGGCTGGCACTTCATCGACCTGGTCACCGCCATCCCCTACAGCGGTGACTCGCTGATGGTGACCGTCTTCGGAGAACCCGTCGTCGTCACCCGCGACGACGACGAGGACGTACGGGCCTACCGGTGTCTGCGGCGGCCTCGGGGGGCGCCGCAGCCCGTCCGGTGCGCCATCCGGTACGGCATGATCTTCGTGAACCTCGACCAGCGTGACCACCAGCTCACCGGACCTGACGTCCCCGACGTCGAGACCATCGCAGCCACCCCCCGCAGTGCCTGACGCGATTCCCCCGTCGTAGTAGATCGCGCAGGTACTTCCCCCCGCAGCGGCGTCACCGTGACCTGAACACGGTGACGCCGCTGCAGTTTCAGGGGAGATCTCCGGATTTCGGCCCGTCCCCGTAAGGGCCGGAACCGTTCGCGGGACGTCCGGCGGCGGTCTCATCCGCGGCCCATCGCCGCCGTGAGCTCGATCTCGATCGCCACGCGCGACGGGTTCGGCGACGGCGTGCGCTCGTAGCGCTCCGCGTAGCGCCGCACCGCCTCCGCGACGTGCACCGGGTCCGTGGAGACCCGGGCCCGCCCCTCGAGCGTCGCCCAGCGCGCCCCCTCCACCTGGCACACCGCCACCCGCGCCCCGTCGGGTCCGGCCGCCAGGACGTTGGCCACCTTCCGGCTGGACTTGTTCGTGATGACCCGAGCGAGACCGGCCTCGGGGTCGTATGTAACGCCGACGGGCACCACGTGCGGGCTGCCGTCGGACCGGAGGGTGGTCAGCGTGCACAGGCGGCGCTCGCGCCAGAAGCTCAGGTAGGCGGCGTCGGGATGCCGCGGGTCCACCGTATGGGAAGCCATGAGGCCTGAATCTACGCCTGGTGGGTGTCCATTTTCCGGCTCTTCCAGCCTTGAGTGGAATAGGCTCAACTTTGTGTACGCTGGATGAGTCAGGGAACGGTCGGGAACATCAGGAGGAGAACGCGAACGTGGACGCCGAGCTGACCAACAGGAGCCGGGACGCGATCAACGCGGCCGGCAACCGCGCCGTACGGGAGGGGCACCCGGACCTCACCCCCGCCCACCTGCTGCTCGCTCTGCTCGAGGGGCAGGACAACGAGAACATCATCGATCTGCTGGTGGCCGTGGACGCCGACCAGGCCTCGGTCCGCTCCGGCGCCGAACGCGTGCTCTCGGGCCTGCCCAGCGTGACCGGCTCCACCGTCGCGCCCCCGCAGCCGAACCGCGAGGCGCTCGCCGTCATCGCGGACGCCGCCGAGCGCGCCAAGGAGCTGGGCGACGAGTTCATCTCCACCGAACACCTGCTGATCGGCATTGCCGCGAAGGGCGGGGGGATCGCCGACGTACTCTCCCAGCAGGGCGCGAGCGCGAAGAAGCTGCTCGACGCGTTCCAGAAGACCAGGGGAGGGCGCCGGGTGACGACCGCGGATCCCGAGGGCCAGTACAAGGCGCTCGAAAAGTTCGGCACGGACTTCACCGCCGCGGCCCGCGCGGGCAGGCTCGACCCCGTCATCGGCCGGGACCACGAGATCCGCCGGGTCGTTCAGGTCCTGTCCCGCCGCACGAAGAACAACCCCGTCCTCATCGGCGAGCCCGGCGTCGGCAAGACCGCCGTCGTCGAGGGCCTCGCCCAGCGGATCGTGAAGGGCGACGTACCCGAGTCCCTGAAGAACAAGCGGCTCGTCTCGCTCGACCTGGGCGCGATGGTGGCCGGCGCGAAGTACCGGGGCGAGTTCGAGGAACGGCTGAAGACCGTGCTCGCGGAGATCAAGAACTCCGACGGGCAGATCATCACCTTCATCGACGAGCTGCACACCGTCGTGGGCGCCGGCGCGGGCGGCGACTCCGCCATGGACGCGGGCAACATGCTCAAGCCCATGCTGGCCCGCGGCGAGCTGCGCATGGTCGGCGCCACCACCCTCGACGAGTACCGCGAGCGGATCGAGAAGGACCCGGCGCTGGAGCGGCGCTTCCAGCAGGTGCTGGTCGCCGAGCCGACCGTCGAGGACACCATCGCCATCCTGCGCGGACTCAAGGGCCGCTACGAGGCCCACCACAAGGTCCAGATCGCCGACTCGGCGCTGGTGGCGGCCGCGACCCTGTCCGACCGGTACATCACCTCCCGCTTCCTCCCCGACAAGGCCATCGACCTCGTAGACGAGGCCGCTTCGCGGCTGCGCATGGAGATCGACTCCTCCCCGGTCGAGATCGACGAGCTCCAGCGGGTCGTCGACCGGCTCAAGATGGAGGAGCTGGCGATCGGCAAGGAGACGGACGCCGCCAGCAGGGAGCGCCTGGACCGGCTGCGCCGCGACCTCGCCGACAAGGAGGAGGAGCTGCGCGGTCTCAACGCCCGCTGGGAGAAGGAGAAGCAGTCCCTCAACCGCGTCGGCGAGCTGAAGGAGAAGCTCGACGAACTGCGCGGCCAGGCCGAACGCGCCCAGCGCGACGGGGACTTCGACACCGCCTCCAAGCTGCTCTACGGCGAGATCCCCACCCTGGAAAGGGACTTGGAGGAGGCCTCGCAGGCGGAGGAGGAGGTCGCCAAGGGCACGATGGTGAAGGAGGAGGTCGGGCCGGACGACATCGCGGACGTCGTCGGCGCCTGGACCGGAATCCCCGCCGGCCGCCTCCTCGAGGGCGAGACACAGAAGCTCCTGCGCATGGAGGCGGAGCTGGGCCGCCGGCTGATCGGCCAGGCCGAGGCCGTCGGGGCGGTGTCCGACGCCGTGCGCCGCACCCGCGCCGGGATCGCCGACCCGGACCGGCCCACCGGCTCCTTCCTCTTCCTCGGCCCGACGGGCGTCGGCAAGACCGAACTCGCCAAGGCCCTCGCCGACTTCCTCTTCGACGACGAGCGGGCGATGGTCCGCATCGACATGTCGGAGTACGGCGAGAAGCACAGCGTGGCCCGCCTGGTCGGCGCGCCGCCCGGGTACATCGGCTACGAGGAGGGCGGTCAGCTCACCGAGGCCGTACGCCGCCGCCCGTACAGCGTGATCCTGCTCGACGAGGTGGAGAAGGCGCATCCCGAGGTCTTCGACATCCTGCTCCAGGTGCTGGACGACGGGAGGCTCACGGACGGCCAGGGACGGACGGTCGACTTCCGCAACACCATCCTGATCCTCACCTCGAACCTGGGCAGCCAGTTCCTGAGCGGGCAGAGCCTCGCCGACCCGTCGGCCTCCGAGGAGGAGCGCAGGCGGCAGGTCCTGGAAGTCGTCCGTGCCTCCTTCAAGCCGGAGTTCCTGAACCGGCTGGACGACCTGGTCGTCTTCTCCGCCCTCGACCAGCAGGAGCTGGAGCGCATCGCCAGGCTCCAGATCGACTCCCTGGCGAGACGGCTCGCCGAGCGCCGGCTCGGCCTGGAGGTCACCGACGCGGCCCTGGCCTGGCTCGCCGCGGAGGGCAACGATCCGGCGTACGGAGCGCGACCGCTGCGGCGCCTCGTCCAGACCGCCATCGGCGACCGGCTGGCCAAGGAGATCCTGGCCGGCGAGGTCAAGGACGGCGACACGGTCCGTGTGGACGCCTTCGGCGACGGCCTGATCGTGGGACCGGCCACGGGCAAGACGCTGTAGCAGGAGCAGGAGCAGGAGCAGGAGCAGGAGCAGGAGCAGGAGCTGTAGCAGGAGCCGGAACCCTGACCGGAGCCCGGCATCAGCACCCGGCATCAGCACCCTGTGGAGGGCTCGCGGCGGTCCGCCGCGGGCCCTCCACTTTTGCCGGTCCGATGCCCGTACGTGACCGGATCTTGTCAGCCCCCGGCGGACAGGGCCCGTCAGAGGTTGCCACTCCCCGCCCCCCATGAGGGAGGATGGCGGTATCCGTACGAAGGGAAATACACGGTGAGCATCGACCCGTCCTCGATTCCGAATTTCGGGGGCCAGCCCGAGCCGCAGTCCGGCGGCCCCGCCGGCCCCGTGGTCCCGGATCAGGACCTCGTGAAGCAGCTTCTGGAACAGATGGAGCTGAAGTACGTCGTCGACGACGAGGGTGACCTCGCGGCGCCGTGGGAGGAGTTCCGTACGTACTTCATGTTCCGCGGCGAGGCGGACCAGCAGGTCTTCTCGGTGCGGACGTTCTACGACCGGCCGCACCAGCTCGAGGAGAAGCCCGCGCTCCTGGAGTCGATCGACGACTGGAACCGCCGCACGCTGTGGCCCAAGGTCTACAGCCACACCCACGACGACGGCACCGTCCGCCTGATCGGCGAGGCGCAGATGCTGATCGGCACCGGCGTCGCCCTGGAGCACTTCGTGTCCTCGACGGTCAGCTGGGTACGCGCAGCCATCGAGTTCGACAAGTGGCTCGTCGAGCAGCTCGGCCTGGAGCAGGAGATCAACGAGACGGACAAGCCCGGGGACGACGAAGAAGAAGAGTAGATCCGTCCTCGCAGCGGCGCTTTTTTCACCGTGCGCACCGACCCTTGGGGCAGGTCCGGGACAAGGCCCGGGACCCGTCCTAGAGCGGGGTGTGCGCGATCACGACCAGATACGCGCCGTAGGCGAACGAGAGCCCGGCCAAGGCGCCGACCACCAGGGTCGCGTGCCAGGGCCGGGCTCTCGCCGTTCGTACCAGGGCGCGGGCCAGCGGCAGCAGCAGCGGGAACGCCGGGAGCAGGAAGCGCGGCTTCGACTCGAAGAAACCCGAGCCGCCCAGCGCGATCAGCAGCAGGATGCCGCTGTGGACCAGCAGCGGCAGGGGCGGCCGGTCCGCGATCAGCAGCCCGTACAGGAGCACGGCCACGGCGACGATCACCATCGTCATGGGGAACACGAACCTGTCCCCGTGCAGCAGCAGGTGCCTGACGAAATGGAGCGATCCCTCGCCCAGGTCGAAGCGCGAGCCCCACAGCCGCTGCACCTGGAAGTAGCCGCCGAGCAGGGCGCCCTCGCGGTGTCCCACCCACAGTACGTAGCCGGTCCAGCCGAGGGGTGCGAGCGCGGCGCCCGTCCACACCCTGTGGGAAACTTTTCCGCGGTTCCGCCAGATCTCCTGCGCCGCCCCCACGAGGACCGCCGCGGCCACCGCGAAGCCGTTCGGCCTTGACAGCCCCGCGAGCGCGGCCAGCGAGCCGGCCCACACCCAGCGTCCGTCGAGCACCGCGTACAGCGACCAGGCGGCGAACGCGGTCAGTACGGGCTCGGTGTACGCCATCGACAGCACCACCGAGTGCGGCAGCAGCCCCCACAGCAGCACCAGCGTCGTACCGACCGCCCGGCCGTGCAGCCGGGCCCCGATCGCGTACACCCCGCACGCGGCCGCAGCCGCCGCGGCCCAGGAGACCAGCAGGCCCGCGGAGCCCCCGGTCAGCGGTGTCAGCCTCGTGACACCCCGTACGAGGGCCGGGTAGAGCGGGAAGAACGCGAGGTCGCTGTGGACGACCGTGGGGTGGAAGTGGAGTGTCCTGCCGTAGCCGTGCGCGGCGATCCCGAGATACCAGGCCGAGTCCCAGGAACGTGCGAGCAGGGCGACCGGGTGTCTGCCGGTGGCCCAGGCCGTCCCGGCGAGCACGAGGAGGCCGGCCAGGCGCGCGGCGGCGAACAGCCCGAGCGCCGTGATCGCGGCGTACGGCAGGCTGCGTGCGGCGCGGGACGGACGGACGGCACGGTCGCCGGGCTCCGGGAGAGCGGGGCGAGCGAGGGTACTCGGGTGGGTCACACCCCGAACTGTGCGTTCCCCACGGGGTATTCGCGAGCTTTGATCGTCCGTGCGGGTTCCGTTGCGGGGCCCCCGGCGCGCCGCCCGCACCGGGGCTGCCAGCAGTGCTAGACGGCTGCGTGCCCGGCTGCCGAGGGCGCCTGGTGCCGAGGCCGGCGGGCGTCGAGGGCGCCTGCCGTCGAGGGCGGTGGCCATCGAGGGTGCCGGGCATCGAGGGCGGCGCGGGAGCTTTCGCGGGGTTGCCCGGGAAGCCCATTGCCGGGGCGAGAGCTTGCGCGGGGTTGCCCGGGAAGCTCGCTGCCGGGGTGGGAGCTTCGCCGGGTCGCTCGGGATGTCCGTTGCCCGGGCGGGAGCTTTCGCTGGGTTTCTCGGGAAGCCTGCTGCCGGGGTGGGCGTCCAGCCGGGCCCAGTGGCCGGGACGTCTCCTCCGGTCCCTCTCCCGAACTGCTGTCCTCGGGCAGTTCCGGGGCCCGGACGACTGCCGTCCCCGGGCAGTGGTGAGCGGGAGGCCGTACCGCGTAATCCTCGCGTGTCAGAGACTCCGGCCCCGATACCGGCCCCGATACCTGCCCCTTTGCCGTCCCGTTCCGTTCCCGCGGACACGCCCGTCTGGTCCTCCGGGGAAGCGGCCCGGTGGTCGCACGCCCGCCCCGCGCCCTGGGCCCGCGCCTTGTGGTCCGTGACGGCGCTGCTGATCACCGTGGTGTGGGCGATCGCGGCGGCACCGGAACCGCCGTGCACCGACGCCGCGCCCTGCGGTGCGGACTGGCTCGGCATGGCGGAGATGGGACTCGCCCTGGGGCTGCTGTACTGGCTCGCCCGGCTGCCCGAACTGACACTGGTCGCGGCCCCCGCGCTGGCGGCGGTCGTGGCCCGGCTGGAGCTGCCGGACGCGGGACCGAACTCCCTGGCCGCGAACCTGTGCGTCCTCGCCGCCCTGGGCTTCGGCTGGCCGCCGCCCGCGAACGGCTCGCCGGCCGCCGTCGGCAGCGCGACCTGGCGGAGGGCACCGCGGACGTACGGCACCCGCTTCCCGAACCCGTCGCGCCCCTGCGGCGCGGGCTGATCCCGATCGTGGCGGGGCTGGTGCTCGTGGCCGTCGCCGCCTTCTGCGGGGCCCAGGGGCTCGCGGGCATCCACGACGACCGGCAGCACGCGGACCGTGCGGTCCGTACCGGGGCGAAGGTGACCGGCCGGGGCGACGAGTCGGTCCGGGTGCGTACCGGCGACGGTCGGCGACTGACGCTCGGCTCGTCCTATCCGGAGGACCACCGCGTCGGCGCCACGTCGACCGTGCTGGAGGACGGATCCTGGCGGCGGCTGGCGTCCGAGCCGTACGACGCCATGGGCCCGCAGCTGGGGCTCCTGGCCGCCGGGCTTCCGGGGCTCTCCCTGCTCGTCACCGGTCTGCTCGCCCGACGCCGTGCCGCCGTGCTGCGCCGCGGGCCGGTTCCGGTCCTGCGGGTGCTGGAACGCATGGGCCGCGACGGTCTGATGTGGATCTACGCGGGAGACGACACCGCCACCCGCCGGCCCGTTCTCGCCGCGCGCTTCGTCGCCGAGGTGCCCGACGCGGAAGAGGAGGGATCGCGGTCGGCACACTCCGCCGGTGCCGGTGCAGGTGCCGGTGCAGGTACCGCTGCCGAGGACAAGGGGGAACGGGTCCCGGGCGCCGTGCTCCCGCGCGAGGCCGTCATGTTCGGCGCCCCCTGCGACGGCGGTGAACTGCTCCTCGTCACCACGTTCCGCGACGGCGAGCCGGCCGTCCTGCGCACGAGCGGCCCCGTCCGGTTGCCCGGCCCCGGCAGGGAACCGGAATTCACCCCGGAAGCGGTGGCGCGCATCGCGACCGACGGGGTCCACGCCACCGCCGCCCCGGTCCCCGCGACGCTGATCACGACGGGACGCCCGCTGAACTGGGGACCCGGCTCCCTGGCGCGCGCCGGTGGTGCGGCCGTGGCGCTGGCCACGATGGCGGGCGCCGCGTTCATCACCCGCGATCTCGTCACGGACGGGTTCAGGCTGAGGGGGCTTTTCCTGCTCTTCCTGCCGGTATGGGGCGGGACCGCCGCGGAGCTGCTCAACTGGCGTGTCACCGCGGACAGTTCCGGGTTGTGGCTGGCCGGGGGCTGGCGGGTGCGGCACCTGCCGTGGGATCGCCTGCGTTCGGCCCGCTACACCCGGGACGGGAGCGTGGAGATAGGGATGCCCGACGGCGGTGCCTGGCGACTGCCCGGCCTGGGCATGCCGAAGCTGGAACGACGCCTCGGCCGCAACCCGTCCTACGTCCGCATGACCGAGGAGGTCACCGCGCTCCGCGACCACCCGGAACTGCGGCCCACCGAACCGGTATCCGGGCGCGGCCGGGGTTTCCCGCTCGGCCCCGTCCTGCTCGCCCTCACCGTCGTCGTGGCTCTGGGCCGGGTCTTCCACTGAAGCAGTGGGGGTTCTCCGCCGGCCCAGGTGCCCCTGGGCCGAGAGGAGTTCAGGACGACAGCCTGCCCAGCCGTCCGGCGGCCTCGTGCAGCACCTCGTCCCGCTTGCAGAACGCGAACCGTACGAACGGCGCCCCCGCCTCGCGATGGTCGTAGAAGACGGCGTTCGGGATGGCCACGACACCGGCGCGTTCGGGCAGGGCGCGGCAGAACGCGAAGCCGTCCGTCTCCCCGAGCGGCCTGATGTCGGTGGTGATGAAGTACGTGCCCGCGGACCGGAAGACCTTGAACCCCGCCTCCGCGAGCCCCGCCGCCAGCACGTCCCGCTTGCGCAGCATGTCCGCGCGGAACCCCTCGAAGTACGCGTCCGGCAGCGCGAGCGCCTCGGCGACGGCGTACTGGAAGGGCCCCGACGCCACGTACGTCAGGAACTGCTTCGCCGACCGTACGGCGCCGACCAGGGCCGGGGGCGCGGTCACCCAGCCCACCTTCCAGCCGGTGAACGAGAACGTCTTGCCCGCGCTGCCGATGGTGACCGTCCGCTCGCGCATCCCCGGCAGACTCGCCAGCGGCACGTGCTCGGCGTCGTCGAAGACGAGGTGTTCGTAGACCTCGTCCGTCACCACGAGCAGATCCCGCTCGACGGCGATCCGCGCGATCTCCGTCAGCTCCGCGCGCGTGAGGACGGTGCCGGTCGGATTGTGCGGGGTGTTGATCAGCAGCAGCCGCGTCCGGTCGGTGACCGCGTCGCGCAGCTCGTCGAGATCGAGCCGGAACCGCCGGTGGCCGTCCCCGTCGCCGGTGCCCTCGTCGGGGCGCAGGGTCACGGGTACGCGCGTCCCGCCCGCCATCGCGATCGAGGCCGCGTACGAGTCGTAGTACGGCTCCAGGGCGATCACCTCGTCGCCGGGCTCGAGGAGCGCGAGCAGCGCGGCGGCGATGGCCTCGGTGGCGCCCGCCGTGACCAGGACCTCGGTGTCGGGGTCGTAGGACAGTCCGTAGTGGCGCTTTTGATGTGCGGCGATCGCGGTGCGCAGCTCGGGGACGCCGGGACCCGGCGGGTACTGGTTGCCGCGTCCATCCCGCAGCGCCCGCACGGCCGCCTCCCGGATCTCCTCGGGACCGTCCGTGTCCGGGAAGCCCTGCCCGAGGTTGATCGAGCCGGTGCTCAACGCGAGGGCGGACATCTCCGCGAAGATCGTCGTCCCGAACTCGGCGAGCCGGCGGTTCAGAAAGGGGCGCGCGCTGGAGGTCATACCGGCCATCCTGCGCCCAAGCTCCGGAGTTCCTCAACTCACCTGCACCGACGGGCACCTGCGCAAGTACCCGTCGCGGCCACCCCTGAGCAGCGCCACCGCTGCCGCCGACTGCCGCCGGCCGTCGACACCGACCACCCCCGGACGGCCCAGAGACGGTGCGGGGCGCCGGATGTGCGGTACCGCGCGATGGTCGACATCGGCGCCGGTCGAGGCCTGCGACAGGGCGAGGTCTTCGGGCCGGCCGAAGACGCACCGGCGGAGATCGCGCCCCCTCCGCGGAGGCGTCACGACAGTTCGCCTGCGCCTTCCCGCGCGGGATCCCTGGATTCCGGGTGGTCCGGGGCGGCGCGACGCAGGGCTGCCTCGACCCGGTGGTTGCTGGTCATGGTTGCCGTGACGGCGGTCATGGCGAGGAGGAGGCCGGCTGCCGCGTAGAGCGGGGTGCGTACGTCGTAGGTGGTGGCCAGCCAGCCGCCGAGGAAGGCGCCGAACGGGGCGGCGCCCATGGCGAGCATGCGGGAGGTGGAGGCGACCCGGCCCATCAGGTGGGCGGGGACGATCGCCTGTCGGAGGGAGGGACCGAGCACCATCGTGGCGCCCATGCCCGCCCCGCAGACGGCGAGCGCGAGGCCGGCCAGGTAGGGATTCGGCGCGGCGGCAAGCCCCAGGATCGCAAGCCCCTCCACCGCGGCCGTGCAGGTCAGCGCGGTGCCGGTGCCGAGTCGTCGGCCGAGGAAGGACGCGATGCCCGCGCCGAGCAGGCCGCCGGTTGCCTCCACGGTGAGGAGCAGGCCGAAGCCGAAGGCGCCGATGCCGAGACGGTCGTGCGCGAAGAGGGCGAGGACCGTCTCCACGGCGAGGAAGGCGATGTTCCCGATCGCCGGACGCAGTGCGAGCCCGAGCAGCAACTGATCCCGGAACACGTACGAGGCGCCGGCCCGCGCCTGGCGGAGCAGCGACTCGCGGGCCTGTGGTGCGGGCCGGGGCGTCGCGGGCAGCGACCGTACGAGCAGTGCGGAGAGTGCGAACGACACGGCGTCGGCGAGCAGCGGAACCGCCCGCCCGAGGGCGAGCAGCGCACTGCCCGCGGGTGGCCCCGCGAAGCCGGATGCGGCGGTCTGGGTGCCGCGCAGGCGGGAGTTGGCGCGCTCCAGGAGCGCGGGGTCGCGGCCGAGCAGATCCGGCAGATAGGCCGTGGCGGCCGTGTCGAAGAAGAGTCCGCCGAGGCCGAGCAGGAAGGCGACGACCGCGAGCACCGGAATGCTCAGCAGATCGAGCACGGCCGCTGCCGCGGGTATCGCGAGCAGCACCGCACGCGCCGCGTCCGTGACCCACATCGTGCGCCGACGGTCCCAGCGGTCCACCAGCGCACCGCCCAGCACCCCGAAGAGCAGCGACGGCAGTGTTCCGGCGGCCGTGACGACGGCGAGCGCCATCGGATCCCGGGTCAAGGTCAGCGCGAGCAGCGGCAGCGCGGCGTGCGACACCCCGTCACCGAGCGAGGACACGGTCTGCGCAGTCCACAGCCGCCCGAAGCCGGTCGGCAAGTCCTCTGTTCCGGAGGTCACTTGGCATCCCCTTCAGACTGCTGACGGGGGGCCGGGTGGAACAGCGCGAAGACGAATGACGTGTCCGGCAGCGACGGATCGGACAGCTCCCGGTACTCGTCCACCAGTGTCTGAAGCCGTGCCCCGAGCTCCGTGAACTGCTCCTCGGTGAGCCGCAGATGAGCCATCCCCACGTGCCGCTCGGCGTCCGCCGGCGATGCCTCCAGGTCCGCCACCGCGTGCCGCATCAGCACATCCGGTCCTCCCTCGCCCGGATCCGGCAGCACGATCGATCGCGCGGCCATCGCGTAGTACCGCTCGGTGACTCCCCGGACCTTCCGCGTCCGCACCACCTTGACCAGGCCCGCTCGCTCGAGCAGCCGTACGTGGTAACTGGAACTCCCCTTCGCGAGGCCCACCCGCTCGGCGATCTGCGTGATCGTGGCGGGCTCGAAGCGGAGCACGGCCATGATCCGGTGACGCGTGAGGTTGGAGACGGCGCGTAGCTGGTCGTCCGTGGTGACGTGAAACGTCTCGGGAAGATCACCGGTAGGCATGGCTCCAATGGTCAACGTTTCTTGACCATTGCGCAAGAGGGTTCGGCGCCCTTCCGGAAATTCGCTGCCCCGGCGCGAGAGGGCATTTACATGCTCAGGAGTTCCTCAACTCTGCTTTGGGCCGTGAGGGGGGAGGGCATCCCCCTGTCACGCAGGACCGGAATCGAGAAGCACGCCCACGGGGGGCCGCTTCGGGGGAACGGAAGGAGGGTGACGTCATGATCTTCGGCATCATCCTGGGGGTTGTCGTGCTGGTCGTGGTCGTCAAGGCCGTCGGCGGGTCCCGGAAGGGAAGGCGCGGCTCCGACGGCAGCGGTGGCGGCGGCGACAGCAGCTGGTGGGCCGGCGGTGCGGGCGGCGCCTCGTCCGGCGGGCACCACGGAGGACACGGGGGTCACTCCTGCGGGGGGCACTCGTCGTGCGGAGGCTCGTCCTGTGGAGGTGGGTCCTCGTGCGGCGGGGGCGGCTGCGGCGGAGGCAACTGACCCGGGCCCGGCACGGGTGACACGGGCGGGTGGCATCCCGGCGGGAGACGCGTCCGGCGTACGGACGCGGTTTCCCGCGAAACACGTCCCGCGCACGAATGTGCCCGTCGGCCGGCGACTGCCGACAGGCACGTTCGTACGCCGGGCGCACATCGTGGTTGAACAGTTGAGCTGTGGAGCCCTCGGGGGGATGGAAACCCCACGAACTTGGGTAAAAACGCTGTGGCGGCAGCACAGTTCATGATTCCCTCTAAACCACCAAAGCGGCCCTGGTGCATCACCAAGCAGCCCTGGGCCGACAGGCCTCGTAAGACCATCGGATGGTCCTATCGGACGCGTCCGCCGGATGCCCTTCCGGCCGGACCGGCCAGGCCGTTCCCCCGGTGTTGACCGGGTGCGCAGGAACCCCACCTCACCTTTGCGTGCTAGCGGAGCCGACCCATGCTCACGACCCTGAAAACCTCGTACACCGACACGCGCGCGGCCGATCTCGCCTGGGCGCTGGGCCGCGAACCGCTGCCGGCCCTCGCCACCCTCGATCTCGAACTGGCCGGGGCGAAACTTCAGTTGAGACTGCTCGGCGCGTCCCACCAGGTCCTTCTTGAGGAGGAGCGGGGCAGTTGTTCGGAGACCGTCGCGTGCATCGCCGGCAGCAGCATGCCCCTGCCGCTCGGCGTCGCGAAGAGATTCGACGACTGGGAGTACGAGTTCGCGGCCCGCGTCGAGATCCTGTCCCCCGGCTCCTTCGCGGGCCGGGCACAGGAGTTGCTGGCCCTCGTCTCCGACCACCCCCAGGGTCTCGCCGGTGTCTTCCCCGGCAGCCCGCACGCGTTCACGGCGTTGCTCGCCCAGCGTCATGAGGGCCAGGTCCACTGGCGTACGTGGCACGCGTACCCGCAGGACGGCCAGTTGGTCGCGACGCGAACGCGAGTCGGCGTACGGACGGAAGCCCTCAGCGCCTCCGGCGTCTGACGGTGAAGCGAGGCCCTCCGGCGTCTGACGGTGAAGCGAAGCCCTCAGGTGCCGTAGGGCGAAGCAAGGTCCTGCGATGTCGTACGGCGAAGCTAAGCCCTCAGGTGTCCGACGGCGAAACGTGCGAGCGGGCATGTCGACGTGTCCGGCGCCGGGGAGCGGGCGGAACGCCCACGGACCCGGGGTTCGCGCGCCGGGTGCCGGGGAGATGCCCAAGTCAACTCCGTACACCATGAAGAGCAAGAGTTTCCACACGTGTGGGTGACGAGACGTAGTGGTTGCGTGACGTAGCGTTCACGGCGTGATCGAACCGCACACGCCAGCCCCACCCGGCGTGCCGCCGCCCTGGGGTGTCCAGGGCCAGGCGCGGCTGCCCGTCCGTCCGGGCACCGGCAGGTTCCTCGTCCTCGTGGGAGTGTTCGTCTGCGCGGCCTGCGGACTCGTGTACGAGCTCGAACTCGTCGCCCTCGCCTCGTACTTGATCGGTGACTCGGTCACCCAGACATCCGTCGTGCTCTCCGTCATGGTCTTCGCCATGGGCGTCGGCTCCCTCGCCGCGAAGCGGCTGCGCCCGTTCGCGGCGGCCGGCTTCGGCGCCGTCGAGGCGGCGCTCGCCCTGGTCGGCGGATGCAGCGCGATGGCCCTGTACGCGGTGTTCGCCTGGACGGGCGGCTGGGGCGGCCTGTGGACGGACGGCCCCCGCTGGCTGCTGGTCGTCTTCTCCCTCACGATCGGCCTGCTCATCGGGGCCGAGGTCCCGCTGCTCATGGAGCTGATACAGCGCATCCGCCGCCAGGACCCCGGCGGCGCGGTCGCGGACCTGTTCGCCGCGGACTACGTCGGCGCCCTCTTCGGCGGCCTCGCGTTCCCGTTCGTGCTGCTGCCCCTGCTCGGCCAGCTGACGGGCGCGCTGCTGACCGGGACGGTGAACGTGATCGCCGGCGGCGCCCTCGTACTCGGCCTGTTCCGCGGCGACCTGACCCGCCGCGCGCGCTGGACCCTGGTCGTCGCCAACGTCGTCGTGCTCGGCCTCCTCGCCTCGGCCGCGATGCTGGTCGACGACTTCGAGCGGGCCGCGCGCCACGCGCTGTACGGGGCGGACGCGCGCGTCGCCCCGCGCACCGGCATCCAGGAGGCCGTCCTGACCGGAGGCACCCACGGCCGTCCGCTCCGCTTCTTCCTCGACGGCCGGCTGCGGTTCAGCGGCCGCGACGAGCGCCGCTACCACGAGGCGCTCGTCCACCCCGCGATGAACGGTCCGCACGCGCGCGTGCTCATCCTCGGCGGCGGTGACGGCCTCGCCGCCCGCGAGGTGCTGCGCCACGCCGGTGTGCGCCGCGTCGACATCGTCGAGCCCGACCCTGACGTGGTCCGGCTGGCACGCGACGACGCCGCGCTGTCCGCCCTCAACCACCATGTGTACGACGATCCCCGGGTCCACCAGGTGACCGCGGACGCGTTCGGCCTCCTGCGCGAGGACCGTTCGTCGTACGACGTCGTCATCTCGGACCTGCCCGACCCGTGCGTCACCGCCGCCACCAAGCTGTACTCGCAGGAGTTCTACGGCCTCGCCCGCCGCGCGCTCGCCCCCGGCGGGCGGCTCGTGGTCCACGCGGGCCCGTCGGCCGGCCCGCACCCGGCCTTCTGGACGGTCGACGCGACGATCCGCGCGGCGGGCCTGTTCACCAGGCCCTACCGCGTCGGCCGGCCGGACTCCGGCCCCGCAGGACCCGCATGAAGATCGCGGGCATCAACATGACCTACGAGGGTCTGATCCCGCGGATCCAGAAGTCGATGCTCTCCAAGGACAAGGAGGCGA